>CAZFPS010000007.1:16084-36256 GCA_964520705.1 uncultured Planctomycetia bacterium | reverse complement strand
CGAAGCATAAATTCAATTACGAACTAATGAAAAACAGCAACTGGTCAGAAGATTTTATTAAAAAGCCGGGTTTGCAGATGAGAAGCGTCTGGGCAATACATCCACCGAAAAAAGAAGAAAAGGCAAAATTAGAAACACACATTAGAAATAGAACAGAACTTAGAAAATTGCTTACTCAAAGACAAGGACAAATAAATACAAATATAAGAGCACAATTACGCTTAGAAGATGATACATACACTGACCAAGAAAGAGAAAAAGCCAGATTAGATTATATGGAGAGTGTGAAACTTTTGCAGAGAACTGAGGGAAAAATTAAAATCTTAAATGGTGACTTAGAAATAGACTTAAGTGACTTAGGTATAGATGAAACAGGCTTAGAAGATTTATTTGCTCGTTTGGCCCAAGAGCTTGGTGATGATTTAGAAAATAATCCAGAAACAATAGATGACCTAGTAGTTCGTTGGCTTAAAGCAACAAAAGACTCAGAATTTGCTGAGGAGAAACAAGAAGTTGCAAATATTGACCGCACCATAAGTAGATTAGAGGAAAAGGAAGAATCTTCAGAAGAAGAATTGACAGAAAAAGAAAAGGAAAGATTACAGAATTTAAGAGAAGTAAGAAAAGTAATTATAGATAGTTTATATCCTAATATGAAAGAAAGGTTAGATGAACCCAAGACCCGCACAGAGGTTGTCTCGCCTTGGTTAGATATAAAGATTAGCCAAATACAAGAAAATCTTAAGCCATCGCAAGAAGAAGAAATAGAAGAATTAGATGAGTTATCAAATAGCCAAGATATTACTTCTACAAAGATAGAGGAATTATTGAAACAAGCTGGATATTTAGGGTTCTTTATCCTTGATAAAGAAAGACAGGATAAGCTGCGTGATAAATTAAGTATGTTTTCTGCTTACTATGGTCAGCAAGGAATTGATATTGATTATACGGATGAAGATATTCAAAGGGCAATTGAATACTTACAAAGAGTCTATGGAATTACAGGAGAATTAGATTTAGGCCCAGAATCCAAAAAGAACCTTATCGAGGAATTAAAACTCCCCAAAAAGATTGAATTAAAAGAAGCTGAACTGCGAGAAAGTCCTGATGAAGGTGAATTAAGAGATAAATTAATTGAATTGAAATTAGAGAGATTACAGACCGATCGTACAAAAAAACAGATATTAGCAAAGATTACAGCAGAGGATCAAGAACCTGCGGCAGAAGGTTTAGAAGGTCGGATAAGAGAGCTTCAAGATGAAATTTCTTTATTAGAATATTTACAGAAAAGCTTAGCAATAATAGTACCTACTAAATTCAAATCCTCAGATAAGCAAATTAGCCAAGATGACCAAGAGATTTACGAATTGATAATTTCTTATTTACCAGAAAAATTAAAGACAAATGAAGAATTTGTTCAATTTATTGAGCACATAGAAAAATATGAGTGGCAGGAAGCAAAAGATTGGCTTAAAGATGAATTAGGCAAGGTCAGATTTGATTTATCTTTAAGACAAATGGAGAGAGACTATACGGAAGGCGAAGAAGAGAGCCTGTGGGACAAAATCAAGGCCATATTATTTAGGGATGAACAGAAATTGGCAGAGATTGGCCAAGACTTATACGATTATTCTAATCTTTTAGACAGCCTGTTTAGTTTAGAGCAGATAAGAGAAGTAGATGAAGAAGCGTATAAACAATTACTGCAAGATTTAATTACATTTTTAACTTTGAACAAACTAAGCATTGATTTATTGCCACTGTTAGAAGAAGGAAAGATTAGCGAAGCTGTAGATTTAGTCAAGACAGAATTAGAAAATATTTGGCCAAAGATTAGTTCATATGAAAAAGAGTTATTAGGCAATGAATTAACTAAATCCATCCGTGATCTAAACAATCTCCTCTCTAAATTTTACGCTTTAGATGTAATTAAACAGGAGAAAGATACTGGTACTAAAAAGAAAGACGCTGATACTAAAGAGAAAGATGCTGCTACTAAGGATGGAGAGGTTGGTAAGGATGGAGAGGTTGCTAAAGATGGAGATACCATTGAACATAATCCTTGGATTAAACAAAAATTCCTGGATTTAGCCAATATAGTTTCTACTATGGACAATATTGATGAAGAGGATATCAATAGTATTAAACAGGCGATTGAGTCAGGCGATATCAAACAAGCAATAGAAGTAACCCAGGACATTCTAAAACAAAAACGATCAGAACTTAAGGCGGTCAATGGTCAGAGTGCGGAGAGTTGGACAAGATATACAGAAAATATGGAAGATGAATATTCAAGAGATAAATTAGGAGAAATTCGTAAAAGGCTAAATGAGCTTACAGTAGAATTATTTAAAAAGAGTGAGTATAATTCTGAAAATGATGATAAGAGACGAGAAGAAATTTTAAAAGAAATTGATAGATTATCTAAAGAGGATTATGAATATCAAAAGATGTATGCTCAAATAGAAGCCCAGCGCTCATTAATAGGCTTAGATAATATAGAGTTAAGCATAGGGGATAGGAGCCGTTATGTAGAAAAGCTCTACCGTTTATTAAAAAATGATTTAGGTTTAGTTGGCGAGCGCGATCCTTTTGAATGGTCTGATCTGTTTACATTTAAGATGACAGAGGTTTTAAAGAATATCCAAAGGGAGTCTTCTCTGCGATGGGCTGATAAGTGGGATGAGGCTACACAAAATGTACTAAAAAAAGAGACTGGCAAGTGGGATGAGATTACCCGAAAGGCAGTAAAAGCACTTCTTATAGAAAGAGCATTGGCTGAGCATCACAGAGACATACTTGGGATATTTGATCCTTACGAGCTTAATTACAGAGTCGAAGATGATGAGGATTATGATGGAGAAGAAGAAAAAGATATATTTGTCTATTTAGACAATGTAGCCGAGCTTATTAAGAAATTCCAGGCCAGAGGCGGATTAAAAACAACAGGCGAATGGGATAAAAATACAGCCAAGTATTTCTATGATGTGACAGTAGGAATGGTTGAGGCAGACTGGATAATTGAATCTTCCAAGGAACTGATTGAGAAATATACAGAACAATTACAAGAGACAAAAATGGCATTTCCTATAAAAGGAAGAGAGCTTGAGCCGATTGCAGGATATGATTTTAGGCAGCGCTTATATAATAGTACCCTACCGCATTTTCATTATGGTTTTGATATCGCTGCTGAGGAGGGTACTGAGGTTTATGCTATAGCAGGAGGAAGAGCTTATGTTAAAGGTGATCCGGATGATAAAAAAGGTCTTGGCCGTAGAGTAATTATTGACCACGAGAATGGAATGAAGAGTACTTATGCGCATTTATCGAGAACTATAAGAGGAATTGAAGACGGTGTAGAAGTTAAGGGTGGAGAGATAATAGGCTATACCGGAACAAGTGGTAATGCTTCAAAAAATTCAGAGACTCCACATCTACACTTAGAGATTCGACTTTATGATGAATCAGTCAAGGATTATGTGTCAGTTGATCCTGTGAGAGTCCTTGGGCGAGGGTTATTTGCTAGACAAAAATTACTAGAGCAACGAGAACTAAAAGAAAATAGTCGTCTCAGAAATCGGCTTATAGGCAACGGTAGAGAACTAGATAAAAATGGCAAAATTATTGAATGTCTCGATGATGTCTTAGAACCTGCATTAGAAGAATTTGAGAAGGATTATCGCCGTCAGAATCCCCAGGTAGATGATGCATTAAAGGCATTTGAGGATGAATTAGCCAAATTAGATAAAACACTACCTGGCATATTTAGAGACTTTGGCCTGAATTTGGCCGCATTAGCCCAACATAAAGATAAGGAGTGGTTGGGGGGAGCAATGTTAAATATTAACTCCAGCCTAAGTGAAATTTTTGGTGCACTTGGTAATAAGTTGGATATACCAACCGGTATGCTATTTAATTACTTTGAAGCTTTGATTGATTTAAAGTTAGCAAAATTAGAAAAAGAACGAGAAATAAAAGAGGCCTATTTAGGATTAGTAGCTGCTGAGATAAAAGAAAAATTATTTAAAGGTGGGGACATTTCTGATGGACTCATTGATTTCTGGAATGAACTGAGTGTCATTGATTTATTGAATATTAAATTTAGTCATTCTGATTTTGTGGAAAAACGCTATTTGAATATTCCTAATGAATTACTTTCCTTATGGCAAGAGGCACAAGAAGGGAAAAATGGACAAGAAGGAAAAAAAGTAGGAGGATTAGAAAATGCAAAGAAACAATATAGAGAGGCTACAGGCACAGAGATTAATCCAGTAATCCCAGTAGAAACAATAGACCCAGAAGAATTAATAGAGATGCTATGCGCTACCTCATACGTAGACACTGATATCGATACAAATTTATTAGAGTCACTAAGGGAGAGCTTGGAGCATAATTTAATAGAGACAATGATTAGTAAAATAGGAGACATAAATATACGAGCAGGAGTTGTAGCTTTATTTAAAGAAGGTAAAGGAGAAAGAGGTGAAGGAGAGAATGGTAAAGATATATACAAGTTCCATATAGGAGCGGAGGTACACATAGCTGATACACAACAAGGACTTTATGATGAAAAAGCATTAAGGACAATAGAGCGAATTAATCAAAAGATAGAGTTATTGCAAGATAAGGCAAATGAATATGATGAATATCATTATAGGAAAAGAGTAAGAATGGAATTAGATTTTAGGAGAGATGTCAGACAGCTTATAGAATACGATACCCCAGTTGAGCCGTTTGCAGAAGGAGAGAACGTCGAATCTAAGCCAGAAAAAATAGATGAAACACCAGAGCCTGAAAAATTGCAAAGCAGAAGGATTGCTCCTTCCAAGGTAATCAGCCTATTTTTAGACATTGAACCCGAAAGGCAAGAATTAGAAGAAGAGGATACAGAGAGTGTGGAGGAACGAAAAGGAATGCAAAGGAAGGTGCTTGGGAACTTACTCGCTGGACAATTTATGCGTTTAAAAGATGAGCTGCCAATTGAAGAGAAAGATATGATTTCACAAGAATTCTTCAACAAATCCCTCGCAAAGCTTAAAAAGAACAATGGTTATATTAATAATATTCTTTACGAAGACAGAGACTTTAGTATAAATGATAATGGAGAAGTAGTGATTAAAATTAAAAAAGAAGACGATAAAGAGAAAGAAGCAAAAGAAGTAGTTGTTGTCAATGAGGTTGATGCTTTTGAGAGCTTTGTTGAGGACGCTCTACGTATAGATGCATTATATAAAAAAGAAGGCAAAGAGCTTAGTAATTTTATAACTGGCTTGATAAGGCATTTGTTAGATTTAAGAGAAGAGGTAGTTAAACTTCATACTCATCGTATTGAAAAGATAGAGGAATTTCACAAAAAAGGTCATGAATGGATACGAGCTGTGGAGGAGCGGATAGGAATTGCAGATGATGATGCAGAAGATAAAGACAAGGCTCCGCAAGGACAAAGTAGAACAAGGCAGGATGTTATTGTTGATTTAGAGTCCAGATATAGGAAATACTTTGCTATGGGAGGCGCTGTTTCGAATAAACAATTCGATAATATAAAAATTATACTTGAGGCTTATACAACATTGCTTTCTAATTCTACTGAAGATTTGCATAAATCTCATATAGTTGCGATACTGCAAGGTTTAGATGTAAATGCTCCTCCTGAAACTAAACAATTGCCCACCGCTGAGGAAGCCGATACATTCCTGCGTTCCTTCCAAGGCTATGACCTCAATGACGATGCCAGCAGGAAAGAATTCATGAATATTGTTTATTCGCTAATCTCCCCAACAGACGACCAATCACTAAAAGATATTATAGAAGAAAAAATAATGCAAAGCAAAGGTAGCTTTGATCTGCGAAGCACTATCTCCGCCATCAGTGAGATTAAATTACAATTGGCCAAAGAGAGGGGCATAATCATCAGAAGCGAATATTTCCTTGAATTAGTAACTGCACGATTGATGATTGAGTCATTATCTAAGAATATGAAAGATATAGCAGGATATGAAGTTGTCTTAGAAGGATTAAAGAATATTATTGATGCCCAGTTAGTTGCTTATCAGGTAATAGTCGCTTACATAGATTATCGCCTGACATTAGGACATCATCAGGCTTTAGAAGAGATAGGTACAGAGGTAATTGATTTAGAAGAATTAAAGAAAGATGCGGGGAATTTAGTAGACATAAAGGCTGATTATAATGAACTTTTGGAATTTATATGCGATCCTGAAAAGGCTGTCAATATGAGTAGATTAGTTGACGAGTTGGCTAGAAGGATTTTATACGAGAAGCTTCAGGCAATAAAAGAGAGCAAGAATCCATTAATAATACCAGCCGATACTGAGTGGGAAAGGATAATACGAACACATACGATGCCTTCGCAGGTGGGTGCATTTTTTGACTGGCTGGCAGGTCCTGATAGTGATGCTATAAGAGAGGATATGGATAATTTATTTGAGGAATTAGATGGTATAAAGATATCTAAGCACAGAGCTGCCCAAGAACAAAAGATTAATGAATTATTCGACCCTGACTTAGATAAGAAAGGACTGCAAGAGGATCAAAAGAGTGCAGAGGAACGCGCACGAGTGCAAAGTGTTGGGCTTCGGCAGCCACTCGCCGAACAATTGAAGCATTTAAAATGGCTCCCGCCAGTTAAAGAAGAAGATATGGTTACACAGGAAGATTTCGAAATACGCTATGGAGAAGTTACAATGAATACCCATTATATTGACAATATCTTTTATGCAAATAGAGGCTTTCGTATAAATGATGATGGCCAAGCAGTTATTAAAGTAGGTGATAAAGAAGTAGTTATTGTCAATGAGGCTGATGCCTTCAGAAGCCTTGTTGAGGATGCTCTACGTATTGATGCATTATATAACTTAAAAGGCAAAGAGCTTAATGACTTTATAACTAAATTAGTAGAAGAATTATTATCTTTAAGAGAGAAAGTAATTACAATTCATGCTCTTCGGCTCAGATATCAAGCAGAATTTGAGGAAGAAGTCTATGATTGGATAGAAGACATAGATAAGACAAAGGGCAAAAAAGAATCTCCCAAAGATCAGAAGACAGAAGGACAAATTATCATTGATAATGTAGAGTCTGAATACAGAAAATACTATATATCCGCAGGATATGATGAGTTCCAGACACAGATATTCATTTTTAGGGAATATGAGAAATTACTCAATAAATCGGCTGAAGATTCGTTTAAATGTTATATAGCTGCGATACTGAAGGGTAAAGATATCAATGGTCCTCCCGAAGCTGGAAAAATACCCACCCGCGAAGAAATCAAAAAAGCTAAAGCATTCCTGCGTTCCTTCCAAGGTTATGACCTTAACGACGATGCCAGCAGAGAAGAATTCATGGATATTATCTACTCCATAATTCCCCAAACAGACGGTCAAAACCATCAATTACTAAAAGATATTATAAAAGAAGCGATAATGGAAAATATGCCTACATTCGAGCTGCATAAAATTATCTCTGAAATCGCAAATATCGATTCACAATTAGCCAGAAAACGAGGCATTTCTCTTAGCGGTGGATATTTGGGAATAATTACCGGACGATTAGTGATTGAGTCATTATCTAAAAACAGGCAAGATATCGCAGAATATAGAGTTGCTTTGGAGGCATTAGAGACTATTATGGATGCCAAGTTAATTGCTTATCAGGCAATAGCCGCTTACATAAATTATCTCTGGGCATTAGAAAAGTATCGAGACTTAGAAGAATTAGGCCAGGGAAGAACTCCTGCTCAAGAATTACAATTTGCAGATTTCGAGAGAAATTTAAATAGGAGTAAGCAATATCTACCCAGAGAGATTAGAGATAGCAATAGATTGCTGCAAATAGAGAGTAAAGATGATGTGCTTTCTAAACTTGAATTAGATACGCCTGAAAACGGGATTAAGTTAAATGCATTAGTTGAGCAGATAGGTGGGGTGATTTTATTTAAGAGGGTCCAGGAAATAAGAGAGAATAAGAGCCCCTGGGTAATACAGGGTGCCTATGCTGACCCCATAACAATGGGGATAATGGCTGCTATGCCATTGGTAAGTAAGCTTTTGGGATGGTTAGCTGGGCCTGATAAGGAGGCCATAAGAGAGGCTTTGGATAATTTGTTTGATAAATTAAAGAACACAAAGAAATCTGAACAGAAGGTTATCCAAGAAACAGAAGCCATGTCGCAGGAGTATATAGAGTTAAAGAGGACTCTTTATGCTTCAAATAAAGAATTATTAGATACAGAAAAGAACAGCAAGAGAAGGATCCAATCAGCAGACTTAGAATTACATAAAATAAAACGTGATATTCTTATATTAGAATCAGGGGCACATTTTGGCAATATTGAATTACCAGAAGTTGAGTCAATCGATATTAAGAACATAGATACGAGCGAGAGGAAGATTAAGACAACGCTGGATTCAGAAGGGGCGTCGATAATTAGCGCTGTAAGAGTTACACATCAAGATGGGACAGCCAGTGACATAACAACAGTCTTAACTGAAGAAGGCCGCGTTATAGAGATAAGGACGGCTTATAAAGTTGTTGTTAATGATGAAGGAGAAAGAACATTAGAATCCGAAATGCATTATTTCAGCTCTGAGAATATAAGGGGCCAGGCAGCGCAGCTTGAAATTAGCGGCAAGCCAAACGCTCAACTTGATGAAGCCTGGAAGAATATTGGGCTGCTTCTTCGAGGAGAAATAACTATTGATGAATCAAAAACAGCGCATCATAAGGTAATAGTCGAACCTTCCGGAAGGATTGTGCGGTTAGATGACGAAGATAAATTTGAATATTCCGGAAAAATAGGCGTTGCCTATCTTGTATCAGGTGAAAAAGAAGAAAGGATAAATATCCCTCTTTATGCAATTGTAGATGAAGAGGGCGATATCAGAAGTTTCTTTATCAGCTTTGACTATTACAATAAAGGTTTTGACTTTACCACAGGCCTTCATATTAATCCAGTGAAGGAAAGAAGGGTAGATGAGAGCGGCAATGAAATTACTAAACAAAGTTATGAAGTCGTAGGATTAGCAGGAGGACACAAGATATTTAGAGACAAGGCTGGTGAGTATAGAGGAGATGTGCGGGTATATTATGAAGATGAAGGTGCTGGTATATATTCAAAGGTTATGTTAAATAATAGCGGCTTGCGTGTGAATTTTGGCTTTGATAGTGATTGGGAGAGAGGCATAAATAAGAGTCAATTCGGTATTGAGCAAAGAGTAAAAAAGGGATATTTTGTAGGAGTAGGCTTAGATATTGAGTTTAGAGAAGATGGTTTTAGCTACAATTATAATAAGAAAAATGAAGACAACGATAAGAAATATAGAATACGTCCTTATGCGAAATTCAGCGTAAAAGAAAATTTAGGCTTTCCGGAGGTTATGTTAGAGACGATATTCTTGGATGCCAAAGACGATGTTGATTTAAGGGCAGCCATAAGGAAGACAATCCTTAAAAATTGGATGTTTGGTTTTTATGGCGATTGGGATATAAGGGATGGCAAGAAGCAGGATTATAGTACAAAGGCGATAATAACCAGAAGCCTAAAAGGCGGCGACATATCCTTTGGCTTAAATGCGAGTTGGAAACCAGGAGACTGGCGCAATGCAGGCGCCAACTTTAAAGCAAAGATAGGAGATGGTTCATATTTATCACTGGATGCGTGGGGTAGAAAATACGAAGGTGGCAATAAGTATTTAGGAGGGGCTTTGGGCCTGTCAGTTCCCTTAGATGATGAGGGGCCTATGTTGAATGTAGGTTTCGAATCCGAGAATATAGGAGGATTAAATAGATTGTTTCCTGGCAGGTCTTCGGCTATTAGTTTTGGTTTGAATTTTAGCCAGCGTGCAGACTCGTCCCCTTTTGATTATTATGGCTCAAGCCTATACCGTAACCATAACCCAATTGATACTTCAGTAGGTATTGGTAGTTTCGACAGATATTTAATGGGTAAATATAAGGGTATTGTAGATGAAGGTAAAGAATCAACAGAATTAGAAAATAATCCCGTAATTATGGCCAAAGATATATCTCCTGAATTTCTGGAAGCAGTTGAGAGATTGTTGTTAGTAGGAGCAGATATAGAGTTGGACTTAAGTAAAGAAAAACATCGAGAATTTTTTGAAGAGTTAGAAAAAGAAGAAGAGAAGAATCCTGGTTCTATAGAATTCTACAGCCAGGTGGCCTCTGTGCTGAGAGAAATGAATAACGGTAATCTAGACATACTGGATGCTTCGCTTAACAGCCAGGATTGGCAGGCACTAAAGAACTTAATGCTTTATAATCGACCCAGAAATTTAGAGACAACTAAATCTTTAAGAATGGAAGATGTGTTTGAAGATAGGAGCAGCAGATATGAAAGTGAAAGATTTAGAGGCCTAAGCACTGAAGCAAAGAGACAGTTGGCTGAATCAATGCTTAGCGAGGAAGTTAGATATACAGCCGGACCATACAGCGCAGAGCAGATTGATACAGCGCTGGAAACATTAAGTAGACAGTTAGAAATTTCTGGAAGCAGAGTAGCTTCAGATGACTTTATAGAGAAATTAGCTCAGAATCCAGAATCCGCGATGAAAGTACTTTTCATAGTTGCTGAAAAAGGCGGCTTGCCTCAGGCTGATGATCTGGCCGATATATACGATGATATCGTTGAGATATTGGTTGAAGAAGGATCACTATTTAGAACTTTCTGGTTTGCTCCTGGCTACTACGGGAATAATCAAGCACATATAGAATTTGCCTATGATACAGCCTGGTATATAGAACAGAATTATCAAGAACCAGGCCAAGGGCCTAGAGATTGGGTTAATGCTTACTATGAAGATTTAAGCCTAGTAGATGACTTGGCCAATGATTTATGGGATGTGTATACACCAGAATACAATCAAGCCTGGCAAGATTTATTCTTCTTCTCAATAGTCAACCCTGATAATTACATGTATGTTTTTGCCTCTACTTATGTAACGATACTATTTGATATTACTCAAGACCCGGGTTGGGACTGGTATCAGGAAACATTTATTGGTGATGTTCCTAAAGCCGCAGATTTATTTGTTTATTTAGAAGCCAATGCTTGGGAACATGGATGGGTGATTCCTGACGCGTTCCATAATATATTTGGTGTTTGGATTATAAATCAGCCTTTTGTGGATACACTGTTGCGTCAATGGTTATTTGAGATAATAGGGGATATTAATAATCAGCCTGAATCCGAGGAATTGATTTTAGATATAGAACCTCAGGTTTACGAAGGATATTTAAATGATCCTCTTAAACAAGAATTTATGGATAACACTGTTGCGGCAGATGAATTAAATACTTTAATTCAGGGCGATCCCGAAGTTCAACAGGCGATCGAGCGAATTTTTGGCATTACTGAATTTGACCCTCTAGCCGAATACCGTTTATATAGAACATTTTTATTCGCTACCGTAGCTAATCCGGATTGGCAACAGCACGAAGATGGGTTTGTCCTTTCTTTAATAGCTGCAAAATGGATCGTAGATAATTTAGGAGATTATGAAGATCTCCTCTGGGACGTATTATATGAAGTTTTTGAAGAAGGCAATTATAGTCCAAACGGATATAGCTTAGGAAACCAAGTAACATTTGAACTTTTGAGACTGTCAGGTTTTACTGTGTTGCTCGATAACATCATCTGGGCTATGGATTTTGAAGACATAAACGGCAATGGCACATTTGAGCCAGGCACGGATATATTTAAGGAATGGTGGCTTTTTGAAGGCACATATGAAACCCCGGTCTACTCAGATCAGAAATTAGAGAATTTCGAATTGACCTTACAGGCGGTCGATTGGCTAAGGATTAATATAGGTTCTACCTATGACAGTTTATTGAATGATATTTTAGAGGAACAGTACCCGCAAGGATATACTGGAATCTTCGAGATGATGGATTTTGAGGTTGAGACCTTTGTCGCCTTAGTCAATAACATCGTCTGGGCCGCAGAGTATGATGAGAATGAGCAGTTCGTACAGTGGTGGATGTTTGCTGGCACGGAAACTGATCCTAGCTACTCACTGGATAAATTAGAGAACTTCGAACTTACCTTACAGACAGTGACTTGGCTGCAGGATAATGTCAGCGAATACAACTCCCTGATTGAAGACGTCTTAGACATGGAATTCAATATCGCTGACTTTAACCCGGATACATTCGAGGCCTTTGTAAACAACATCGTCTGGGCCGCAGAGTATGATGAGAATGAGCAGTTCGTACAGTGGTGGATGTTTGGTATGGATGAAGATGATAATCCCATCTATAGTCCTGAGAAACTGGTTTTATTCGAGGTTATTTTAGATGCTACACTAAAAATAAAAGGTTCTTCCTTAAAGGCAAGGGCGATGATTCAGGAGATTTGGGGTGTTGATGTTGATGACTTGACCACAGAAACATACCAGATTCTTGTTGATAAGATTCTCTTCCAGAAAGACGATGAAGGAATAGATCCCACAAGAGAATACTGGTATTTTAATGGAGAGTTTGATGAACCTGAATTCGATAGGCTGCATATGTTGGAGTTTATTATGGAGACCTTCTATGATTTAAGGCACGATAAATTCTCCATAGAAGCTGAGTACATGATAAATGAAATTCACGGCGTTGACTTAAATCTACCTCTTACCCCTGAGTCAGCCGAGGCCTTAGCCAACCTCTTATTCCAGAAGGATGCCAAGAAAAATCCTTGGCCAGAAGACGATGTCTTCTTAAAATTCGGCCCTGCCGACTCTCATCCCAGAGTATACTGGTACTTTAATGGAGACTTCAATGACCCTAAATTTGACAGGCTCAATGTGCTTAAGCTGGTAATGGAGACCTTCTATGAATTAAGATATGTTCCCCAACGAGGTTTCTCTGATAATGCCGAATACATGATAAAAGAAATTCATAAAGTTGACTTAAATGAAAAACTTACCCCTGAGTCAGCCGAGACCTTAGCTAACCTCCTGTTTCAAAAAGACAAAAAACATAAAGATCCCACAAGAGAATATTGGTACTTTAATAATAAGTTTGATGATCCTAAGTTTGATCGGCTCAACCTATTAGAAGTTATCATGGAGACATTCTATGACTTAAGGCATGATAAATTCTCCCCAGAAGCCGAAGCGATGATAAACGAGATATACGGTGTTGACTTAAATCAAGAACTTACCCCTGCGGCAGCCGAGATTTTATCTAATGACGTCCTCTTCCAGAAGGATAAAGATGAGGTAGACGACACAAGAGAATATTGGTACTTTAATGATAAATTTGATGAGCCCGGTTTTGATAGGCTTGATCTCTTAGAAAAGGTAATGGAGGCCTTCTATGAATTAAGGCATAACTTCTCAGCCAATGCCAAGGCAATGATTAAGGAGATATATGAAGTTGACTTAAATCAAAAACTTACACCCGAGACAGCCGAGACCTTGACCGACGCTGATGATGGCATACTCTTCCAGAAGGATAAAGATGAGGTAGACGACACCAGAGACTACTGGTACTTCAATGGCGACTTTGATGATCCTAAGTTTGACAGGCTTAATCTCTTAAAAGCCGTATTGGAGGCCACTTATAATGTGAAGTCATTCTCTGATAATGCCAAGGAGATTTTAATTGACGTATTAGAGGATGTTATAGAAGGATTCGATATTAATGATTTAAACCCCGATTCGTTTGAGGCATTAGTCAGCAATATCTTATTTGTCAAAGATATAGGCGATGTCAACGAAGATGGCGAAGAAGAGTATTGGCTCTATGATGAAGAGGTAAATACCTTTGATTTAGTAAAATTAGAGAAAGATCTTAAAGATACCTATGATTTGCGGGAAGAATTAAAGGCCAAAGGCCTTGATACATTCTTTAACAATCTCTACTCAGGGGTATATACAGATAAAGAGGGCCAACCCGTAGAAATTAGTATAGGAGACCTCAATCTTGAGAGCTACAAAGTTTTAGTGGGTGAGATAGTCCATGCTGAGAAAGAATACACTTGGGGCACATACACATATCCCGGTGCAACCGAATATGTAAAGGTCTTAGCTCGATTAAAACTGTTTTTAGATACTATAAGAGCAGACGATATTTTAATTAGGTCTTTTAATGTCGTCTATAAAGAAGTATCAATTGGCATAGAAGGTGATTTTGATTTTAGCAAAAATGATTTGGAATTCTTGTTTGGCCTTGTAGGAGATAAAGATTTTGATATAAATAAATTCCTTGAATTGTTGCCTATTGTAGCTGTAATTATAGAAGGCTTAACCACTGGCATTATAAGCCGCCCAGTATTTGAAAAATACTATGAACGCTATGATATAAAGTTAGAGGGGCCAGTAGATTTAAGCCCCCCTGATCCCAAAGACCCGGAATATGCAGATAAATTAGATTATATAAATAGACTCGGTAAGGCCATATTTGATTTGGCATACAAGATTGATTTTCTGCTTGATGAATTGAATGATTTAGGGACCCGATTTAATAGCGAAGATTTTATAGAAGTCTATGGATTAACAAAGAGCTTACCCGAGCCTTTGAGGTTAGATTTTAGTGTCTATTGGCAGGAGCTGGCACCAGTGTTCTTTATGATTGTTACCAGTTTTGATAATATAGCTGACTTTGATCCAGAACAGGGAGAATTTGATGCTGAAGAATATAATAGGGCCCTACCGTATGTCTGCGATTTAATTAAGGCGATAAATAAATGGCCGAAATTTGTTGAGGCCCTTAATCATTTTTATAAGTTTGGTATCGACACTGCGTTATTTAACCTCAATCCCAAATTCCAAGCAAAATATGGTGAAGAAGAATTTGAGCGAATTGGGAAATTCTTATTTGATATCGCTCTTAATACTGGAGAAGACTTTAAGACCGGAAAAGACACTGGCGGCAGGGCATATTCCGATATTGATGTTTTTGTGGAGATGATTATTAAGATATATGAGGCAGATATAAACGGGGATATCCGCGATAGATTAAGCCAATTGGGCGATTACGGATTTGAGTTTGATCCTGCAAACATTGGTTTTGGTTATTTAATCAGAGGCGGCATTGTTACCATATTTATATATGATCAGATTTCCTTCCCAGTAGGTTTAGGGCAGGTTAGCGTAGCGCCTATAGCGATTACATTTGCCCCTTTAAATATGAGTCTTAAGGAGGCGCGCTTTAGCTGGTCAGATGATAGCCAGCTAATGAAACAAGCCGATACCATTGTTAATATATCACTACGTGAAGGCAGCGGTGATTTATTAAGCAATTTTTATTCATCAAAGCATGAAGTTGGCCGCCTTGTGGGATATTATACTCCAGAAGGAAGATTATTATGGAACCAGAAAGATTATTACAGCAATATCAAAGAGCATGCGGGAAGATTAGAGCGCCAGATCAGAGGCAACCGTGAAGCAATTTATAAATACGAGAAAAATTATGGTTATATGGACTCCCGTGGATTTGTATTCGTGCCTGTGCCCAGCAGCGGATACACAGTAATCAAAGGGACAGACACTCTGTTAAGTGGTTTTACAAATAATTACAACGGCGGTGAATGGGTTTATAAGACAGCAACATCTTATGATGGTAATGGCGATGTAAGCAGACAAGAAAAACAGAGATTAGATGCTATTAGTGGTGCAGTCTGGCATAAGACTGAGGGTCAGGGATATAGATTCTTCTTTGAGGAAGATAGGTATGTTAATTCGGAATATGATTCTGGTGTGTTTGAAGTGTTGGGAATTGCCACCGGATTTTCAGTAACGGATACAGAGTTTGAATTGCTGCAGAAGTCAAACTTTTTTGATTTCTCTACAAACAATACGTATCAATTTGGCGGGGCAATATATGAAGGTAGAAATTACGTGACCGGCTATGAAGGAATTGGGACATATATAAAAGAAGCAACCGACTTCTTAGGCAGAACACGCATACGTTGGGCTGGATTGAGAGACTCAGGTAATGTACCGGTTGTTGTAGCATTTTCTGATTACTACGAACACTTAGAAAGAGAATTTGGTGCATTTGATAAAGCCAGCAGGGTAAGGACATTCGCAAGCGATAGTATGGGCAATAGCACTGGCAAGCAATTGGCTCAATCAGATCTAATCGCCACGAGAGGCTTCAATGAATATCATGGCGTTGATTATCTTGATGCAGATAGTATTACAGACATGCGTAAAGTCTCAGTTTATGCCGGCAGAGGATTTTTAAGAGAATCCTATGAAGGGGAGTTAAATGAGGTGGACGTTGCAGGCAAGGCAATTTATGCCCAGATAGTAAATATCTCTGGTTACGATGATATATATTTTAGGGCACGGGATGTTAGTTCACAAACAGATACTTATATATGGAATAGCTATTCACAGACAACAGATGATATCGTGCATCAATACGGTGTCCCAGAAGGGAAGATTCATAATGGCGACCTAAGAATTAAGTTAGTCAATAACGATACTGAGCTAATTCGTTATGGCGAGATTATTTTAGATACTGGAAGATGGGCAAATTTGAAAATTCCTGAATATTGCCAGACAGAGTTCGGATACGATTCCATAGAAGATAAGTTCTCAAGGCTTCCTGCGCATGCAGTTGTGATGGTGTTTGACCCAGCAACAGGAGATTATTCAATAAAATACCAATTAGTTGATAGAGAATCTTTCGCCAATGGAATACAAAATTTATCAGTCCAAATTTATTATCAAGACGAACTAATTAAGAGAGAAGATCAAGCAAGGGCATTAGGTATTGATTATATGATAGAACAGATTACTAAATTCGAAGGCGAGGATGATATAGTTGTTGAATACGGCTACAACGATGATGTGGAGGCTAAGTTAAATAATTTGGCATGGTTTGCTACTACAACTATTGGCGGGATACTATTTGATGAAATGGAGCGCATAGGCGGCGTAACTAACTTCACGACAAAATGGGAAGGTAATCAGTATTATAGAGGAGAGGAGTTAAGAGATATTACTCGTATACAAGATTACATTACTGGTGCGGCCTTAATACTTGAAACAAAAAAATTTGATTTGCACCTTATCGTTGATTTTAGATTTCAGAGAGACGGTCAACTGCAGGTTATTGATATGTTCGTTAATTTAGCTAATGAGGCAGATACTGATTTTATTAATGAATTTGGCGAGAGGCAAAAGTTAGAGCGGGCATGGCGCAGGAAAGATTTACAAGAGAAGACAGAAGAAGGCATAGCCATAAAGCTGGTTGTTTGGGATGTGGATAGATTCTATAAAGGTAAGAAGTTAAAGGATATTGTAAGGGAACATCAGTTGCCCACCGGCGCATATGATAGTGAAGACATTCGAATGTTTGGACATAAGCTATTTATTACTTATAGAGGGCATAAGGACACAATAGATAAATTCATCAATCTACCCTCTAATACATTTACCGCTCTCGATGGTATAAAATTTGAGCAGGCTCAAAGAACTAGTGATGTAGATTTAGAAAATAATCGTGTCTACTGGAAGGCTACAAGGTGGCTTAGTGATGGCAAGACAACACGTGAATATGAAGACATCAAAAGAGAATTTACTACAGGCGCAGCTATACGCGAAACAGTTATTGGTCTTGAGAGTATCTTTTTGCCTGGACTTGTTGCCGAAGGGTATATTGTTACTTCCAAGTCAGTTACTGCTTATGGATACGGTGAGGAAAATAGAAATATAGAAGATAGGTTAGCAAATTTCCCCACTGATTTTGAAGTTTATAGTGGGGAGGAAGGATCGATTGGAGCTTCCAGCGGAAAACGAATAACAATAGACTGGGAGAATAAATGTGTAATTTGGAGGTCTGGATCAAGAGTTATTTATCAGGATATCCTGACCGGGGGCCAGATGCCTGACAGGCGTAGTGCCGTAGGGACAGGGAAAGATTCTTTTGAAAGCGCACCTTATAGGCCTACGGATCCAAACGAATGGAAGGATATTATAAAAAGACTTGGTAGGCTTGAAGAAGGATTCAAGGGGCACTCTTCTCTAATGGGTATTTCAGAAGAGGAGCAATTTGCTATGAATATACCACAAGATGGGCCTTTTGCAGGGTGGAGATACGATCCTAAGCTTGGAGATTTCTACGATCCATTTAATCATTCAATCAGAGCAAATTTGACAAACGGCCAATTGGCGGTCTATGGCGGCGGATTACCAGCCGGTCTAAGAATAGTACAGATAGCGAATTTAGGAAATAATAGATATGAGTTATTAGTTGACGGTGTTCCTTTCGATGCCAGAGGGATGAATTTTAGCTATGTACCAGTAGGCGCTGGGCAGAAAGCTATGCGACTAACTTCGGAAGTTACTGGTGAAGAAATTATTGAGGCATTCGATGCCACGGGTTGTAGTGCACAGAGGACTTATTTTCCTCCAGAAGAAAATTTATTGAATGCATTTGCAGATAATAATCAAATGGGCGTTTATGGTATTCCATTGATGGATGACCGCCAATTCCTAGCAGCGGATGTTCTACATGAAAGCCATATAGAATTTGTGAGAGAGCGTAAAAATCACCCATCAGTATTATGGTGGGAGGTTCAAAATGAGCCTAATGAACAACCATGGTTTTTAATAGATATAAAAGCTGGATTAGCAAGGCTTAATAAAGCAGCAGGAGAAATAAAGGCAGAAGATCCCAACCACCCTGTGTCCGTTACTTTTTCTAGAAAACTACTATTCGAGATAGCAAAACTTGTTAAAGAAAAAGGAGCGCTTAGCAATGTTGATATTATAGGCGTTAACCTTTATACAGACTTTAACTTAATAGATAACTTAAGCAATATGTTTGGTAAACCAGTGTATATCGGAGAATTCGGGGAGACCTCTGCAAATGGTGAAGCCTGGCAAGCCGAGCAAAATCTTATCTTGTGGAAAGAAATGGAAGAATATATGAGAGAAGGCAAAATTTTAGCTGCATTTGGGTTTGAGGCTATTGATGAGTGGTGGAAGGCCGGTGATAATTTTGTACACAATAAAGGTGGTGCCGGAGACATGGATGAAGAATGGTTTGGATATTTTAAGATAGAGGCAAGACAAAACTCCGACGGCACATATACCTATATTGCAAAACCTAAAGATACATTGATTATGCAATATTATGCCTGGCATCCTGCCGAACGCGCTGCAGGAAAGGCTCCCCCAGCCGCGATTATGAAAGAGATTGAGTTGCCCAACCCATATACAGCTATTAAAGATCCCAATCATCATTTTATGAATCAATTCTATTGGAATGTATTCAGGACTACAGGCATAGATCCAACTACAATGCCTTCAGGGGAAATATTTGATATTTTTGTTAGGGATGAGGAAGCGCAAAGAGAAAAAGAAGATATACATGCTAAGGCCTTTAATCTCGCCTCTGAAGTATGGGTATGGCAGATTATTGGTGATAACAGATATGCGGCAGAGAAGTCATGGAGAATAGGTGAACCTAGGTCGATTTCTCTATTTGAGGGAGAAAAACCTATACAGGTTACTGTATGGCATGTGCAAAAATTTGATAGGTCTAATAGCCCTGATAAACCGGTGGTTTTAGTCAGCGAATCCATCAGGGTCCAGGAATTTAGCACAGGTGCGATTTTATGGGAGATAACTCAGAAAGACGATATGCGCATTAAGACCGTTAATGATTATACATCTTATGATGCTAATGGCAATCTGGATAAATTGAAGACTGTATTAGATAAGCTTATGAGACGTGCCAGTAGGACATACACTTATTATGATGCTGAATGCGATAAGAATTACGGCTATACAACAGCAGCTGCCTTCAGCGGCGATTGGGTGCGTTATGAAGCAGAAACAAGGCACGATTTAATGTATATGGGCGAGGCAGATTGGGATGTTGTCAAAGATAGAAGCGATAAGATGTTTGCTTATGGACGTAGAAAGGATATTGCCACTGGTTCAGTTCTTATTGATGCAACTTCTCAATTAAATCCTGCAAGCGGAAATTACGAATCTATCCAGAAGAGCTTATATGATTATCAAGGTGATATATTCGCTTTGTTTTTAAATCAAGCTTGGATTAGTTTATCAGAATACAAGGATATTTTATCCGGTAGACTTACAGGATATGAGAGAGCAATCCGTAGAGTGGATAGGGTAGAAACCAGAACTATTTGGGACGTAGTTGATTTAATCAATGGTG
>CAZFPS010000007.1:0-16074 GCA_964520705.1 uncultured Planctomycetia bacterium | reverse complement strand
ACCTATAGAATGTTAGGTCAGAAAGAATCTAGGCAATTTAGAGAATGGAGAATTGACAATGTTTTTCATTGCGATCCTCTCATGCCAGAAGTAACAATATATAACTATAACAATATTCCGGTATTAAGGTGGTCCTACCCTGAAATAATTGATATGCAGACAGCTTTAAACGGTACTATTAAAGACCTTCCGCAAGAAATTCAAGATGATTTGAAGAAATATAATGCCATACCTTTAGTAGATGATACCCATCTCCAACCTATTTTAGTAGAGCGGATTTTTGATATCGATGGCGCGCCGGTAGCTATTGATTGGATTAGCCACTATGTAAGAGGCGATCCTTTTGCTCGAGAAGTATTCTCTAAATATCCCAATTATTTTACCGATAATAGCGATAACAAAGAATCCTTTAGGCATTACAGCCACTGGGTATTTACTCCTTTATGGGATATGAAAGATTCTAAGCGCAGTTATCAATTAGATCCAAAACAACCCACCAGAGAACAGCACTTTATTGCTGATTATCAGATTTCCTATGTATATGATGTTAAGGATGCAACGGAACCAGCCCAAGATGCTATAGATAGGCAAATGCTAAAGGCGTTCACTGATATTTACGGGCAATATAATTGGTATTTTGACCTTGATTATGAAAGCCAAAACCTATATGTAGGTATGGGCCTTCCTAAGGAAACAGACACCCTATCTTCGTTTTGGGATCGTTTAAGAAATGCAAATTGGTATTGGGGATCTGCTATGCCGCCAGCGAGATTAGGTTATGACGATCTTGGTAATAATATGATTTGGGATGTATTGAAGGAGGTATATATTGGACCTACGACTCCGCTCAAGGTTGTCACAAAGACTCCCCGAATAAGAGAGGGGCATTTATTATTTGAAAATGAGATTATTATTGAAGATACCGTAGAATACGACAGTACAGTAGGCATTCCTATTAAGCAAGTAAGTATGTTCGATGATCCCCTGGGTAGAGATATCGCTACAGATGAAGATGGAGATGTTGCTTTACGGGAATGGTGGCAATATCCAATGGGCCAGACTAACGCACCTCTTGGAATATCCCCAAGCAACATCGTTAAATTAAATGATAATAAGATTACACAGATACGCAAGTTTGGGAAGATAAATACAGAGAGTTTTAGTGGCAAAGCCATACCAATATTTACATACGATATAGAAAATTTTATGCCCCAGAAGGAAGAAAAATATAAAATTAGTGGAGATATTTTTGAAAGAACAGATGAGTATGCGAGGTTTACCCCTGCAGTAGGGGCTTTAGGCCTTGTAGTAAATGGTGAAGAATCTAGTAATTTCAACTTGAATTATAATTACCCTGTTCCTATGCGTTCAAGTGGAAATATTGCCGGAGATAATACAGAGATTATTCCTATAAGATATACCGATAAGATAGAATATCGTGAATCAATTAAAGAACCCGGGAAACAAGAAAGTAGGTGGTATGCTTATGAGCGCAATCCTATTAATCCTGACAGAGAGTTTTACCAAAGGTTTACAGTTGTAGGAAGAGAAGACAAAGATAAGAAAAGAGTTAGGCAGTTTCAAGAGTGGACTAATGAGGCGTTTGGGTTTGGAGCTGCAATTTTTGTGCTTACATTGTATATGTTGGCAGGAATGCTTGCAATTTTTCTTGCCAGAAGATTGGGTAATTGGTTTAGATATAGGAAGAGAGCCAAGGGCCAGTATTGCCAGCCAACACCAAAGACTCCGTATAGGCACAGAATCTATACCGAGGAGGAAATACAAGAACAATTAAGACGTATAGATGAATTTCTAGAGTATGGATACCTGAGAGATGTAGTTAGGTTTGTTAAAAGGCGGCTAGCGAATTGGGTAGAGCAACATATGAGGGCAGAGGAAGATTTAGATGATGTTGTTAAACATTATTTCTTTCATTATGTAAAGTGGCTCGAGGTTGTACTCCAAAAGGCATTGGGCAGCCGTGTGTTAGACAACTTTGATTATGATTTGCGGGATATGTATCTACACCAGCTTATTGTAACGGAAGGCGACATCTTCAGCTTCAGTTGCGGTGAGTTCATTTTTTATCTTTTCTATTATAACAGAGATATGGTTAGAAGTGGTGATGACCGCCTTGCCTGTCTTGCTGGCGCATTCACAAGAGAGCATATTCGTCGTTGGCGTCGAGTTATAGAGAATCATATCGGACATATGAATAGATACGACAAAAAGGATAAGCATGGCAAGATACCGATGTCAGAATATTTTATACATGATGATTTGACACTACTGTTTAGGTCTCCTGAGTTTATCCAAGAGTATGAGAAATTAGATGAAAGATTGAGAATGGATGAACATTTAGAAGGGCCTGCTGCGCAGGAGTTTGCTGGTTTAGTCCGCAAGGGTTTTTCAGATACCGCGGGAGGCATATTCAGCATTAAAGGAAAGATAATTCTTGCAAGGCACTATATTAAACAATTTGCTGTGGCATTTGCCCAATGGCATATTTTATCTTTGATATATTTATCCTTTGAGTATTGGCTGTATTTAGGAGCGGTTATGGCATTATGCGCGTTGATTTTTTATATTGCGCTAAAACTATTTGTTGATAGGAATATTCGTTTTAAAACCATACCAATACATGAGGGGTATGAAAGGCCGAATGACAAAGTTTCTAAGTGGCAAAGAATATATGCATGGATATATGTTGGTTTTATCCTTTTGTTAAGATTTGTTTGGAATGCCTTTGTGTTTATGTGGATTACGTCAGGAGTGGCAAAATTGATAGGTTCTACCTGGTTTATAGCTATTGATCAGTTAAACATAGGCTTTACAGTGTTTTACGGAGATATAATTGTGCTAATACTATATTTTGCTATATTCGCCATATTTTACTGGTTAGATGTATTTCAATTTTATTATTTCATTCAGGCTGTTGAAGGTACGTCATATCAGGCTTACATGGGAGTGGGTAGGTATAATGGATTGGGGGGATGGGCAAAAGCCCGCAGAGAGTTCCCAAGAGCAGTAGAAGAATTTGGGCATAAGATGCTTAGAGAAGGCGTCAATAACAACAAGCCTCCATCTTCGCCTGTTAATTCTACATCCTCCCCCGTGCGCAATAAAACAAAAGAAATAAATTGGATTGGCTCAGAGGATCGAATGCATATTGCCTTTGCTAGGTCTTGGAATGAATGGATGCGTGCAGAATATCATTCTCTTTCTAGCAGATTAGATAGAGAGGAGTACGATAAGTATATATTTGGCTTCAATCCTGACTATGAGGATCCAAGTGATTCTCTAAAAGGCAAAATAACAAAGGTGCCTGATTTATCTAAAGCCCCCAAAAATAAAACCGCCAAAAGGAGGATATTATTTAATCTTTCTTCTTGGTTTATGGATATGTGTAGAGTTCCTAAGTGGCATAAAATACGCATACTAAATTTAATCACACCAATATTTAATGAAAATGTTATCTATCCTATGAGTATGATAAATAAGCTTTTGAATACGGGCCATACTAACCTTACTTATCAGATAAGCAGGTATAGAGATAAGTGGAAAAATTTTGTTAATTATTTAGTTAATGAAAGAGAATTTTCGGAAAGCGACCCCGGTATTATAGCTTTAAGAAATATAACAGACGGGCAAGAACTTAATCTCAATAATGAAGAATTGGAATTTGCAGTACGCTTATGGTCTAGTATGCACTTCCAGCCTTTTGGAAGGCTTCTTGCTAGCGCAGAGAATTATTATAGGATGTTTACATTATTGGCTAGGATTAATTTCCCTAGAGCGACAGAAGCAGAGATAAAAGAATTGGTTATGAAAAAATTTCGATACATAGTAGGCTATCAGACATATGGAGAGATAAAAAGAGAAAATCCAAATGATCATCGGATAGTGTCCCTCAGGTATTTCCTACAAATAAATCCATGCATAGAATTAGCTGTTATGACGCCGAACCCACAAAATGTCAATAATAGAGATGGGGAGTATTTTTGTGAATTATATACAGAGGATAGCGTCTTTCCTGAATATCGCATAAGATTGCAGGGTTTTCAAATTTTAGGTGAAGGCAAAGGCTCCAACCAGAACAATTTATTGAAATGCTCAACAGGGCAGATTTTTCACTTTATGGATAATAACCAGGAGATTTATTTTGAAGAAACAATTAAAAATTTAAATTTAATGGAAGAGATGAAATCGGGCGATGTTGTTTTTGCGGGATACCCAGAGGATATATTTACAATGTTTTTTAGTGCGTTAGGCAGAGTTAATTGGTTTTCTGATAGATCGTTTAATACCGTTATTCAAGCGAGCTTATATATGAAGGGCGCTCGAGCCCATTATGGCCACCCTGATATGGTATATGCAATAGCAGTATTTGCGGGAATGATAATTACGCCTGCTTTTGTTAATGAAGATATTTTTGGGTGGTATAAGGCAGTTCTAAGAGGGATGAGGACCATTTTTAGGTTATTTTTACAGCACGGAAAGGCCAGAGAAGTAGGTTATATATCTTTTAGAGGTTTATTATGTAAGTTTGGAATGGGGGCTATGCAGCAAATACTAAGTTATTGGATTGATTCTTTGAACAATACAAAGATGTTAAACTGGGCACAAAAAACTGTTCATTCCTGGAGTTTGGGTTATTTCTTTAGAAAAATAATAAATAGGTCTGGAATTGTGGTTTATGAACTTACTATTTTATTCCTTGGCATCAGTGGTTTTATAACATTTCCAGAAGCAGTATTATATGGTTTTATAGGTTTTTATTTCTCACAAGCTATAACATTTACAGGCCTGTTTCAGTTGTTCATAGATTATGGATTTTGGGGGGGCTTCCTAATGTTCTTGATTGTATGGCCGCAGGCGACACCTGTATTTATGGCATTATTATTTAGTTTTGCTTGGGCCGTAGATATTGGTGCAAAGTCTCTAGGAGGATATGTTGAGACAGGTAGGGGGTTCTGCCGTGAACATGATCCTATAATAAAGCTTTTCGGCGTTATTAAAAATGAATTAAAATGGGCAGTGCCCCTTCTTATTATAGCACTATTGGCTATGTGGATATGGCTTAGTTTAAGCGAGATATGGTCTATATTCTGGATATTAATACCTATGTGCGGTGTATTTACTATATTCTTTGCCAATCCTGGTTCAACACCTTTTACTATTAGTATTCCTATTTGGATGAGGTTGTATAAAAGCGATAGTGAGGAATGGGCCAAGTGGATAAAGAATGATTGCCATCTTGGCACCATTTTGCATATTGTTGGCCTTGGCGCGGTAGGCCGTTTCTTATATCTGTTGCTGTGGGAGGTGGCATTTACACCTGAGTTGTTAATCGCAGGATTATCACTATCTATATTTGCATTTTACTACGCCTTTATTAAAAATATTAAAGAGACAAAAGAAGATATAAAACCGACTATGATATTGTATATAGCTTCAGCAGTATGCCTATCTTTATTATTGTTATCGCTGTTATTAGGGAAAGGGATGGCGTTTATACCCGCTTTATCAATTACCACATTACTACTATTTGTGCTTTCATTTTTCATCACACTTAAAAAAAGAAGCCCGGCAAATGTATTGCCACTTGGAGTAAGTTTTGTGATTAAGTTGGTTATGTTATTCGTGGGGATTGTTTTTGGCCTTATTAGAATTATTATAGCTGGTTCAATGTGTATTTTTACGTTTGGTCAATGGACAAGGCCGTGGCGCAGCACATTTCGTCGCATGCCAGTAGGGGCTAAATCACAAGTGCCGGATGCTCAAACCAAGAGGTTAAATGAACTTGTTAAGCGTTTCGGTGATCTTACAAAAATGACCATAGGGTCTTCCTCGCCAATAATAAAGGAAGGCGAATTTATAGCAAAGGTAAAGGAATTAAGGGTTGATATAGAAAAATTTATTGAAGATATGCTTAGTCCCGGTAACAATATAGATGATGCGCTGTTAGAATTACCATATAAAGCTTTTAAGCTTGTCGCCGATTTACTTAAATATACAGAGAAGATAGAATTACCTGTATACCTTGGGGGCTTGAGATGCGAAATAGAAAGTATTCTAGAAAATCACAATAAATTTATTGAAATTATTAAATCTAAGAGGGATAGATTTCCGGAATTATTTAATAAGAACATCGTGCTCCATGCCGAATTACAAATACGAGTACCATATGTGGGATATAGAGAGTTAAAGCGTCAATTTAAGAATGAGGTAAAGCGAGCCGTTAGGCATATTGATGTAGATACGTTAATAGAGTTACAATCTTTTATAACAGAGTTATACGCAGAAGCAGGGCGCCTAAGAGGTCGTATAAGGTATTTAGATGGAACAGACAATTCAGTCATTAATGATCAGCTTTTAGATCAAATAGATATGTTGCAAATACAGCTGCTTCAATTGTCTTTGAGTATTTTTAATAAACGTTATATAGATATTACGCTGTATGGCGAAAGAGAGGAGGGACAATCAGATTTGTTCATACGAGATATCAATAAATTCATCGGCTCGCTTCCTACAGTTAGCTTAGATATGGCAATCCAAAATAATCGTGATTTTATATATACAATAGACACAGATGCAAGGTATTTATTATTTA
This sequence comes from uncultured Planctomycetia bacterium, assembly GCA_964520705.1. Lineage (GTDB taxonomy): Bacteria > Omnitrophota > Gorgyraeia > Velamenicoccales > JABMQK01 > CAZFPS01. Next base: position 9,461 of record CAZFPS010000007.1, on the reverse strand, counting down.
AGTTACAAGGAGCTTCAGTGCCGCCAACGCCAAGAGCTGAAGTTCCTGAGTCTGAGCCCGAACCCGAACCTGTTACAGAAGAAGCAGGTCCAGAACAGCAACAACTTAGTGACTTGGAACAAGAAGATAATGATTTATTAACAGCTAGGCAACGTGCTGATAAAGAACCTGGAGCCGCACAAACACAAACTAAAGCGCAACAAAGGGCTCAGAGAGAATTAGATAAACGTAATGGCAAATTAGATAAGAGACAGAGAGAAATAAATGATGATAAACAGAAGCTCAAGGATGAAAAAGACGAATTGGATAGATCAAATGCAGGTCAAAAAGAAAGCCTTAGAAACAGAGAAACTGATTTAGGAAAAGAACAAACAGAGCTAAATAATGAAGTAAAAGATACAGCAGATAATCTCAATAACACAAACACCCAATTAAATACATTAGATGAAAAATTGAATGACGCAAAGAACACACATAATGCTGAAGCCGCTGATATTCAAAGCAAAAGAGGAGCAATTGATACACAAGAATCAGAATTAAGATCTCAAATTGAAAGTTTAACAGAAGAAGTGGCTGCATTAGAAGATAAAGATAAAGGTTTAGCTTCACAGATAGAGGGTGTTCAAAAAGATATTGTTGAGGCTTCTGCTGAATTTGAAACAGCGAGCAAAGATTTACAAGACAAGATTGGTACAGTTAAATCTCAAATAGTTGAGCATCCGAAGCAAGATTCGCAGGTAATCCAAATCGATAGAGATGTCAGAGTATTAGAAGAGCAGAAATCCGGGTTTCAGAGAAAATTAGATAGTGTTAATAAAGAAATAGAGGATAAATCTAATGGCACAGAAACCTTTTCTCCATTAGGCGATGGACAACAAGATGGCAGCGAAGCATTAAAGCTAAGCAAAGCAGAATTAGAAGGTAAAATCGTTGAGATTGAAGAACAACTAAGGCAAAAACAAGATAGCCGTAAAGAAAGAATCGAGTCCTTGACATCAAAAAATAAAAGCCTAAATGAGCAAATGACAGCGTTAAAGCAAAAATTACAAGAAGAAACAGGTGCCTATAATGATAAAAATAGCGCATTAGAGAAAAGTAGGGATGAATTGGGCTCAGAGAGAGTCGAGAATGCTAAAGTATTGGAAGGAAAACAACAAGCACTCGAAACCAAACAACAGGAATTGGAAGGTAAGTCCAGAGAATGGAGTAAAAAGAGAGTGCAGTTGGAGGCAAGGGAAGGAGAAGCTGAATCAGCTTACGAAGATGTATTAAAACAAGCCGCAGTCTCTCTCGGCGATAAGAGTTTATTAGTTTTAGATAAGGGCAGAGTTTTGAATAAGGCGAAAACTTTAGGAAATATTAAGGCAAGAATAAGTGAAACCAGGCAAAAAGCAAAACAACAATATGATAAAGAGATGAAAGTAATTGATAAGAAACACCAAGAATTAAGCAACGAAAGAGAAAAGTTAGCTAAAGATACAGCAAAACAAGAAAAAAGTTTTCAAGCCAAACAAAGAGTATTGCAAAAAAGAGAAAAAGAACTGAAAGATAAGCAAAAAGGTATTGATGATGCAAAACAACAAGCCCAAGATGATTTTGATAGAGTTAATAAAGGGGAACTCGATAGAGCCAGGAAGGCTTATCAAAGGACAATAAGCGATATTGTTATAGAAGAAAGAGCCTTATTAGATAGAGTGAAGAGTTTCTTAGATAAATTTTCTGATGAACAAAGACAAAATGAACCTTTTAGTTTATTATTTATAAGAGGCCAGCGGCTTCGGGAAGATTTAGAGCGTCGGATCCAAGAATCTACATCTGGAGAAGGCACTAATTCAGAAGGCAATAACTCCAGCCCGATGAGAAGAGAAGATAGAGGACAGTCAACGGAGAACAGAAACGGCTCTGCTAACTCCAGCCCTGTAACCACAGAAGCACAGAAAGAAGATAACAGAGGGAACGGAAATTCATCCAGTCCTGTTATTTTATATCCAAGCCGCAGGATACAGGGTACAGGGATAATAAAAGACATATTATCCACCTTTAGAAGAGCAGGAAATTATTCTTTACGTATACGGTATTTGTTATGGTCTACGATAGCGAGAGTTTTATTCAATTCCGAGGGGGATAAATTTGAAAGAAGGTCTTTTAGGACAGAATGCATTGTATCTTCTACTTCGGGGGAAGTTTTAAGTACGATAATGCCGTGGCTTAGATGGGGTGGGTATAAGATGATGTTGCAGAAATCTTGGTCTTCTGTTAAGAAAATCTTTTTATCCTTGACAGCAAAGTTTAATAAAGCCCCATTAGATAAACCGCATAAATGTAAGTCCGCCACAGTAGTTACTTCATGGCCTAAGGATATTAAAAAATCAATATGTGATTTATCGACACATTCATCCGCAATAATTTTGACTTTGCCTTTATTGCTTTCTAGATTCTTCATAGAAGTGAATATCTTCGTTTCGAATGATCATAGCGGCATAATGTATACAGGCTTGTATATCTTCTTTAGTAATGGTGGGAAAATGATTTTGGATAATCTCATCGAAATTATAGCCGGCTTCCAAAAGCCCCATAATTTGATACACCATAATTCGATGGCCCGTTATGCATGGTTTACCGTGGCATACATTTGGATTCACCGAAATTCTTTTAAGGAGGTTCTTCATAATTGTAAGATTAACATAATAATATTAGCAAGTCAAGTTGGATTTGTTTCATCCAGCCCATTTGCAGCGGGCAGGGTCTCAAAACTCAACCTTGCTAGAGGTAGGCCAATATCAGGCGGCGTCTCATCGCTGTTTGCGGTTACTGAGTTAGCAGCGATGACATCGAGCGTACAGCGAGTACGCGAGATGTCTTCCCCATTAGAGACAGGCCGTCTTAACACAAATGCCATCCAGCAACCAGGGCTTTTACCAGATAAGGTCAAAACTCCCATAGTAGATAAAGCAAGAGAAGATGTAGTAGAAGCATCCAGATCAAAGCAAATAGACTTACCTTTATATAAACTCCTCCACAATCTTGCCATAATAGTTCTAATAGGTTCCAGCCCAATTAAACCAGCCTTGGAATATCAACAAATGATGGATACAAATTTTGCTGCTAAGGATAATGAAACATTAAGAGTTTTTAGTTTATCAATGGTAGAACAGTTGCGTAGGATGGAGAAAAATAGGACTGCTTTTCTTCCTGCCTCTGAAGCCGACTATGAACACGCAATATTTATTAGTATTGATTTAGCTCATTTAGATAATTTAAGAGCATATGCAGCACAGGTACAAAAAAAGGTTTTAGAAGTATTGAAAGACGAACGAAAAATTAGGACTAATGATTTGTCCAGGCTGCATCTTACCTTAGTTAACAATAGAATCGGTGACAATACTATGGATATTAGTGATGAGGCGGTAGAAGCAATTTATCAGCCACACAAAGAGGCAATTGAAGTCATTAGTCCATTCAATATTGAAATTTACGGTCCACATTTGATGCCGAATTTCGTCATAGTCTTAGAAGTAAAGACCTATTCAGAGCATATTATGAATTTTAGGAAGGTTGCCCAATCAATCCTATATAGCACTATTTTAAATGAAGGTGTAATAGGATTCGTTCCAAATATAATTCATATCAGCTTAGGTTATATCGCTGATGCACAACTGCAAGAGTTAATAGGAATATATCATGCATTAAGGCAGATGAGGACAGAAGTCAAGCCAATCATTGCAAAAGCTCAAAGAATACAAGTAACTAAGATGGTTAGCAAAAGAATACTTGATGAAGGCCTGATAGCAATTGACCTTGGTTCTTCCTCGCCAATTAGCCCAGTAGAGTTTTCTATAAAAAATATCACCATAAATCTTGGTAGCCTTGCATCTAAAGTAAGCGAGGTATCTAATCCAGTTCGTGAGGCAATAGAGTGTGCTTTAGCAAAGATAAGAGAAAGAAAAGATAGCAAAGGGGACATACAGACAGAGAGCAATAATAATAGCGGTTCTATAACTTCCAGTCCGATAGGGCAATTAACACTAACTCAATTAATCAATAACAGCAATCATTTGATAGCCGGGATGTTTGCTGCTTGGGAAAGAAGGGATCTTAGGGCCTTAAATAAAGCCTTCAAAAAAGCAAAGGTAAGGCAATTACCAGGATTAGAAGAGGATAAACCTCATCTATTTGCCATTGCCTCAGAGAAAGAACCCAAAGCAGTAGATATAGCTACACTTGGCGATAATGAGATAAGAGATTTAATCAAAGGCTATAATTCTACTTTAGACTTAACTGATGAAGAGATTGGGCATTTAAAAGAAACAAAACCCTTTGACTTCTCCATAGAGTGTGAAGATGAACAAAGAGCCAAGATATTAGCCCAAGACAAAGATGAAAGAATGGGCAATATCTATGAGGCAGCTTTAGCTACTGGCCTATTTGGCAAATACTACCTTATCACTAATATTAAGCGCTTTTCACCAAACTCCCACTTAGGCTATATTGAATTCTTAAAGAAAGAGGTAATAGACAGATTCAAGGGATATGTAACAGTCTTCTTATGCGTAGATGCATCAGATAAAGTATTATTAGGCGATGGTGCTGGTATGTCCACAGCAACTCAAGCTGTTGAGGCAGTATTAGGCAGAGAGTTCTTAAAGAAAGTTAACTTTGACATCATAACTGATGGTGGCCTAAAGACCAGAGCTGCTAACTGGACAGGTCTCTATGGTTACAGCGGAGTAATGCCTACACCATACGGCATACCTTATTATGTGAGGTCAATACTCACCTTAGGTAAGGTAAGATTACAACATAAGCAATTTGGCAAAGGAAGGGTTTTTTGGATTGCCTCTGACGGAGATTATGATATAAGCAATCTAAACTTTGCTGGCAGGCCAGTATCAGAGTTAAAAAATGACGGCACCTGGAGTATGATTATTCATGGACAAGAAGAAGAGGTATTTAATCCTGAGCAGATGGGTTATGTATTTAAAAAGTTGACACTTGCCCAGCTTGAGGCTACGAGTGATAGTAATTTTGATATGGATACTTATTTAAGAGAAGATGATCAAATTTCTAAGATCATAGCTTCCATAGAGAAAAAGAAACTTGCTGAGTTAGGAGAAAACTTCTCTAATCTACACACAGGAAAATTGGACTATTTTCAAGAGAAACCATCTCCTATTGAGATTCTAATTATGCTTACTAAGTTTAAGACCAACTCCATAATTCCTAATGCCTTCTTGGTCGTCTATGAAAAAGAGGCGTTCTTTAAGCATATAGACTACTACTATAAGCGAATATGGTGGAAGAGACTTGGTGGATACGGTGGAAGCTATTTTAAAGGGGTTGTAGAGTCTAAATTTAATCCTGTTGCTTTAAAGAAGTTCCCTCGGAGAATAAGGAGCCATCTTAGGAAATTATCCGACGAAGTATTTCCTCAACATAAAATTATTGCTGCCAGCTTAGGAAAATATGGCAGGTTTGCCGATAGGGGCAATGGCGACCGCTTAGCCCATGCTTACTTAGAGTATATCGAATCCCAGAGACAAAGAGACAATAGAGGATTAATTAAAAAAGGAAGAGTCAATATTGATGCTAATGTAACTATTAAGATAGCACCAGGCCTTATAGCCACATTAGATAATATCAATATAACCGCTGAAGGACCTGTTACCTTGAGATTATCTGACAATGTATATATTCAGGGTTTTGAGGGTTCCTCTCTAAAGCTAACCCAAGATACCACTATCTTTGAGAATTCAGTTATAGTCGCAAACCAGATAGAAAGACCTCTGGATATCAAAGGCCCAAATACAAATATCTTAGGAGTAAGCTTTAGAGAAGGCCAGAGGTTATTAGATATAACCCCACAAGGACAATGGCAAGAGGTTGATGTCTTAGAGGTTTATCCTGGCGAGACCATAGTAAGCATAGATACAACAGAAGGCACTAGTTACATTAATAGAATCTTAACCGGATTGAAATATAAAGATGAGAAAGTTATAAATAAAATTAATTATGAAGAGTTAGCCAGGACCAATCCACGACTTATCGGTATAAGAAGAATAAGTGATAGAGAGGCTTTAGAACGAGGATTAGAAGCCATGCAAATACGAAGCTGGCTTACAAATAAAGGCCAATCTGTGGATATAACTTTTGCCAAGCAGGATATGGATTATTTAAAGATGTATAAGAGATTAGGATTATCATCTTCACCTATCCAAAGAATACAAAAATCAATACCTTCACCAAGATCTGATAAATCGGATGCAAGTAGTCCGATATCGAAATATATATCGCAACTTATTAATTTGCTTTCTTCGCGTGATTTTACAAAGCAGCAATTAAGAAAGAGATTTAGAGGAAGTAAAGCCGATGTAGTAATCATCTGCGGAAATAATAATGTAAAGATAATTAAGGAAGTAGCAGGTCTATATCATGAGGGTTTAGTAAAATATATCTTTACTACCGGTGGACAAGCAAGATTAACCATTCCTTTGATAAGGGCCGCAGTAGAAAAATATGGCTCAGTTAAGATTTCAAATACTGAGGTAGTTGCTCAAGACAAACTCGAAGCGATATTGGAACAATTAACTCAATTATATAATAAAGGAAGGTTAGGTGAGCGAGTAAAGCTAAGTGAGTCAGAGATAATTAAGCAAATTTTAATAGAAAGATTTATTGTTCCTGAAGGGATAATTCTAACTGAGTCAAAATCCACAAATACTCCAGAAAACTTTATCAATGCCAAGGAAGAATTAAGAAGATTAGGGCAAGAGGAAAGTATTGAGTTTAGAAATATCATTTTTATACAAGTTCCTTTTCAGCAATTAAGAACCAAAGCCACATTTAATAGGATATTTGAAGATGAAATCAAACAAGGAGAAATAAATGGTATAAGTTACACTATTGATTTTGATATCAGCAATATTCCTCAACAGGAATTGATAAAAATATTAATGCAAGAGATGTGGAGATTGATTATTTACACTGTTAAAGGTGATATAGTTTTGGATCTTGAACAAGGCCTGAACATAATCAGTGAAGATTATTGGCAAATTGCCATGGAATTAGCCCAAGATTACGAAGACAAAACATCATTAAGGAAAGCATTAAAGAAATTAGCAGAAAGTGCAGGATACAGTGATAAAGATGGTTTAATTAATAGCTTAGGCAAGTCGATTAATCTAAAGCTAAAAGAATTCATAGAGTGGGTATATGAGGATAGCAATAATTGCAAGCTGTCTAATAGCTGCGTAATTGAACTAAAGAAAGGGAATTCAATTTCCTCGCCACTTAATGAAAAAGAAGCACTCAAGGCATTACAGCAAGAGTTGGATGAAGTCAAGCAATATTTGGGATGGCACAATAGGGCCTACGCCAACTACATTACAGCATTGTCATTTCCCTCCACTTTTTCATTTAAAGAGTTATTAGATGGACAAAGAGTTTGCTTAAAGGAAGATGCGATTATTGTTGACCTAAGACAGATAAAAGATGATCAGGAATTAAGAGAGGCTTTTTGGGGCATTGTGGAGAAAGAATTATTATATCATATTGCATACGGAAATGAAGAGTTAATAGAAGAGGAACCTTGGAGTGATGATGAGAGGGACTTTTATAAGCAGGCAATGAGAGAATATTTTATTAATAATTTATCTATAGAGCCTTCGGAAAGGGTATTAGATATTGGTACAGGCCCCTTGGCCGCAATAGCATCGGCCGCAGCTAGATTCGCTAAAGAAGTTCATGCCACTGATATCTCATCAAATTTAATAGACGACGCTAAACGTGAAGCGCAAAAAAGCAATATTACCTTTCATCACGTAAAAAGCACAAAGCTTCCTTTTAAAGATGATTATTTTGACAAGGTAATAGTGTCACTTTGTTTATTCGAATTGCCTGATGTAATAAAAGAGAGGATGCTTAGACAGATACATAGAGTTTTAAAGCCAGGTGGGAAAATTATTTTTAGAGAATATATGTATTCAGATTATTTGCCATATGCGTGGACAGAGGAGAGATGGATGTCAGCACTTACTCAAATTGGTTTTAAAGGCATTGAATTTGCATATGGCGATTTCGGCCCTAGTTTTCTGGGATTAGGCGATACTACCTACATTTTCATTTTTGCTGAGAAGAATGATGTTGCTTCTTCGCCTTTCAATAACAATATCCAATACGCACAGACATTAGTTAATTTCCTTGCTCAAGAGAATTTTTCTGTTAGGGCAGAAGGTGCGAGAACAATAAACTTATCCTCGCCTTTGATGAGCTCTCCGTTATTTATCCAGACTAAAGAGGGGATAGATGTTATTCAAGGCAAGCAAGCAACACCAACTAGAGCAGTGAATGTGGCGGCTGTCTCTTCGCCCACCAAATCAGAGACAGGTCGTCAGAACACGAATCCCACCTCCAGCCCCGCAACGGAGAGGCAAAGATTAGTAGGCAGGGTTAAGTATAAACATTCTGATGATAGGACATATAAAGAAGCCATCGTTTTTCTTACAAAATATTGCACTGTTGGATGTGATGGTTGTATGTTTAAGTCCCCTTGTCCAGTTTCAAATCCAGCACCGGAGGATGTATTAAGTTGGGATGGTGTAGAAAAATTGTTGGGTTTCGTTGAAGATGCAGAACTTGAAATATTGACCTTGTGTGGCGGTGGTGAGCCGTGGCTAGAAAGAAAAAAATGCTTGCAAATAATTAAAAATGCGCCTGTTGGAACGATTAATCTTGTAACCAGCGGATATTGGGCAAATAGTATTACGAATACAGAAAAGGCTTTAAGCGAAATAAGCAAGGCAGTTCGCGAGAATGATGCGTTACAGGAATTCGTATTAATAATAAGCGTAGACGCAATGCATCAGAAAAAAATACCTCTAGAGTATATTAAAAACATAATAACAGCCCTTTCGCAAAATAAATTCCCCAATATAGAATTACTTTTAAGTGGGTTAAGGCTTGAGGCTCGAGATGGAAAAGATCCCATAGATGAATTATTGGCACAATTACCGGTTACTGTTGATAAAGGGCTATCGAGGTCTACATTAGAATATTATTATAAAAAAGACTATACTTTTAGAGAAATACGCCTAGAAAAGGGATATACATTCAGTCTTCAATACAGCGCCTTTAGTGTATTTGCATCGTTTAGCGCAGCAGAATTTAGTTACAAAAAATATCCCATACTTAAATTACTCGAGACCAATATTTATAATCTTGGAGTGCATGAGGATGGCAAAGAAATAATTATAGACTATTCAGGCAATGTGCTCATTAGTGCCTTATTGAGGCAAGTTCCTTCTGGAAATATTCATACAGATTCATTTATTACAATAAAAGAGAGAGAACAACAAGATCCTTTGTGGCGCGCTCTACGCGAAGAAGGCATAGGTTATGTTCTTGATATAGCCTTGGAAGTTGAACCTGAATTAATCGAAAAAATAGATAGATATAACAACTCTTTT
>CAZFPS010000006.1:0-40449 GCA_964520705.1 uncultured Planctomycetia bacterium | reverse complement strand
TTGGAAGGCTATTGTTCTACCACTGAACTACTCCCGCAAAATTTAACTATTGGCGGAGAAGGCTATTGTTCTACCACTGAACTACTCCCGCAAAGAAAAAGTTCTGGTGTGCTTTTTTTGTTCTACTCCGCCAAGCAGCTTTCGCGCTTGGCTACGTAGGAACATTCTTCTTCGAAAAATTCTTCGTAGCTCAAACGTGAAAACATTTGAGCGAAGAAGAATGGACAGGAGAGGATTTGAACCTCTGAAGCACATGTGCAGCAGATTTACAGTCTGCCCCCTTTGGCCACTTGGGTACCTGTCCGAAATCGAATTTTTCTTTCAAAGAATATATAAGCTGGCGGAGGGAGTCGAACCCACGGCCTGAGGTTTACAAAACCCCTGCTCTACCAACTGAGCTACGCCAGCATTAAAAAACAAAATTTGAATTATTCTATAATTTCTGAATAATTTGTCAAGAAATTTATAAACTAAAAATTTAAGAACTCTGAGATTTAAACCAATCCACGGTTATTTTCAAACCTGTTTCAAAATCAACAAGCGGCTTAAAACCCAACGCTTCCTTTATACGAGAAATATCGGCCAGGGTCTTAAATACATCTCCCAGACGTGTTGGTAATAATTTAGGCTGAATAGACTTATTCATGATCTTATTCAGGATATTAACCAAATCCAGTACTGTATGGTCTTTGTTGTTGGCCACATTGAATACTCCGCTTTTAATGCCTTCTTTAGTAGCGGCGAGAATATTTGCCTCAACTACATTAGCGATAAATGAAAAATCCCGGGATTGTTTCCCATTACCAAAAATGGGCGGCTGTTCATCACGCAACATGCAATGTATAAACTTAGGAATAACAACTGCGTATTCATCATCCAGGCTCTGTCGTGGACCAAAGACATTAAAATATCTCAAACAAATAGTAGCTAATTTGTAATTTTCGCTAAATATCCGACAATAGTACTCTCCGGTTAATTTAGACAACGCATAAGGAGAAATCAATAGAGGTAAGGCATCCTCTTGTTCCGGAAAGACATCCGTGTCGCCATATATCGAACTTGACGAAGCAAACACAAACCGCGTAACTTTATTCTCTTTAGAAGCTCTTAATAAATTCAAAGTGCCATTAATATTAACATCATTATAACTATAAGGATCCTCCAAAGATTTAGGAACTGAACGTAGTGCCGCCTGATGCAAGACGTAATCGATCCCTTGTGTGGAGCTTAAGCATAAATCGTAATCTCTGATATCTCCCTCAATTAATTGAAAGTTGCTATTGCCATTGGCAAATTCTATATTCTCTTTTTTGCCACTGGAAAAGTTATCTAACACTCTGACAAAATCTCCCTGCTTTAGCAGACGTTCAACAATATGCGAGCCGATAAAACCTGCCCCACCGGTAACTAAATATTTTTTCATGAGTTTTTCCTTTTATAAATCATTAAGAACTTTTTTTAATCGCCTCAGGAATATAATTAATAATATCGGAGGCGATTAATCCTAATTGCGTCTTTTCTTTTACTGCTAAATCTCCGGCCAAACCGTGAATATACACTCCTAACTTTGCCGCCTCAAAACTAGTTAAGCCTTGAGCCAAAATAGCTGCTATTATTCCATCGAGGACATCACCAGAACCAGCCGTACTCATACCGCTGTTGCCCGTCTTATTGACATACATAGAACCAAACGGCGCAGCCACTATCGTCAGATAACCCTTTAAGACAACCACCACATTATACTCTTCAGCGAAATTCTTTGCTACTTCTCTCCTTCTGCTTTGGACATACTTTGCCTCAACATCCAATAATCTAGCTATTTCTCCGGGGTGTGGCGTGATTATTCTTAAGTTGCTTTTAGAAAGCGGAAGGCAAGATATTCCCACTTTGAATTTATCCATACTACCAATCCAAGCATTTATGCCATCCGCATCTATTACGGTTTGAATACGTGACTCGAAAATCGTCTTTCTGATCAATTGTTGTGTCTGTAGATTTCTGGAAAGACCCGGGCCGATTAATAAAACATTAGCTTTATTTACAAAATCCTTAATTACTTTAAAAGCTGTCTTCGATAATGTACCTTCTTCTGTTTCAGGCAAAGGCAGCGTCATTAACTCCGGACAGTTGCTTACAACCGCGGGGACTAAACTTTTAGGTAATCCTAAAGTAACTAATCCTGCTCCGCAACGCAACACAGCCTTAGCAGCCAAAACTGCGGCTCCGCCCATCCCTAAAGAACCGGCAACCACAAACACATGGCCAAAGTCCCTCTTGTGCGAATCTTTTTTTCTTTTAGATAACTGCTGTGGCAATCGCATATTTGTCCGTATGGGCTATAGAAAGATGGATTTGATTTTTTTTATTATTAATCTTACAAGAAGGCTTTCCGAATTTATCATTAACTATCTCTATATCCTTAAATGTCACCGGGGTATTACCAAATGCTTTGATTATTGATTCTTTCGCCGCAAAACGCGCCGCCAAGTGCTGGAAAGGAAAACGCTTCTGCATAGAATAATCGATTTCTTTTTTTGTAAAAACCCTATTTAGAAAAACATCTCCCCATCTATCTATGGCTTTCTTTAGACGTGAAATCTCGACCATATCTATACCTACGCCCTTATTCATATTGAATTTGAATTGATTAATTCCCTCATTTGTCTAACCGCCTTATCCAAACCAACGATGACAGCCCGACAAATAATTGAATAGCCGATATTTAGCTCTAGGATGTTTGGAATCTTGCAAATCGGCATTACATTCTTGTAGTCGAGGCCGTGTCCGGCATTGACACCTAAGCCCAACTTATGCGCAAACAAAACAGCATCCTTGATCTCTGATAAATTATTTTTAAATTCGGCTTCTTTGCTGCTATTGGCGTACCTGCCCGTATGTATCTCTATAAAATCAGCGCCTGTTTGTTTTGCGGCTTCGATTTGTTTTTTAGTTGGCTCAATAAAAAGACTTACCAATATTTCCTCAGCGTGTAACTTTTTTACAACGTCCTTAACTTTCTTCTTTAACGATGCTACATCTAAGCCGCCCTCTGTAGTAAGCTCTTGCCTTCTTTCGGGGACTAAAGTTGCCTGATCCGGCGCAACGTTACAGGCGATTTCTACGATTTCCTTATTTAGGGACATCTCCAGATTCAATTTGGTCTTTATTGTCTCTCTCAAAATTGATAGGTCTCTATCCTTAATATGTCGACGATCCTCTCTTAAATGGATAACTATGCCATCTGCTCCAGCAAATTCACATATCCCTGCCGCCAATACCGGCTCAGGCTCATTGGATTTCCTTAATTCTCGTAAACTTGCAACATGATCGATATTTACGCCTAATTTCATTATCTTGGGATTAGCTGGATTAGCCGTTTACATAAAACCAAATTACTGCAGCTAGAAGAAAAGAAATAACCTTAAGAAAGATATGATTCGAAAACCACTTTTTAATCTTTTTTGTCATCTCGCTTAGCGTTTCTGACGTAATAAATTCCTTAATGTTCTAGCCAGTTCTTCTTTTGAAATATCATTTATCATATGACCTTGGGTAGCCAAAGATATATTGCCTGTCTCTTCAGAGACCACGATAACAATAGCATCAGTATCCTCGGATAAACCTAGCGCTGCCCTATGTCTTGTGCCATAGGCACGACTCAAACGAGTATTATCCGTTAAGGGAAATAAACAAGCCGCAGCAGCTATACGACTACCTACAATCACCACTCCACCGTCATGGAGCGGGCTGTAGTGGATAAATATTGACTCTAACAGCTCTTCGGAGACCATGGAATCGATCTGGACCCCGCTGTCGATATACACGCCCAGTGAATTTTCCCGCTCCAAGGCAATCAAGGCGCCAATTCTTTTCTCAGAAAAATCCTCAGCAGTCCTGATAAGCTGCTTAACTAACACCTCTAATTCTTCTTCCTTTAATATAAAAGATGCAAATACTGAATGTCTTCCGCCTCCTAAACGAGCAAGGCCCTGCCTTAACTCAGGCTGAAACAAGATAAACACACCGATTACTGAGATTGCAAATATTTTGGTCATAATCCAATCGAGAGTACTGAGGCCTAATCTTTGAAAGACAAAGAATATTACAATCAAAACAATGAGTCCCCTTAAGACGTTTCTGGCTCGGGTCCTCTCGAAGAAGACGAGTATATGGTAAATCGCATACCACAAAATTACTATTTCTACAAATGGTCTCCAACCTTCTAATATGCTTTTAAGAATATCCATATTATTTAGTTAACATTACTGCTTATTATAGCATCACAAACGCCGATAGTCTGCTTAATTTGTTTAACATCATGAACTCTTAAAATATTTGCCCCGTCCCTAATAGACATAGCCACAGCTGCGGCTGTACCGAAAACCCTATCTTTGGCTTCTGCGTTTAGAATCTTGCCGATAAAGGACTTACGCGAAACCCCCAATAAAATCGGCTTTCCCAATACCTTAAACTCTTTCAAATTCCTTAAAATTTCGAGATTGTGTTCCAGGGTTTTACCGAAACCGATTCCGGGATCAATAATTATCCTATCGGCTGATATGCCAAAATCAATAGCAGAATCCACAGAGTCAGACAAAAATGAAATAATATCTTCGATTAATGAATTATACTTTGGATTCTTCTGCATTGTCCGAGGCCTGCCCTTCATATGCATAATAACAACGCCAGCCTTGTATTTCGACAACAACTTCTTCATCTGGGTATCTCTTAAACCGGTTATATCGTTAATAATGCTCGCACCCAAATCTAAAGCGACTTTAACAACTTCAGGCTTATAAGTATCCACGGAAATCGGTATCTTAAACTCCTTAACTAAGACTTTTAAACATTTTGAAATTCTTTTGATTTCCTCTTTTTTGTCTATTGGCTTTGCGCCGGGTCTGCTTGATTCTGCGCCTAAATCAATAATATCAACTCCATCCTTAATCATTTGTTTTGCCTTCTGCATAACTAATCTCTCCACAACCCTATAACTACTACTATTGAATCTTTGAGAAAGCAACCCATCGCCACTAAAAGAATCATCCGTAATATTAATAATACCCATAATCAGAGTTTTGTTTCTAATATTTAAGGAATATTTGCCGCATTTGATCAAAAATTTATTTTTGTGATAATTTGTAATTATTCTATCTATATTTTTTCCTACTTCATCTAGACTAAACGGCTGCATCCTTAATTTTGAAATCAATCTCTTCAGCTGAACAAAATTTCCCATAAGCAAACAGGCAGTATTCTTATCTTTGCCTGTAATAGACTGACGGCTGATAGCTACATCTCCACCCAAAGAAAGCATTTCTTGTTTTAAAATGTTTGCGCAAATTGAAGGCACACGTGGCACCTTAATCAAAAAGAAATCTGCCTTAGGAGACATAATCTTGATCCCGTATTCGTCTACCTTTATATTCCTTAATTCACGGATTATATCTGCTTGATTATTTAACGAGAGTACACGTGGTATCATATTTTTAGCTAGAAGCCTTTTCTGGATCTTTTTGAGCTTTTTCTTCTTTATCCTGCATGCCTAACAATTTCTTAACTTCCTCGACATCCAAGACTTCCTTTTCAATTAAAGTATTGGCTAAGACTTCCAGTTTATCTTTATTACCTTTGATTAACTCCTTAGCTCTCTCATAACACTCATCGAAGATGCGCTTGACCTCTTCATCGACAATCTTGGCTGTCTCGTCGCTATAATCTCTTTCTCGGGCTAGGTCTCGGCCTAAGAATATCGGACCGTGGCTCTTACCTAGAGTGTTTCTGCCAATGCGCTCGCTCATGCCATAATCACAAATCATTCGCCTGGCTATTCCCGTAGCCTCTGTTAGATCTTGACTGGCACCAGTTGTGATATCCTTTAAAAATACTTCTTCCGAAACCCTTCCGCCTAAAGCCACAACTATACTTCCCAGTAGTTGCTTTTTTGCAATATGTTGCCTATCCTCACTTGGCGGCATAAATGTATACCCTCCAGCCATGCCACGAGGAATGATTGAAACTTTCGACATAGAATCAACTTCGGGAATTAATAGCGACAATAAAGCGTGTCCGGATTCGTGAAAAGCAGTTACCCTTTTATCCTTAGCAGATATCACCTTGCTTTTTTTCTCAGGGCCCATTACCACTCGTTCAATTGACTCTTCTAGCTGCAATTGATCAACTGATTCTTTATTCTGTCTGGCAGCCAATAATGCTGCTTCGTTGCACAAACTCTCAAGGTCAGCGCCAGAGAAACCAGGAGTTTTCCTAGCAACTTCTCCCAGTTTTATATCTTTAGCTAATTTTATTTTCTTAGTGTGTACTTTTAAGATTCCCTCTCTGCCTTTTATATCCGGGCGGTCAATAACAACATAACGATCAAAGCGACCCTTTCTAAGCAGAGCTATATCCAGAGTATCGGGCCTATTTGTAGCGGCTACAACAATAACCCCGGCCTCTGTCTGAAAGCCATCCATCTCCGTAAGCAGCTGATTGAGCGTTTGTTCTCTTTCATCATTTCCACCACCTAGGCCGGCAAATCTCTGCCTGCCCACCGCATCTATCTCATCAATAAAAATAATAGCACCGGTATTAGTTAGTTTTGCTGCCTTTTTGGCTTGTTCAAAAAGATCGCGTACTCTGGAAGCCCCAACTCCCACAAACATCTCCACAAAGTCAGAACCACTGATGCTAAAAAAGGGCACACTGGCTTCACCGGCAACAGCCTTTGCTAAAAGGGTTTTTCCGCAGCCAGGAGGACCAACTAACAATACGCCTTTTGGGAATCTCCCTCCTAGTCGCTGAAATTTCTTCGGGTCTTTTAAGAATTCAATAACTTCTCTCAGCTCATCCTTAGCTTCATCTACGCCAGCCACATCATCAAACGTGATTTTCTTATCTTTGCCGGTTTTGGCTAATCGAGTACGCGCCTTGCCAAAAGACCAAAGACGATTTCCCATCTCTGAGCCACGCATGCTCAAATACCAGAATAAAAGTATGAATAACAAAACTGGACCGAATGAAAAGAGTAAATTAGCCCAAATATTACGAGAAGTCTTTATGGCAAAATTATATACATTTTCTCGAATTAAAGAGATTAGCTCTTTATCTTCTTCTGGGATTAACACAAAAAATCGCTCGCCATTTATCAGCTCACCGCGAAGGATTGTATCGATCTTGTCTAATTTGCTTATAGAGGCCGAATCCTCTTTTAGGATTCGATAAAACTCTCCATAATTCATCTCTTTAGGCACCGCTCCATACATATTGGCCACGTTTGATGTTGCGAAAATATTAATCATATACAATATGCTTAAAGTTAATATAACCCAGCCGAGTATTCCTTTGTTATTCTTCTTGTCCTTTTTGCTGCCTTTTTTGGGAGTATTCATATTTTTCACTTTATTATCCTTTTTTTACTTTGTTTGCCAATCTTTAATCTTTATTTCTTTGCGGTTTAAATTTATCTCCAGCTGCAACTTCTGTTTTTCCCGCCAGCCGAACTTCCGCACAGCGTCCATCGGCAGAGTAATGCAGTAGCTGCTCTTACCTATCTTCGTTATTTTTCTGATATTGTTATCTTTATTACGGCCCATTAAGCACCTATTCTACTCGATGAATTCTGGTTTGTCAAAAGAAATACGTATTTAAATACGTATTTCTTTCTTAATCAACTATTTCTTTGTAATTTGATAAATAGAGATATGTCTTCTCTCTTTTTTCACACATATCCCCTTAGTTAAATATACCAGAGAACCCTCTGGCCTTACCTTTATTAAATGCTCTATCTCCTGCCAGTGCTTATTGGTAAATGCCCTTAAATTGCCGGCAATTCTTTCTAAAGCCACCCTGACTACCATACGTTGCATAGCCACATGCAGATTGATAATCTTTTCCAGTTCTATTCTAATTAATGAACCATTATTCTGCCTTAAGAATTTATTTGCTTGTTGATTTAAATAATCATAATCCAGCGATGCCTGCTGAGAAAAATTCGCTAATGTTTGTTTTATTTTAGGATTTAACCTTGTTAAGTCTTTTAACACTCCGTGCCTAATCCTATTCCTTAAGAATTTGTTGCTAAAATTTGTTCTATCTATACGCGGCTTGACGCTGATACTTTTTAGATACTTCTCTACTTCCTTTCTAGTAACCTCAATCAAAGGCCTAATGATAACAAATGAATCAATCGTTCTCTTTGGAGAAATAGAAATCAATCCATGCAATCCAGTTCCTCTGATCAACCGCATCAAAACGGTCTCAGCTTGATCATCCTGGGTATGGGCTAAAGCGATTGTCTTAATTCTGTATTTTTTTGCGATGCTAAATAAGAAATTATGGCGGGCATTTCTCAGCATCTCTTCATTTGGTTTCTTTGAATTAAAGCTCCTAATCTTTTTAGATAAGAAATCTATGCCTAATTTACCAGAAATGCCTTTAACAAACTTTTCATCTAAATCAGCCGCCCTGCCTCGAATACCGTGATTTAGGTGCGCTACAATAATTTTTATTCCAAGCTTTACTTTTAGATCATTAAGCAAAAATAAAAGCACTAAAGAATCCGGCCCTCCAGAAACACCAATTAAAACCTTATCTCTAGATGAAAGTAAATTAAATTTTTTTATTGTATCTAAAATTTTATCTTGGAGCATATCTTAACGAAAGGTTCTGCGTTTCCTGTTGAATTGCTTTACAACTGCAGAATGAGTAAAGAAATAATTGATGGAGATGGTAAGCGCCAAAACAAACACTATGCCTATAACCAGGGCTAAAACAGGAATCTGCTCAGAGTGTTCTCTGACAAGTGCGATATTGATAAAAACTTCGACCACCTTATTTATAAAATAGACGCCCATTGAAATAAGCAGTGATTGCCTAGCCCACTCTCTCAACAGCAAGATACCAATACCTGAAACTATCCAAGAAAACATAATTACTAAATTCAATATTGTGGAAAGCCAAAATATTGTAAAGTTTATTGTTGCGCTAGGGAATTGAGTGAATAACACTGGAGCCTGATCCTTGACCTGGAGCTCTAGCCTCAGCAGAAAAAATGAAATTAATATTAATAAGAAACTGATCGCACCGATAACTATAATAATCGATGAAAAGATTATTACTCCTTTTGATGCTCCTCTTCTACGGTCTCTTGACATATTGTCTCCGACTTGTTATTCGTGTTCTACTTCGCCGTGCTGCTTTCGCGCACGGCTTCGAAGAACACTCTACGAAGCTCAAACGTGTTCTGCTTTGCTGAAGCGCTTTCGCCTTCAGCTTCGCAGAACTTAGTTCAAGACCCAATAATAATTCTTCAAAGCCCAACACAAAAGTTGTTGGGCGAAGAAGAAAAAACATTTGAGCGAAGTAGAGTGGTGGCGGGGGAGGGATTTAAACCCTCGACAAATCGGGTATGAGCCGAGCGCTCTATCAGGCTGAGCTACCCCGCCTAAATCTTATCTTTTAGATTTTCTATATGCTTCCAAATAGGCCTTACAATATATCTGTTTATTTAAGATTAATTCCGCGGTTATCATACCGTCCATCAGCTTATCATCTAAAGGATCTGCTATGGCCGCATCCAATCCTGCATCCTGAGCCATTATCAAAAAAGTTCTATTAACTATGCTCCTATCCTGCATCCCTTGTGAAATATTACTCAAACCCACTACTGTCTTTGGGGCAGGATCACTCAATAGCTTAAATTCCTTAATTGCCTCTAAAATTTCTTTTAACTGAGCCTGCGCACAATCAACTGGCATGACCACTGGATCCAAATATAAATCATTTATCGGCAAGCCTTTCTCCTGAGCGAAGCCGATAATCTTTGCGGCAAGCTCCAATCTCTGATCTTTATTTTGTGGGATACCCTTTTTATCCATGGAGAGCGCGATTAAGCCACAATTATTCTCTTTGGCTAAAGGAACAAGGATTTCTAACTTCTCTTGATCCGCTGTTGTAGAATTGATAATCACTTTATTCTTTGCCGTTTTTATTGTATCTACAATTACTTTGGGCTTACTTGAGTCGATTACCAGCGTCTTATTTGTTACTTCCTGCACTGTCTCAATAAGCCATTTCATATCTGAGATTTGATCTTTAGAGACCGGCCCGCAATTTAAATCTAAGGCATCTGCGCCAGCATGGGCCTGCGACTTGGCCAACTCCTGAATCACAGCTTTATCTTTCCTAACCAGTGCCTCACCTACATTTTTATACATTCCGTTTATAAGCTCACCTATTATGATCATCTTACTTCTCCATTAATTTATTAATATTTTCTTTTACGTTTTTTATGGCCCCTGGATGGCGCATGACTAATATATCTGCCCCTGATTGCAAAAATGTAGTTGCAGTCAGAATCTCCCAAACGATACCTCTCTCTAATTCCTTGCCCCAGTCTGGATATTCCTTCATGCTGGCCTTGGCCTCTTTTGCGCGCCAAGCCTCTTGGCCCACAAAACAGATAAATGGCTGCGCCAACATCTTATCGCCCGTTAAAGCTGCCAACCTGGCCCTCTCCATAATGGAATATGCATACTCCAAACCATATCCTAAAGCACCAACCGTAGGATTGATTACAATTTTATCCACTCCAAATCCCATTTCATGAATTAAAATATTGAGCTGCTTGGCTATGTTTATATCTATAGGAGACTCTGCTATAATATTATGGCCATCCGCTAAACAGGCCGCGACTAAAGTCTTATAATTTTCCTGGACAGCGCTACCGAACAAACACATCTCTCCTTTAAGCGCTTCAGCACAAGCTGGTAAAACCAAATTATCTTTAGTATCATCACCGCAGCCAAGCACTATCAAAGGGACTCCTACATTTGAAGCAATATCCTTAGCTAGCTTGACTTCTTCTTCTGACTTTCGGTCTCCGGAATCAGGATGAGCTCCTTGTAGTCTTAAACAAATCAAATCCACTCCATAATCTTGAACCATCTTTTTTGACCAGCTAAGTGGATCAGTATAGACATCCTTTAATGAATTGCTAAGAGTGCTTGGCCAATCCGACGGAACAATATCCCAAACCTCAGCAGCAATCACAGGCCTATGCGGTATCTCGCCTTCTTCAAATAAATAAGGTAGAGTACTCTGACCTCCGATTTTTACAACCGAACTTCTGCTCCCTCCTTCGGCTTTTGTTGCGCCAATGGTTACAATATTGATATTTCCAGACCATTTTTCTTTTGCTAATTCTTTAAGCACGCCTTGCTCCTTTCTAAAATGAGGACATAACTTTTGGAGTTAGAAAACGACATAAATTATGTATCCGAATTCAACCCCACACCTTTTATATATTTCAATCTTTAAAAAACTATCTATCACACCTTATTAATGCTAAAAAGGTGTGGGGTTATTTCGAAAATACAACTTACGTCGCTACCGCTCCGTAAGTTGTTTTCTCAATAATCTTCGAGAAAATTTCATTTGTCTGCTTAACAATATTTTTGTTTTCATCAAAATTAACAATATTCATTTTAACTGAATCAAATAATTCCCTATCCTTTGCTATCGTGCCTATTATTTCCACAGGAAAATCTATTTTTACATTTGTAACATCTTTTGCACGGTTAATTATCATAAAGATATTCTTATATTCAATGCTGAGCTCTTTTACAAGTTCAAAGATTCTTTCCGCCGCTTTTAAGCCGGCAGAAGTATTATCGCTTACCAGAATGAGTGTATCGATTTTCTTAACGGTTCTCCTGGATAAATGTTCAAAACCTGCTTCATTATCTATAACTATATAGTCATAGCTTGACATTAGCTTAGCTAGGGCATATCTTAACACATTATTTACATAACAATAACAACCAGGGCCCTCAGGCCTACCCATAGTCAGTAAATCAAACCCTTCAGCTTCACCTAAGGTTGTTTCAATACGATACGAGATAAACTCATCCTTACTCATATTCACAGGAACCTGACCAAGGTTTTTTGAGATATCATCTATAATCCGACCGATGTCTTGAGTAGGCTCAAGACCTAATGATTCAGATAGATTACTATTGGGATCTGCATCTACCGCCAACACCGAACCTAGCTTTTGCTTAGATAAATAGCCTATCAAGAAACTAGCTATCGTAGTCTTGCCCACACCGCCTTTTCCAGCTATGGCAATTATTTTACTCATAGTAAATAATATTTATACTCTCACCGTGGGAAATCTAGCGCTGTCAGTATGCGGAAAGAATAAAGCCGCAACATATTCATCCATATATTTCGAATCAACGGAAAGTTCAAAATAGGTCATCTTCTTGGCTATTCCGTGAGCCTGATTAAAGGCATCGGAAGACAGCAATATCTGCCTTGCGCCTACAACAGAACTATTGCCTATAAAACTAAACTTCTCCTTTGGCATATCCGGCAGAAGTCCAATAGTAATAGATTTTCTCATATCCAGGTAAGTGCCAAATCCACCAGCGATAAAGATCTTGTCTATCTGGGAAAATTCCAACCCCATATGCTTTACCAAAACAGAGGCAGCAGAAAATATCGCAGCCTTTGACCGCTTTAGATTTTCGATGTCGGATTCAGTAATAACAATATCCAAATCAGAAGCTGATTCCTTCTTGTATACCACAACAAATTCTTTCCCCCACTCGCTATCTCGGATTCTTTCAATATTCTTATCACTGCGTAGTTTTCCATTCTTATCTATCACACCGGCAGTCATTAATTCAGCTAAAAGATCAATATATCCTGAACCACAAATACCAGATGGTTTTATATTACCTATTGTCTCATACTTCACTGAATAGTTTTTAGGATCTATTTTTACTCTTTGAATGGCTCCGCTAATCGCTCTCATTCCACACACAACTCCGCTTCCTTCAAATGCCGGGCCCGCTGAAGCCGCTGCACAAATCAGCCAATCTTTATTTCCTAAAACAATCTCACCATTGGTGCCAATATCTATTAACAGAGTCATTTTCTCTGTTGTGTCCATACCACAAGATAAAACTCCTGCGGTAATATCCCCACCCACATAACTGGACACCCCAGGTACACAAGCTAATAAGCCCCTGGGATTGATTTTTATCCCCGCTTCCACAGTTCTAACTACAGGAACAAAGTTCGCGGTCGGCACATAAGGATCACGTCTAATATAAGTAGGATCAACTCTTAAAAGCAAATGGACCATAGTCGTATTGCCAGCGCATAAACAACAGGTTAGATCATTCAAATTTATTCCGTGCTCTTTAATAAGTTCCCTAATAATCATATTCATACCATCGATAACAGCATGATGTAATACTTCTAATCCGTCTTCTTTCTGAGCATAGATTATACGACTGATGATATCCGCGCCAAAAGTCGCCTGTCTGTTAAAAGTTATCTTTGTACCCAATACTTTTTTTGTATTTAGATCTACAAGCTGCCCAGTTAATGTGGTGGTGCCAATATCAAAGGCTATCCCATAATTTTTTGATGAAGTATCTTTAGGCTCGACTAAGACTATTTCTGTAGTCTTATTTCTATTGCCCAGAGTTACTGTCACCTTCCAATCGCTTGAACGAAGCAACTCTCCTAATCTGCGAATATTAACTAAGCCAGTCTGCATAATCGGAATATCTACTACTTTACGAATCTGTCTATTCAATCTCTCCAGATCGCTTATACGATCGGCTTGTGTAGGTTCAGGCAGCTCCAAAAATAACTTCGTAGCCAAAGGTGAATGAATAAATAAATCCTCACTAATAACAGATTCACCTCTTTCTACCTCTTCAGCTTTGGTATAGACGCTAATTCTATCTACGCCTAATAGCGACTCCGGCGGTATCTCAATCTCTAAATCTCCCTGAACCGTAGATAAACAGGCCAACACATATCCCTTGCTTTTCTCTTCTTGAGAAATCCTTCCTGTTGGCTGAGTTTGAACAAAACCTTTTTTCACAATAACTTTACACCTTCCGCAGACGCCGTCTCCACCACAGCTGGAGTTAATATAAATTCCAGCGGAAATCGCACAAGACAGCAGAGTACTGCCCTTATCTGTCTCTATGACTTTTTCGTCTGGTAAGAATTTTACTTTGAATTTATCCATAAATTACATTTTCTTAAGAAACGACGGTAAACCCGAAGCTTCTTTAGGACCAACCACTATCTGCCAACCGCTCTTTTCCTCTAAATCTCCGCTCATTACGGAAACATATCCTGGGATGATAAGTTTATGATGTTTCAAATTCTCCTTTATCCCGGATTTTTCCAATGATTCAGAAATCTTTTCCGGGGTAAATTTCTCAGCCGCCCAAGCGGTTAAAACTGACATTCCTTCTGTATCAACGCTCAATATATAAGAAGGTATCTTGCTAGCCTCCACCTCTCCTAAAACAGTGTAGTAGGTTAAAGAGAAATTTGTCGTTACCAATACAGGAGACTGTTCACTAACCTGCCCTATACTGTAAGCCTTGGGCTCAACTTGTAGTGGCTTCTGGGGGTCGGTATAGATATTCTGTCTTAGGGTAAGCAGTGCTAGCGTCTGCCAGGATTCCACAGTTTTAATCAAAACTATAGACGCATACTTAACAATATAAGCACCCGCCTCAACCGCTTCTTGATATGGATTGTCATTTTCTACAACCACTAAAACAGGATAACCTAAAGAACGCTTCTTCTTTTTCAAAGCCAACCTTCTAATTATAGTTAAGTCTTCGATTTTTTTAGTAATGGGTTTATTCCCGGTATCTATAATAACATTTTCCAGGCCTTGTTTACTTACTTTCTGACCTAACTCTTCTACCTTTTCTAATTCACTTGCGCTAATTACCAATGAAGCACTGTTAGACTTGGCCAAAGCAATAAGCTCATCAATATTATTTTCTGTGGCTGCATAAATTAAAGGCCTCTGGGAACAAACTTCCAAAGCGCTCTTTAAAGCCTGAATATCGCTACTCATAAGGACTAATGGTAAACTTGAAGCTCCAGACACTTTCTTTACTTTATTAGTAAAGTTTGTTGCATCAGCGGTCTGCTTGACAGCAATTAGATTAACTTTAATAAGCTGGCCTACTCTCTCATAGCTTAAATTACAGATGTCTTTTACTTTTTTCTCTAATTCAGCATCTAAAATAGAATCATCTATAATAAAGCCTATTGCCGCAGGGTAGTGGAATTTTTCTTCATGACGGAACATAACCGTCTCCTTACCAACTTCCACTTTATTATCGCCCTCGCCAATAGTGACTAAGCGTATCGGCGGTAGCGAAGCCTGCTCTAAGGTATCCTTGACTTCCGGCTTTACAAAAGGACACTTATCTAATTCAACTTGTTTTTTAGCCAAGGACATAGCAAAGGCCAGACAAGTCGAATGGCCGCATTTTCTACAATTAGTCCTAGGCAATAATTTGTATATCTCTAATCCTGAAAGTGCCATGATTTATTTCCTCCCGCCAAATTCAAATTGATTATTTTACAACTTATTTTAATATCAGATATTGTATCTAATCTTTCCAGCTTTGACAAAACAGAAATTAAAAGGTTAATTCATGTTTATTATACGCGCCTTTTAATTCAAAACTCTCGCATTCTTTGAATACAACAACCCTTAAAACGTTTTGCAGATTCTCAGCTTCAATGCTGCCGATACCATATCCAACTTCTTCAATAGAGAAATTATGCCTGGCATCCAAATCAACTTGTTTTCCTAAAGCAGTAATTATCGCTGCCCCTGTTGGAGTTATGTTTTCAAATCTATGCTTGCTTAAATAGACATTTTGAGTCTTAAGCAACAATGCAGTCGCCGGAGCGATCTTTTCTCCGAAAGGTATTCGAGAATATAGAATTTTCTCAACCCCAAACTTTTCTATCAGGATACAGGCCGAAGCTATATCCATAAGCGAGTCCACCTCGCCAATTTGTTCAAAATGCACATGATCTGACCCGTGGATCTCTCTTTCTGCTTTATACAAAGTCTCATAAACCCCAATAATTTTTTGTTTTGTATTTTCCTTAAGATAAGAATCTTTAATCTTGCTCTTTATCGAATCTAACTGAAAAACTCTTTTCTCCTTGGCGATATCACAGACAATGAAACGATGTGCACTAATATGCCCGGACTGACACTGAGAAAGTTCCAATGTGTATTTATCCAAGTCGATCTTTTTTAATTCTTCTCTTAAATATTCAAATCCTCTTGTAATATCTAACAGACTGGCTGCGATCATATCTCCGCTAATTCCACCTACTAAATCAAAATATAAATATTTCATAACAAAGCTTCTATCTGTTATTTATAAGGCTGGCTAGATAGCCTGCGCCAAATCCATTATCTATATTGACTACCCCAATTCCCGGCGAACAGCTATTGATCATCGTAAGCAGAGCGGATAAACCTTTGAAATTTGCTCCGTAGCCGCGACTTGTAGGAACCGCAACAACAGGCACTTTAACCATTCCGCTGACCAGACTCGCCAGAGCAGCCTCCATTCCAGCAACCACTACAACTACGCTTGCTTTTCTCAAAAATTTCATCTGATTAATCAAACGGTGAGATCCGGCTACTCCCACATCAAAAACCCTGTTCACCTTGTTGCCCATTATCTCTGAAGTCAAGGCAGCTTCTTCAGCAACCGGAATATCTATTGTACCGGCTGAAAGGACCAGAATTTTTCTTTTCGCGTTCTTGATCTTTTTCTTTTTTAAATAAGCTATTCTGGCGACTTCGCTATAATTTAAATCAGGAAATTTGGTTTTTAAGTATAGAAATTTATCTTTTTCCAGTCTAGTTAAAAATAATACTTTCTGCTTATGCTTAATAAATTCAGAAAAAATCTTGGCGATTTGTTGTACAGATTTATCTTCGCAGTAAACAGCCTCAGAGAAACCTCTTCGCCTTTGCCGGTCTATATCGACCTTAGCAAACTTTAAATCAACAAATCCTTTTTGACTCATAAATTAATAATCTGAAAGACTAAAATAGATATGATCAAAAGAGCAAGTATGTAGAAATCATTGTAGTAAAAGAAGTCGCTAAGCTTGTCAGAAAATGAATACTCTACATCATCCTCTTCTGTGGGGGGACGTATCTTATGCCTAATCGCATCCAGCTGCTCTTTTTTAAACCTTAGGTACACCCCGCCTACTTTATAAGCGGGAATAATACTCTTATCAGAAAGCTCGATAATTTGCTTCTCAGTTACGTCCAGATACTGAGCTGCTTCGCGAATTGTAAGTAATTTTTCCCTCATACCATCCTAAGTGCTAACCTATTTTACCAGAAGCGACCCAGTTTTCTATCCTCTTTCTATCAAACTTCCACTCATCGCCTTCCTTAAAGCCAGGTATCTTTCCAGAATCTGCCCAACCGATAACAGTGCCCTCATCTAATTCAAGATGTTTAGCTAGATCTTCGCTATTAAGCACATCGCCCATCATTAGACAGTTACCCTGAAACATAGCTCCATCCTGGATTATCAATGCCGGTGTTCTAATATTGCCCTCAACAACAGCATGATCAAGCAATTCCAATCTTTCTTCAGCGTCTATCTCACCTTTTACTCGTCCGGAAATCTTTACCACCTCGCCTTTGATGTGAGCATTAACAACTGCAGTATCTCCAATTGTAAGAACCCCTTTAGCTTCCAGGGTGCCTTCGAATTTGCCATTAATTCTCAGATTCACCGGCTCTTTGAAGACCAAGGTTCCCTGCATAGCAGCATCGACATCGATAGTATGATCTTGATGAACAGAATTCCTTCTACCTCTTATTGCCATGTCCACCCTCCTTTTTTCCTATTAATATTTTTTCAAACTTGCGCAA
Source organism: uncultured Planctomycetia bacterium (assembly GCA_964520705.1). Classification (GTDB taxonomy): domain Bacteria; phylum Omnitrophota; class Gorgyraeia; order Velamenicoccales; family JABMQK01; genus CAZFPS01. The sequence goes on along the minus strand of CAZFPS010000006.1, from coordinate 22,679 downwards.
GAAAAGTAAAACTATAATCACGATTATGGTCGCAAAAAATCCCGCCAGATAAAAACCACAACCTATAGCTAATCCTACCGCTGAAGTTATCCAGAGCGTTGCCGCTGTAGTCAGGCCTTTGACAGCCATGCCATAACGTATTATTGCTCCGGCACCAATAAAACCAATACCTGTTATAACACCTGCAGCGATTCGGGAGGGATCAACTACCCCTATATCTTTATATATATCAAAAACATATAGAGATGTCAACATTATAAGAGTAGAACCCAAGCAGACTAAAATATGAGTCCGTAGCCCCGCCTCGTGCCTATGGACTTCTCTCTCCATGCCGATAAGGCCCCCCAATAATGCGGAAAATGTCAATCTGATGATTATAGTAACAGCGGAAAACATAAAACCTCCTATAGTTTACTAATATAATATTGGTTTAAAATTTATACTGTCTCTTTTTCCTAAACGATACAACTGATAACCTAAACCTGCCACCATAGAAGCGTTATCCATACAAAGCTCCTGTCTGGCGATATAAACTTTCAGACCCTTATCTGCTGCTTTTTCCAAAAGTCTTTTGCGAAAATATCCATTAGCCGCCACTCCACCACCGACAACTAGCGTCTTTACCCTTTTTTTTAACATGGCTGCTATAGTTTTGTCGACTAAAGAGGTTACCACGGAATACTGAAATGAAGCAGCTAAATCAGCTTTCCGTTCTTTGGAAATCCTTCCTTTTTTATTGATGTCTCTTATTTTATAGAGCACGGCTGTTTTAATACCGCTGAAGCTAAAATTTAAGCTTGCACTGTTGCCGCAATTAAAAACAAACGCCTTATGGTCGCCACTTCTGGACATCTTCTCAAGCAATGGACCCCCAGGATAACCCAATCCCAATAATTTTGCCACTTTATCGAATGCTTCGCCAGCAGCATCATCTAAAGTATCTCCCAAAAGTCTGTATCTATTAAAATTTTTAAAATAATACAAGCTTGTGTGCCCGCCAGAAATAACTAATCCCATAAAAGGAAACTTCGGCAACTTTCTATTGCTGTTTAAATTTAAAAAAGGTGAATAAAGGTGCGACTGAACATGATCCACCCCTAAAATCGGAATCTTATTTGCGAAGCTAAGCGCCTTGGCGAATGATATGCCCACCAATAACGAACCTATTAAACCAGGTCCTTTGGTCACAGCGATCAAGCCTAGCTTATTAATCTTTATCCCGGCTTTCTTTATGGCTTTATCGACTACAAAATTTATGTATTCTAATTGCGCCCGTGAGGCAATCTCTGGAATTACACCTCCATATCTTGAGTGTAGTTTTATACTGGAAGCGGTTACATTAGAGCATATCTTTTGCCCTTTATAAACTACACTGGCTCCTGTCTCGTCACAGGATGTCTCAATTCCTAATACATACATATTATTAATCTACTAATTCAGATACGTAAACAAATTTAAATCCCTGTCGAGTTAATATAGGGATTTCTTGCTTTAATATTAACAAAGTATTCTTTCTATCGTGTCCAATGCCTATGGCCTTGCCATTTTTCTCAGCCTCTTTAGCTAATAAGTACAACTGATCCCTGATTTTCCTAGGGTCTGATTCATTATCCAGAAAGACTGAACGCTTTGCAAATTTAATACCAATTTCTTTGGAAACATCCCTGGCCACCGAATCAGCTATAACATAACTATCCAGAAAATAAATATTCCTTTTTTTTAGTTCTTTGAAAACCGTAGAAAGGAATTTCTTGTTTTGGGTTGCCAAAGATCCCATATGATTATTTATACCCTTGGCATATTTTACATTACTAAACGCGTTATTTAATATTGAATTAATTGTGGCCTTACCCATATAAGTCATTAGTGTCTGGGGTTCCAATGCAGCCTTATCTTTATCTTTCGGCTCCATAGGCATATGTATAATCACCTCAAAATCATTTTTGTATCCGAATTCAGATATCTTCTTGGAATAGTCTTTAAAGGGCAAAATAGCTAGAGTCAAGGGTGAATCGATCTCTTGCAATAAAGGTAGATTTATTTTACTATAACCCCAATCATCTATAACGATTGCAATCTTCCCTTTTATCTCTCCGGGTCTTGCCTGGTATGGTTTTTGAAAAGCAGCATCAATCTTAGCCAGTGGCTTAATATCTCGTTTTTTTGTGACGGGAGTCTTAGAAGGAACTTTTCTAGATTCTATTTTTTTGTAAGCCTTAGATGGAGAATCTTTAGGAATAAACGAAAGCAAAAGAACTGTCTGAATAAGAACGATTAAAGTTAATGTTATAACTAAGAAATTCTTACTGCTCGGTTTTTCCCTACTTGCCTTTACCTTAATTCTTCTTCTAAATCTTCGTTTACGCTTTGATGAGGCTGGCATTAGATTACCTATTTCTCTGCTAATTTATATATCAAGACTCCTCTTAAAATATCCACAGCTCTAATAAGCTGATTATCACTCTCATATTGCTTTAGAAATGGATCATCCGAATCTTCTTTTAACTCAAATGTTTCGGTGACCTCTTCAGGTAGCTCATTTTCTTCGCTTTCTTTTTTTGTAATCTGCTCATAGACTATCTCTATATCCGGGCTAATACCTTCTCCATGAATGCTGCGTCCTAAAGGTGTAAAATATTTACTTGTGGTAAGCTTTATTGCAGAGCCGTCGGATAGAGGAACAACTGTCTGTACAGAACCCTTTCCAAAGGTTTTTTCGCCAATAACTATCGCGCGCTTATAATCCTGAAGCGCGCCGGCTAAGATTTCACTTCCAGAGGCGCTACCTTCGTTTATTAAAACCACCATAGGTAGTTCGCTATACTTAGATGTTTTCCTTGAGCGAAACTCAAGATTTTGCAAACTTCCCCTTCCTCTGGTAATAACAATAACCTTATCCTTGCTCAAGAATCTTTCAGTAACCCTGGCTGCAACATCTAATAGCCCGCCCGGATTGTACCTTATATCTAAAATTAAGCCCTTCATTCCCTGTTCTAATAAACTATCTAAGGCTTCGGTTAAATCACCGGGGGTCTCTTCACTGAACTCCACCAATCTTATATAGCCGATGCCTGAATCATCTATAATACGCACGTTTTTGATATCCTCTATTTTAATCATCGCACGCACAATCTTAAAATCTAACATCTTCTTTTCTTTCTGTCTCCAGGCTGTGATTTTTACTTCTGTTCCGGGATCACCCCTTAACAGCCTTACCGCATCGGTTAGCGTAAAATCTTTAATTATTTCATCATTGATCTTTACAATTTTGTCACCAGCCTTGATACCGGCATTCCAGGCAGGGGTATCTTCTAAAGGAGAGACTACTGTAACCAAACCATCTTTTAAAGTAATCTCCATGCCCACACCGCCGAATCGACCTTCTGTATCGGCTTTGAGCTCCTTGTATTCCTGTGGTTTAAGAAATTCTGAATAAGGGTCAAGTGAAGAGAGCATTCCTTTTAAGGCTCCGTATATTAAATCCTTTGGGGTAGACTCATCGACATACTGAGATTGAATTACGGTGAGCGCATCTGCAAATAGCGATAGTTCTTTGTAAGTATCATCTTTAATCTCACGGTCAATCTTAAGCGCAGACCCGTTAAAAAAGAACAAACATACAAATAAAAGAATTGAAAATTTTACATAATTTTTGTTATGAAACATTTTTTATCCTCCTTGAAATCATCTCTTTAACAATCTTGGGGTTAGCTTTCCCTTTGGATAGCTTCATTGCCTGGCCCACTAAAAACATTATTGCATTCTCATTTCCTGATAAATAATCATTAACGGGTTTAGGGTTTTCCCTTATCGCCTTTTCCACAATCTTCTCCAACTCGCTCTCATCAGATACCTGGGCTAAGCCTTTTTCCTGAATAACCTGCTCTATCTTCTTATTTTCGTCGAGCGAAATAAATAATACGTCTTTTGCGGCTAAATTGCTTAATTTGTCCGTAGCCACGTATTGAATTAATTTAACTAATTCTTGTGGCTCTATATTTAAATCAGAAATCCCTTTTTGTTTCTCATTTGCATAAGCCTGCACTGGTCCAACAATCCAATTATAAATCTCTTTTGCCTTATCAGTATGACTCTTGAGACATTTATCAAAAACAATGCCGATGCTTGTCGGAGAAGAAGCGATTGCCTCAGCTTCCTTGAGCGCAAGGCCATAGCCTTGATATCTCTGAATTCTCTGCGCATAGAATTCCTTAGGTAGATCATTCCTTAGTCTTTTAATAAAGTCTTTGCTTATAGTAAAAGGGACCAAGTCCGGTTCTGGAAAGTATCTATAGTCATGCGCATCTTCTTTTGAACGCATAGAAAATGTGACTTGCTTGCTCTCATCCCAAAGCCTAGTCTCCTGGACAATTTCTTTGCCTTTCTTAAGCAACTTTTCCTGCCTTTTAACTTCATATTCTAAAGCAGACCTAACGCCTTTAAATGAATTCATATTCTTTAATTCCGTCTTTGTGCCTAATCCCTTTTGGCCTTTAGGTCTTAACGATATATTTGCGTCGCAACGCAAGCTGCCCTTTTCCATGTCACAGTCGGATACCCCTAAATACTGGACTATCAACTTCAAATTCTTAAGGTAATCAAAAGCCTCTTGCGGAGAGTTAATATCAGGCTCACTTACAATCTCAAGTAATGGCATACCGCTGCGGTTAAAATCAACCAAGCTGCTTGCCTCATCTTGTTTATGAATCAACTTGCCCGCATCCTCTTCCAAATGAACACGCTTTACACGAATTGTTTTTTTCTTATTTTTAATATCGATATCCAAATTGCCGCTTAAGCCGATTGGCATATCGAATTGCGAAATTTGATAATTCTTGGGTAAATCAGGATAAAAATAATTCTTGCGGTCGAACTTTATAAATTCCTGGACAGAACAATTGATCGCCAGGGCAACTTTAGCCGCATACTCCAAAGCCTTTTCATTTAACACCGGTAAAGAACCCGGAAAACCCAAACATACAGGACAAGTTTGCGTATTCGCATCGTTACCATATTCAGCAGAGCAACCACAAAAAGCCTTGGTCTCGGTCTTTAAATGAATGTGAACTTCTAATCCTATAACTGTCTCAAATTGCATTTTAAATTTTCGGTTTCAACTTATGCCACTTGGTATTCTGTTCAAAAGCATAAGCAACTCTGAATAAATCCTCTTCCTTAAATGGCGCGCTTAAAATTTGTAGGCCTATCGGCAATCCGTCTTTTGTTAAACCGCAAGGTACAGAAATGCCTGGTATCCCTGATAAATTTGCCGAAATCGTGTAGATGTCTGATAAATACATGGAAAGTGGATCCTCTGATCTTTCTCCAATTTTAAAAGCAGCCGTAGGAGAAGTAGGTGTAAGCACGCAATCAACTTCTTTGAAAACATCATCAAAATCTTTTTTTATTAAAGTCCTAACCTTTAACGCTCTTGAATAGTATGCGTCGTAATAACCACTAGAGAGCACATAGGTTCCCAGAATAATCCTTCTTTTTGCTTCAATGCCAAATCCTTTGCCTCGTGTCGCCTTATACATCGCAATCATATGATTAGTATCTTTTGACTTTGATTCTATTTCTCTAAGGCCATACTGTACGCCGTCGAACCTCGCTAAATTGGAGCTGGCTTCAGCAGTAGCCACAATATAATACACAGACACGGCATACTTTGTATGTGACAGACTTATTTCTTTAAACTTCGCGCCCAGTTTTTCTAATCTTGATTTGGCCTCTTTGATTGCAGATTCAACCTCTTTATCCAAACCCTCAATAAAATACTCTTTAGGAATACCTATCTTCATTCCCTTAATATCTTTTGTCAAACACTTTGTAAAATCAGGAACTTCCTCTTTAATAGAAGTAGTATCTCTTCTATCATGGCCTGAAATAATATTTAATAGTAAGGCTGAATCATAGACATCTTTTGTAATCGGACCTATTTGATCTAAGCTGGATGCAAAAGCGATTAGACCGTAACGCGATACTCTGCCGTAAGTTGGTTTTAATCCCACGACTCCGCACAGAGACGCCGGTTGCCTAATGGATCCTCCCGTATCTGAGCCCAGAGCCCATATGGCCTCATCGGCTGCAACTGCTGCCGCAGAACCTCCACTCGAACCTCCAGGGACCCTCTCTAAATCCCAAGGATTTTTCGTCGGACCATAATAAGAAGTCTCACATGATGAACCAAAAGCAAATTCGTCCATATTGGTCTTGCCATATATCAAGGCACCACAGTTTTTTAATTTCTCAATTACTGTAGCATCATAGGGAGATTGGAATCCATCAAGAATATGCGAAGAACAAGTTGTCAGATACTCCTTTGTACAAATATTGTCTTTAATTGCTATAGGCAATCCCTTAAGGAATGAGCTGTTATCTACAGGCTGAGATTTTTCAGGCTTATGTGCATACGCCTTAACTTTTGATTCCACCTTATCAATCTGGGAATTTATATCAGAAAGGACTTGCCCTTGGTTTGCTTTACCCTTTTTGATTAAATCCAATATCTCATGAGCAGTCTTAACGCTAAGACTCATTCAATCACCTTAGGAACTTTAAAGAAATTACCTTCTTTTTGCGGAGCGTTTTTTAAAATTTCCTTATTTTCAAAAGATTTATTAAGGCTGTCTTTTCTCTTTACGTTTTTGATTGGTAAGACGTGAGCCGTAGGAGGGATCTTAGAAATATCAACTTCATTTAACTGATCGATATAGCGCAAAATATCATTTAGCTGATGAGAGAATTTCTCTAACTCCTGATCAGTCAACTTAATGCGCGCCAAATTGGCAACGTACTGGACAGTCTCTTTTGAAATATTCATAGCTTATATAATTATAAGATTGGTTATTGATTATAGCAAGGACAGGGCTTTTGTGCAATAAAAAAGACTGGCGATTTAATGTAACACCAGCCTAATTCTAAGCTTAAGATTATTATCTCTACTTACGCGATAGTTACGTAAATACTTACAACTGTCGTTATTCCGTCACATACTTACCATTCAACCACTTACCCTGAATAGCCTCTTCCTCTTGCTTTGTATAGGTGAATACTCCCTGGCCGCTGAATTCACCATTATCAAACTCACCTTCATATTTATCTCCGTCGGCATAAAGCAGTATTCCTGTGCCGTGCATCTTGCCATCCTTGAATTGACCTTCATAAATATCTCCGTTACTAAAAGTCATCATGCCTTGGCCATTTATCAAACCATTACTGAATTGACCTTTATAACTGTCGCCGTTTGCAAATATCAATACTCCTTGATCTTGTATATTGCCGTCTCTGAATAGGCCTTCATAACGATCTCCGTTTACAAAAACCAAAACTCCCTTTCCATGCATCCTTCCATTGCTGAGCGCACCTTCATATCGATCACCGTTACTAAAGATCAATATGCCTTCGCCCTGCATTAAATCATCTTTAAACTGACCTTCATACTTATCACCATTAGCCTTTAAATAAACTCCATAGCCATCAAATTTGCCTTCGACAAAATCTCCTTCATATTTAGAGCCATCCGACAAGATAAGCTTCCCTTTACCGTTTGGCATATTCTTTTCATAATCTCCTTCATAACGGTATCCATCGGACATTGTGACGATCATCTGGCCGATGGCCTGATCATTATTAAACTCTCCTTCATATCTTGTGCGGTCTCTTTTAATCAAAATACCCTTACCATGCATCTTCCCATCGCGCATCTCTCCTTCATATTTATCACCATTAGCATAAGTAAAAAACCCATGGCCATCTATAAAGCCATCTTTGAACTCCCCTTTATATCTATTTTTATTAGTAAAATACAAAACCCCCATACCATCCATCTTGCCGTCCTTAAACCGCCCCTCGTATTTATCTCCGTTACTAAATATCAACAAACCCATACCATCCATCAGGCCGTCTCGAAACTCCCCTTTGTACCTATCGCTATTTGCAAAGGTTAATACGCCTTTCCCGTCCATTAAGCCATCTTCGAATTGACCTACATACTTATCTCCATTACCAAAATTGATTTCCCCTTTTCCAGCAATTTCCCCTTCTTTGAATTGACCTTTAAGAATATCTCCGTTTGCTGATGTAAGCGTACCATGGCCATAAAATTTATCATCCCTAAAACTTCCTTCGAATTTAGAGCCATCGGCTAAAACCGCATTGCCTTTGCCCTGAGCCATATTATTCTTATACTGACCTTTAAAATAATACCCTTTTGGCTTTACAACAATCATGTCCCCATAGGCCTTATCGTCCCTAAACCGCCCCTCATGTCTTGTGCCATCACTTTTTATAAGAATACCTGCGCCATGCATATGCCCATCTAATACCTGGCCTTCATATCTATCTTTATTTGCAAAGACAAGCTTTCCTTTGCCGGTCATACGATTTCTTACAAATTCCCCCTCATATAAATCACCATTCGACCAAATATAAACACCCTCTCCCTGCATTAGGCCGTTATCGAAATCCCCCTCATAGATATATTTCTTGGGAACAATATATAGGCCCTTACCCTGCATCAAGCCATCTTTGAATTGGCCTTCATACTTAGAACTATCACTAAGGACTAAAAAACCATCTCCATCGAATAGTCCGTCCTTAAAATTACCCTCATATACGGAATTATCAGGCAATCTCACCTTGCCAAAGCCATTAATTATCTCTTGGGCATTTATTAGATTCTGACCGAAAAGTAAAAAACATATCGTTAGAACCAACAAAGACTTCCTCATTACCAGCCTCCTAAATGATTCTACTATGCAAAGAATTACAAACCTCGTAAACTTTTATCCTATTATATTCCTAGAATTGAAATAATCAAAGCAAAGATTGCTAATTTTTATATAATCCTGTATAGATAAGTTTTCTGCTCTTTTTCTAAAATCAATATTCAGCTTATCTAATATTTGAGACATTTGCTGTTTTCCTAATACCGCAGACAGAGAATTTAAAATATTCTTCCTACGTTGGTTAAATGCAGCATGAATAATTTTGAATAAGAGCTTTTTGCTCTTTAGATTAAAGATATTTTCCCAAAAATTAACCTTTTTGGGGATCAATTCAATAAAGCTAGAGTCGATTTTTGGCCTTGGCCAGAAACAGGTTCTATTCACGTGAAAAAGCAAATTCGCGTCTACATGGAATTGCGCAAAACAAGAGAAGCTCGAATAATCCTTTGAATTAGGCCACGCGATTAATCTCTGCGCAAACTCTTTCTGCGCCATTATGTAAGCCTTATCAATAAATTTAATATTTTCAAAAATATACTCCAATATGGGAGTTGTAATACTATAAGGTATATTTCCGACAACAACAAGTTTCTGGTTTATTTTATTTTTTTTAACAAATTTATCCAGCTCAAATTTAAGAATATCCTTATTATACAACTGGATATTTTCTGAATTTCTAAATTTATCACTCAAGTAGCAATGCAACTTCTTATCTAGCTCAATTGCGACTACTTTCTTTACTCTTTTTGATAGTTCCTCGGTAAGAACGCCTTTACCTGATCCTATCTCTAAAACTATACTTTCTTTAGAAACTGATAGGCTTTCAACTATTTTTCTGAGTATATTTATATCTTTAAGAAAATTCTGGCCTTTGCTCTTTTTTGGATGGAAATCTAAAGGGAGCATCAATTGACTAGTCTATTTCTGGTAAGCTTATAAGCTAAGTTAATTGCTTCGAGCATAGATCTATGGTCTGCCTTATTTTTGCCGGCGATACCGAATGCAGTTCCATGTACACAAGAGGTTCTAATAAATGGAAGCCCTAAGCTTATGTTTACGCCTTGGTTAAAACTCAACATCTTGAATGGAGCCAATCCTTGATCGTGGTACATGCATACCGCCGCATCAAATTCTTTATCCAAAAGGCGCATAAAAATTGTATCCGCTGGCAGAGGGCCATAAATAGACCTTGATATTCTCATTTTAAATTGAGCTATGGCGGGCTTAATTATTCTATCTTCCTCTGTGCCCATCAATCCATCTTCTGAGGCATGGGGATTTAAGCCAGATATAACAAGTTTGGGATGTTTAATTGAGAAATACTCTTTTAGAGCATTGTGAGTTTGTAAAATTGTTTCAAAAACAATATACTTATTAAGCGCCCTGCTTACCTTGTTTAAAGCGATGTGCCGAGTAACAAGGCTGAGTTTGAGCCTGTCCGATGCAAACATCATTACTATATTCTTTGCCCTAAACGCAGTGGATAAAAATTCAGTGTGGCCACGAAACGCTATTCTATTTAAACAAATTGCCTCTTTATTTACCGGTGCAGTAACCAAAGTATCAATCTTGCCTCTCTTAAGAAACCTTACTGCTTCCTCTAGATATCCCAGGCTAGCTAGGCCGAACTTTCTAGAAAGCACTCCAAATTTAAATTCGGACTTCTTAATAAGTTGCGGATCTATAAGGCTAAAGTTAAGCCTACTGTCCTTGAGGCCGTTTCTTTCTAAAGCTATTTTATCACCAAAAACAAAAATTTCGCAGCCTCTAGATTGCTTAATTCTTTCTAATGACTTGATGACCACTTCCGGCCCAACCCCTGAAGGGTCGCCGATAGTTATGCCTATTCTTATTTTTCTACTCATGCTTTATAACTTAGGTAAGACTTATTTTTTAACTCATTAATAAACTCTAACAATTTAGCATTAAATTTTTTATCCAAGAGCATATTGTGTATATCGTCTTGAGCTTCAATCAACTTCAAATGCGATGACTCGATCTTTTCTTTCACTAAGAATACGTAATATCCGTCAGATATCTCAACAGGAGCAGAGAACTCTTCAACTTTTAGCGCAAAGATTACATCTTCAATCTGTTTAAGTAGCTGCCCCTTGCTTACTAAGCCTAAATTTGACTTTTCTGAATATTTCTCTTGCAACGAAGTAAAATCGGCTCCTTCTTTTAATCTTTGATAAATTTTCTGAGCTGTATCCTTATCGCCAACAAAAATACTCTCTAGGCGAACTTGCTCTGGAGAATAGAATTCATCAATATTTTCCTTATAGAATTCAGTTACCTCTCTAGGGCTGACAAAAATCCTGCTGCGTACCTTTATATTCACTAACTTCTCACTTAACATCTTCTCTTTAATCTTCTGCCTTAGATCACTCAAAGATATCCCTTGACTTGCCAAAAAACTGGTAAAATCACTCTCAGAACCTATTCTTCTCTTTGTATCTGCAAGCCTTGATTCAATCAGGCGGTTTTCTATCTCCAGTTCATTTCTCTGGGCCTCTTGCAAAATCAACCTATCCTCAATTAAATTTTCTAGCGCCTTTTCTTCAGTCATCTCAAATTGTGCCCAACCGTCATATCCTATCTGCAGTTTTATTAGATTTACATAGGCGTTCAACTCGGCTTTTGTAATAGCTTCATCATTAACTATAGCTATCACTTTATCTTCGACTCCGTATATATTCGTTGCTGAAAGAAATAAAGATATCAGTACCATCAAAATTAGTTTTTTCATAGTTTTCCTTTCGCTTTTGCGGTTTTTAATTGAGCAATCACCTGTCTAATCAAACGGCAATATAGGTCGAAGCCTACTGCCATTATATATCCATGTTGCTCAGTTCCCAATAAATTTCCTGCTCCCCTTATTTCTAAATCCTCCATGGCTATCTTAAAACCAGCCCCTAATTCAGAATACTCTTCTATGGCCTCAAGCCTTTTGTGTGCATCTTGATTTACAGGTTTATTCTTGGGAATGAGAAAGTAGGCATAGGCCTTGCGATTAAATCTTCCTACTCTGCCTCTTAATTGATGCAGATCAGATAACCCAAAATTATCCGCATTGTTTACAATTATGGTATTGGCGTTAGGCACATCTATGCCCGACTCAATAATATTTGTAGAGACTAATATTTCTATCTGTCCATTTAGAAATGAAAGCATGACCTTCTCCAGCAGCTTTGCTGGCATTTGGCCATGAGCAAAATCCACACGCACAGAATCTCCAGATAAATCTTTGACTAAATCTTCTACCTCTTCTATATCTTCAACACGGTTATGGATGAAAAAAACCTGGCCTTTCCTAGAAATTTCTTTCTGAATTGCTAACTTTATTAAATCTTTACTGAACTCCTCCACCCTGGTATCAATGGGTATCCTATTCTGAGGAGGCGTATTGATAACCGAGATATCCTTGGCTCCCATTAACGACATGTAGAGTGTGCGCGGAATTGGTGTTGCTGTAAGAGTCAATATATCGACAGTAAGCCTTACTTTCTTTAATTTCTCTTTTGCTCGCACTCCGAACTTTTGCTCTTCATCAATTATAATCAAACCCAATCTCTTAAATACAATGTCATCGGAGAGCAATCGATGTGTACCGATAACAATATCGACCTTGCCCTGTGCTAGTTCCTCGATTATCTTCTTTTGCTCAGCCTTAGTCTTAAAACGGCTGATCATGGCAACTTTTATGGGAAAATCTTCAAGTCTTTTGAGAAAGTTTTGATAGTGCTGTTCTGCTAAAATCGTTGTGGGGACCAAAAAGGCGACCTGCTTATTATCCATGGTCGCCTTAAAACATGCCCTCATGGCGACTTCTGTCTTGCCGTAGCCAACATCTCCGCAAAGCAATCTATCCATCGGCCTACTCGACTCCATATCCTCCTTTACCTTCTTATTCACATTTATCTGGTCGAGAGTCTCATCAAATTCAAAATTTGCCTCAAACTGCTTCTGCCAATCTGTATCTTTTGAGAATTTAAAACCAGATGATGTCTGTCTCTTGGCCTGTATCTCTAATAAATCTAAAGCGACTTTTAATAGTCCCTTCCTAGTCTTTTCCTTGATCCGCTTCCACTCGCCTGAACCTAAACGGTAAAGCCTAGGACTTCGACCCTCAAAACTTATGTACTTTTGTACTAGGTGTGCCTTATCTATAGGCACATAAAGCATCTCATTATTAGCGTATTCGATAGCTAGATGATCCTTCTCTTCATTCTTAACCTTTATCCTCTCGATTCCCAAATATCTACCTATACCGTGCTTAATATGCACCACATAATCTTTCTTCTCTAAATCTATGAAGCTATGCAGCGGAGCTTCTTCAAAGAACGAACCGTAACGGGTGGGATGACTCTTAATACGCGGCAATACTATCACCATCTTGTGCTTCCAGATAATCTTTCCGGTAAGTATATTATAACTATCTATAGAACTAATTTTGTTGTAGTGAAATTGTATGCGGATAGGACAATCAAAGGTAACCGGATAGATGTCTACTATGCCACCTTGACGAGAAAAATCACCCTCTTCTTGTACGCGATTCTGTCTCTTATACCCATACTCAATAAAAGTACGCATTATAAAATCTAAATCCGAATCCTGTCCTTTATAAATTTTTAGTGAGCGAAACATGTCTTTCGTTTACCAAATAGCGCTGAAAAGCTCTAAAAGCTAAATCAGCGCCGTGTTTTCATATGCTAATTAAACTTTCCCAGGAAATATCTATTTTTTCTTACGCCCGTGAAAAGCAACGACCAGTGGTGTTGCGATAAATATGGAAGAATAAGTCCCCACTACAAAACCTATCAAAAGCACTAAAGCAAAACTATTCAACACTTCTCCGCCAAACAAAAATAACGATAAAACAACCAGTATGGTAGTAAAAGAAGTAATCACTGTGCGCGCCAAAGTCTGGTTTATTGCGGCATTAACGACTTCCACGATATTGGCTTTATGCATCTTAAGCATCATCTCACGGATCCTATCATAAACTACTATTGTATCGTTTATAGAATAGCCAGCTAAAGTCAAAAGCGCAGTCACGATTAGAAGGTCGATCTGGCGATTAAAAAACAAAAGCAGGCCTGTGGCTATAATCACATCGTGAATTAAAGCAGCTATGCCACCCAGAGCAAAATCAAAGTGCCTGAATCTGAATGTTACATAAATAAGGATTCCCAACAGAGACCAGAGTATGGCCCAGATAGCCTTTGTCTTTAGCTGTTTGCCTACCACTGGCCCAACATTCTCAATACGCAGAATTTGAAAGTTATTCCCGGAGAATTGCTTTTTAAATTGTTCCTGGACTAAATCTGACGTATCCGATGGTGTCTGGACCACTATTTCCCTGGAATTATCTTTAAATTGTTGAATCGAAACATCTTCCAAGCCTACATCTCTAAGCGATACTCGTATATCTTCAATTGCAATTGGCTCATCAAAAGCATACTCTTGAATCTGCCCACCTGCAAAATCAATCCCCAACGAATCCTTGCCCTTAACCACAAACATTCCTAAGCTGATAAGAACAACAATCAAAGACAAAGCTAAAAATAGAGTCTTTTTGCTTGTGAAATTAATATTGGTAGGCCTGAAGAATTGCAACATAGGCAATCTCTTAAGTTTTCTGAAATAGTGAAAAATAGTCTCAAAGATTGTCTTAGTCACAACAATGGAAGTAAACATACTCGCTATTATACCGATAGACAATGTAACAGCGAAACCCCGGATCGGGCCTGTACCAAACTGAAACAAGAAAAAGGCAGCGATTAAAGTAGTAAGATTTGCGTCGCAGATAGTTCGGAATGCTTTACTATAACCAAAATTCATCGCAGTTTGGAGCGGCCTGCCGATATTTACCTCTTCCCTGATTCGTTCATTAATTAAGACATTGGCATCAACCGCCATGCCTAATGTAAGTATGATACCAGCGATTCCAGGAAGCGTTAAAGTAACATGGAATAATCCTAAATAACCTAAAACAATCAATAAATTTAATAAAAGAGCTACACAAACCACTATACCTGAAAATAAGTAGTACAAAATTACAAAACCGAAAACTAAGGCAATCCCGTACAGGCAAGCCTTAACACCAGAATCAATGGAATCTTTGCCTAACAATGGACCAACTGTACGTTCTTCAGCAATTACCACAGGCGCGGGAAGAGAACCCACTCTTAAAACCAAAGCTAGATCTTTTGCCTCTTCTACAGTGAATCTACCGGTTATTATCGCTTCCCCCGAAGGGATGGCTTCATTAATCCGCGGAGCAGAATATACTTTATCATCAAGAATAATAGCCAAGCGCCTACCAACATTTTCAGAAGTTATCTTGGCGAACTTGCTTGCGCCTTCGGAATTAAATTTAAGGCCAACTATGGGCTGACCAAATCCTCCCTGGTCAAATCTAACATCAGCGTTAACCAGAGTATCGCCCCTTAAAAGCGTCTGCTTTTCCAAAAGTACCGGTTCGCCTTTTTCCTTATCGATCTTTTTTAATTCATAACCCTCGAGTTCCTCGCCTTTCAACGCCTCAGACATCTTTTCCATATCATCAGAAACCAATCTAAACTCCAACACCGCAGTTCTTCTAATAAGTTCTAAAGCGCGATTTCTATCAGTCAAACCGGGCAATTGTACTACAATCTGATCATCACCCTGCAGCTGGATAGAAGGCTCTTTAACTCCAAACTCATCAATTCTGTTGCGAATAATCTCCAGAGCTCTTTCATGAGCATCTTCTTTGGCATCATCCGGCAAATCAGAGGTATCCACTTGCAGCACTAAATGCATGCCTCCTTTTAAATCCAAACCTAAATTAATTTTTTCCTGCAACGGAAATGCGTGAAAACAAACAAATGCTATAACAATTACAATTAGAACAATTTTTACTTTCAGATTTGTATTCATGTAGATTCCCTTTTAAAGTAAGAAGTTATTATTCTGGTTTTTTCTTCAAATAAGAGATTGCGCTTTTATTTATCTCCATCTTTACGTTATCATCTACTCTGAGCATAAATGTCTTATCTTTCACATTCGCGATAGTGCCGTGTACGCCACCAGTAGTAACCACTTCATCATTCTTTTTTATATTATCAAGCATAGACTTGTGGTTCTTCTGCTCTTTTTTTTGCGGCCTAATCAAAACAAAGTAAAAGATTACATAGATTAGAATTATGGGAACTAACATACTCGCGAATGGGCTTTGGCCTCCTGGATTCATGATATTCTCCTCTTTTAGAAATTAACCTGTTAAATTAGTCTTTTAGTTTCTTGCACAAATTTGCTACTGTATCACTTGGCTGCGCTCCCTTTGACACCCAGTAATCATACCTTTCTCTCTTGATTTTAAAATAAGCTGGCTTCTTAGAAGGGTCATACGAACCTATCTCTTCTATGGGCCTGCTATCTCTGGAAGCAGTCTTCTTTATCACAACTATACGAAAATTATATCTGCCCTTGGATGTTCTGCTGATTTTTTTCATTCTAATCCTTACTGACATTTGTTCCTCCTTTTTAACTATCGATTATAGCTTCGATTAGCGCTTTTGCCTTATTCTGCGTCTCTTTGTATTCTTTTTCTGGTACGGAATCTGCAACGATTCCGGCGCCAGCTTGCACATAACAAAATCCATCTTTTATAACTACTGTCCTAATTGTAATACATGTATCTAAATTACCTGAGAAACTAAAATAACCCACGCTTCCAGCATATGGGCCACGACGTAAATTCTCCAACTCATCTATTATCTCCATGGCTCTAATTTTAGGAGCGCCGGCAACAGTCCCGGCCGGAAATGCAGATGACAATGAGTTAAATATATCATATTCTTTATCTAATTTTGCGACGACAGAACTAACTATGTGCATAACATGAGAATACTTCTCAATTATCATAAAATCCTGGACTTTGACCGAACCCTTTGTAGCAACCCTGCCCAAATCATTCCTGCCTAAATCAACCAACATAAGGTGCTCAGCCCTTTCTTTTTTATCGCTAAGAAGTTCTCTGGCTAAACGATTATCTTCCGCTGCGTTTTCACCTCTCGGCTTTGTGCCAGCAATGGGCCTGGTTTCAACCATGCCATCTTCACAGCGAATAAGCATCTCTGGCGAAGAACCTACTATATTAAAATCCCCCAACTTTAAACAATACATATACGGCGAAGGATTAATTGAGCGTAGCCTTCTATAAATATCGATATAACTTCCGGAGAGTCTTATTTTAAATCTTTGCGAAAGCACAACCTGAATAACGTCTCCCTTTCTTATATATTCTTTAGCCTTTGATACAATTCGGCAGAACTTTTTCTTGGTGAAATTAGAGCTAATCTTCCCAAAATCTTTAACTTTCGTATCAGAAGCCTTAACCTTTACCTGCTTGGATAAATCAACACTCAACCGTTTAACACTCCTCCTAGCATTTTCATAGGCTTGCCTTATCGACTTTGAGTTTTTGTTCTGTACATAGACGTTTGAAACAATTTTAATCTTATGTTCAATATGGTCAAAGATTAATAGATTATTTGAAAGCATGAATACGCTACCAGGCAATTTTAAATCGTCTTTGTTCTGATCAGGAATCTTCTCAAAAAATCTGACCATGTCATAAGAGATATAGCCGACAAACCCACCAGCAAATCTAGGAAGTTCCTTTAAGGGGACATATTTAAACTTACTCAATATCTTTTTAATCTCATCTAGGGGGTTAGTGCTTGTAAGATACTTTTTCATTTTTTTCTTTCCAGAACTAAATTCAGTTATTTCTATTTGACGGCCCTTGCTCTTTACTACTAACGAAGGATCAGAAGACAAAAAGGAATATCGTCCCACCTTCTCTTGGCTTTCAACTGACTCCAGTAAATATGCGTAATCACTGTGGCAGATTTTAAGAAAGCTGGATACTGGTGTCTCTAAATCCGCAAGCAGCTCTGTATAGACCGGCACGAGATTACCTTTCTTTACTAGTTTAGTGAATGTTTTAAAATCTGGATATAGTTTAAATTCTTTCATTTAATTTTTCTAAAAAAACAACTGTATTCACCTGTGTGGCAGGCAACCCCACTTTGTTTAACTTTAATCAGGAGACAATCCATATCACAATCATAGTAAATGTTCTTAACAAATTGAAAACAACCTGACGTCTCACCCTTCACCCAGAATTTCTTACGGGAACGTGACCAAAAACAAGTCTTTCCATCTTTTATTGTCTTCTTTAACGAAGCCTTGTTCATATAAGCAACCATAAGAACATCTTTGGTATTATAGTCTTGGATAATCGCTGGAATCAAACCTTGTTTATCAAATTTCAACTTTCTTATGCTGAATTTTGTTTTAGATTTATTTTTCATATTCGTACATTCACTCCTTCTCTTTTAAGATATTTCTTAACTTTGCCTACGGAATATTCTCCATAATGAAATATAGAAGCGGCAAGTGCTGCGTCCGCCTTTCCTCTGGTCAAAACGTCCTTAAAGTGTTTTGGTTTTCCCGCTCCGCCGGAAGCAATAACCGGAATACTAACAGCTTTGCTTATAGCTCTAGTTAAGCCTATATCAAAGCCGTCCTTTGTACCATCAAAATCCATGCTGGTCAATAATATTTCGCCTGCACCTTTTAATTCTGCTTGTTTTGCCCAGTTTACAGCATCTTTTCCAGTTGGAGTCCTGCCACCATTCACAAAAACCTCCCACTTGGAGTTTGAAATCTTTTTTGCATCTATGGCGACAACGATGCACTGGCTACCGAATCTCTTTGCAGATTCACTAATTAATTTTGGATTTTTTACAGCCGCGGTATTAATTGAAACTTTTTCCGCTCCTGCGTTTAATAAATTCCGGATATCAGCTAAATTCCTAATTCCGCCTCCAACAGTAAATGGCATAAACACATTTTCAGCGGTCTTTCGAACAATATTTATTATGATATTTCTCTTTTCATAACTTGCTGTTATATCCAAAAATACGAGTTCATCGGCTTGTTGCTTCTCGTAAGCCTTTGCGCATTGAACTGGGTCGCCGGCATCACGCAAATTGACAAAACGCACACCTTTAACTACACGGCCATCCTTTACATCTAAACAAGGTATAATTCTTTTAGCTAACATTTGTAATCTTATTTACTTCTTCCTGAGCTTGTTTCAGACTAAAATTCTCCTCATATAAGGCCTTGCCTACAATAACTCCTGTAAGTTTATCATTCTTCAAATTTGCTAGATTTTTTACATCCTCTAACGAAGAAATCCCCCCGGCATATATTAACTCTATATCTTTATCGGCTAACTGCTTTAAAAATTCACCTATAGAAACAATGTCCTTATCTAATAAACCCTCTAAGGTTCCGTCTTTTGAACGATCTGTATAATTTATATACCTTATTCCCGAAGAAGTTATCCTGTCTATCAAGCCCCTATAATCAAATATAGGCACTTCCTCACCCCAGCCACCAGTGCCAGCCATCATCACCGGCAAAGCATCATTATCCGCTCTTCTAAAATCAAGGCTAATAGAAATCTTGCTAGCGTTATCCTTTATCACCTTTTCATCCAAGAAAGACAAATTCCTGATTGCAGCTGTACCCAAGGTAATTCTACCTACGCCAAAATTTAAGTACATAGCAATATGCTCAACTGTACGAATACCGCCGCCGACTTCTACGGGTATAGAAAGGTTTTTTACAATGTTCTCTATAACCTGAGCATTCTTTGGCTCTCCTGATTTTGCACCGTCTAAATCAACTACGTGTATATATTGAGCCCCTTGATCCTGCCAAAACTTTGCAATAGATTGAGGGTCTTCGCTATACTCTTTCTTTTCATGAAAAGAACCCTTAAACAACCTAACGACCTTACCACCTAAAATATCTACCGCTGGTATTATTTTCACTTTCTGGCCTTTGCAAAATTTTCTAAAATCTTTAAGCCGACCGCTTGACTCTTCTCAGGGTGAAACTGAATCCCAAATACATTATCTTTGGCAACTACGGAAGCATAGTTCGCCGCGTAATTTGTCTGGCCTATCACAACATTATTTGTTTTAGGTTTTACGTAATAAGAGTGACAAAAATATACGTAAGAACCGTCTTTTATACCTTTGAATATTCGATTCTTCTGTTTTATTTTAAGCCGATTCCAACCAATATGAGGAATCTTAACAGCTCCCTGAAAACGCAAGACTTCGCCAGGTATTATGCCCAGGCCTTTTTTACCCGGAGACTCTTTACTGCGATCAAACAATAGCTGAAGCCCTAAACATATTCCTAAAAACTGGCTGCCTCCAGCCACATAATCTATAATAGCCTGTGTCAATCCGGATTTATTCAGAATATCCATGGCGTCACCAAATGCACCAACTCCTGGTAATACGCAAGATATCATCTTCTTTAGCTGCTCGGGTTTTGAAATAATCTTCGCCTTTACGCCTAAAGATAGAAAAGCATTGCGTACGCTATATAAATTTCCCATTCCGTAGTCAATTATACCAATCATCAATCAATAATACCTTTTGTTGAAGGAATGCCTTTTCTACGAGGATCGATTTGAGTAGCCTCATCTAAAGCCTTACCTAGTGCCTTAAAGACAGGTTCCAAGTTAGTGTGTAAATCAGGATTTTTGCCTTTTAGTTTGATATTTAAATTCATGCCCATTTTCTTTGCAAAGGATTCAAAAAAATGATTTGCATAAGTAAAAGCATACCCTTCTTCATCTTTAACTTCGACGTATACAGCAGGATCTCTTTCTATTTCCTTAAAAAATCCCCTTCCGCTAATATCCACTACTACATTAGCTACGACATCTTCCATAGGAACAGAAGCTGAACCAAAGCGCTTTATGCCGCCTCTATCCTCAAGCGCCTCATTAAATGCTTGTCCTAACACAATACCAATATCCTCATTTGTGTGATGTATATCTATTTTTAAATCACCTTTAGCATTAACTTCTAAATCAAATAGCCCATGAAAAGCAAACAATTCCAACATGTGATCAAGTATACCAATTCCTGTGTTGATCTTTGCCTCGCCCGAACCATCAACATTAAGCTTAATATTTATTTTGGTCTCTTTTGTATTGCGCGATACTTCTGCTACTCTTTTTTTCATGTATATCTCCTATGGCTGGAATCTTGCGTTTACAGATTCCCAGTGCTTATTCAAACCTTCTATTTTGCATATTTTCTCAATTATGCTCTTTACATTCTCTAAAGATTTTTTGTTGTATGAAACAAAGTGAGTGCTGCGCACAAAATCAGCTACTGAAAGACCGGAGAAGAATCTCGCAGTTCCGGCCGTTGGTAAAACGTGACTGGGTCCAGCCACATAGTCTCCTACCGCAGTGGGACTGTACGGTCCCAGAAAAACCACGCCAGTATTCCTTATACCTCTAAATAACTTGCTAGGGTTATTTACCAAAAGTTCGGTGTGCTCCGGAGCAATCTGATTATTTATCTCTGCAGCCTCTTTTAAATTCTTTACTAAAATAATACAACCGCAATTCTTCTCAGGAATCTGCGATTTAACAAATTTGGCTAATTTCTTAGAAGGCGTAATTAATATCGCCTGTCCACCTAAGTGTTCTTTTTGCGCAAGTAGATCACTCACCACAAATTTCTGGTCGCTGAACCTGTTGGCTATAATAACTAATTCTGTGGGGCCGGCCATCATATCAATATCCACAAAACCAAAGACCTGTCTCTTGGCCTCAGCCACATAAGCATTCCCTGGTCCAACAATCTTATCTACCCTAGGTATAGACTTTGTACCAAAAGCCAAAGCCGCGATAGCCTGAGCACCACCCACTTTATAAATTTCGTCTACTTTTAATAAACTCGCTACCGCTAAAATATAAGGGTTAATATTTCCATCCTTTCCAGGAGGGCTTACAATAACGATTTTCTTCACACCAGCTAATTTAGCCGGAAGTACGCTCATGTAAACACAAGAAACTAAAGGAGCGGTCCCCGCGGGAACGTATACTCCTACTCTATCTATAGGGTCAAACTTCTCACCTAAAACAACTCCGTCTGCAGCTTTCATCTTCCAGCTTCGTTTGAGCTGTTTTTTATAAAAGCGGTTTATGTTTTCAATTATAACTTTCAGAGCTGAGATAAAATCAGAAGGAATATTTTGAAAAGCAGCGCTTATCTCACCTTCCGTAACACGAAACTGCCTGGGCTTGAGTTTTGCTCCATCAAAACGCCTAGTGTATTTTTTTAGCGCATCATCGCCATTTAATCTTACGTCATCGATGATATTATAGACAGTATTATTGACTCTTTTTTTTTGATTAAAGAAGCGAAATTCTAATTTTTCTAACTCTTTGCTTGTAGGTCTAATAATTCTCATTTGGATAGATTCCTCTTTATTACTTCCTGTGCTTTCTCCATAACTTGCTTAACCTTTTGAATATCTTTTATACCGCCTTGAGCAAAATCTCCCCTTCCACCTCCGGAGCCGCCGAATGGCTTTAGAATTTCCCCGAGAATATCCCCTGCAGACAAACTATTCTTTAAATCTTTAGTCAACCTACAGATAAATAGACCCTTATCAGAAGCTAAAAATATCGCTGATTTCTTTGTTAATTTGTTAATAATTAAATCTGATGCTCTTCTTAAAATATCTGTCTCTAGGCCTTTAAACTGATAAACTAGATAACTACTATCATTTGCTTTCTTTTTTGAACTCTCGATTATATCATCAATTTGATAACTGAGATTCTTTTCCATTAAAGATTTTATTTCTTTTTCTAGCCTTTTATTCTTGTCCATCAAAGCTTGCACTTCTCTGGGCACATCTTCAATCTTAGATTTGAGTAACATAGACAGGCCCTTCATATTTTGAAAGTTGTTCATTAATTTTTCATATGCCAATTTTCCCATGGAGGCCTCGATTCTGCGAAGCCCGCTACCTATGGAGCTTTCGCTATCAATTAATAATATGCCT
>CAZFPS010000005.1:0-41169 GCA_964520705.1 uncultured Planctomycetia bacterium | reverse complement strand
AATCAAATTAAATCTCTTAAATTTATTAACAATATTTCTAACGGGGCCTGCCACGGTAGGTGAGGAGCTGGTTTGTTTTATTGGTGAGGAACCTTTACCACTGCGTTTCTTACTAGTAGTTTTAGATGCAGTAATTGCTTTAGCGGATTCAAAGATATCAATATGAGTTGGTCTCATTCCTAAATACACAACTCTCAACTCATCATTCATTAAAATCTGGAAGGCAATTTCTCTTTGGCGGCGTAACTTAGCTGCCCTAATTTTCTTTTGTTGCATATCTTCAACTCCTTTAAGTATTTGGCTATCACGGGTTCTCTTTCCTTCTAGATAGGCTTTCTTGATATCTTCTTTTGATGCACTGGCTGGTAAATTACTTCTGCCAATTAATAGTTTAAATAAATTTCTATTTATTGCCTCTTTTACACATTTAAGTGTTAGGGACCTGAGATTGCTTATGGTTCCTTGTTGTGCTCCCTCTATTGCACCTTTACGGATATCTCCCAAAACTTTATATATATATTCAATTTTCCCCGGTTCGCTCATCCCTATAATTACCTCAAGATCGGGAATCTCCTCCTCTTTTTCTTCGATAATTAGTACCTTACTTTTGTCTTTCTCTCTCTTCTTTATTATTCTATTGAATTGTGCTCTGCTGAGCCCAATCTTTTCTAATAAGGTTATTATTTTGTCTTTTGGTAGTTGCTTACCGTATGGTGGAGTTGGCAATCCTCTAACCAATTCCACAAGTTCATCATAAATAAGTACATTGCCTTTATCGATATCATCACGTATTACATCCTCCATATCTTCTAAAGCAGCTAATTCATCCTTTTCAATTTTGTTAATATGCCTACTATCGTCGACCAGTATTGTTTCATCTTGCCAATTGTGCTTTGAGGCTTCTAAAATAGGCCGCAGTTCATATTTCCACACATCGCCCATTTTATTGCGCTTAAAAGCTGTGCCTTCAGCAATGCGGTCTAAGGTAATATTAATACGATTCTCTAACAACTTTTTATATATTCTTAGAAATATCTTAACAGCTTCAGATAAGCCTAACACATCAGCTTCGGTATATTTTATCAAATCATCTAAACTTCTAATATGGTGGCTAATTATTATCTGTTTTGCCCTTTCTATTTCTTCTGGTATCTTTAACCAGTTTGTCGTTGTAAGAGGTGTTCTTAGTCTATATAATTGTCTTATAACCTCTATTAGATTATCCTCTTTTGCTGCTCTCGTAATTTCTCTAAGTATTATTATTACTACCCCTAAAGTCATCTGATTCCCTATTTTTGCTTGGAATTCAAATTTGGCAGGCACCTCATTTGATCCTTCAACCGGGCTGGAGCTGAATTCGATAGCATTACCTTCCAGGTTGTTACGTAACATGTTACGTAACGAGCCAGTTTTTCCGACGGAAAAATCACCGAGGATACCCCTTAGAGTTGCATCAGAATTTCCCCGAGCCGCAGGCGAGGAGGAGCGCACTTCGACTGCGCTCAGTGTCCTTCGAAGTGTCCTGAGCGAAGCAAAGGAAGCTTTGCCGAGCGACGACGAAGTCCCGCCAAGATTTGTGGCGGGCGAGACGGTAAGTGGGGAACTGGTTTGTCTTATAGTCTCTCTATCTCCTATTATTAACTCACTTATCGGTACGAAGGTTGCTAAGGACTCATCCAATTGTGTCAGGCTCAATGGTGAACTGTTTTTATCTTCAAGAAATCCGCCATCAGCAGACAAATTCCATGGCTTAAATACCTGTTGTCGCCCTGGGCATCCAATTTCTGATTTTCCTTTACAATCCAATTTACAATACCAACACTTAATAGACCTTCTGCCTATAGATTCGAGCCCCGGGACAGTTCTATATATACGACATAAAATACCCTGTCTATAGTTTTCTCCGTAGACAATTTGACCATCAGGAAGCAGAAAAGAACTACCAACATCTTTATGAGTAAAAAATGTAGAACAACTATTAATGAGATTACCTATCGAAGTCGAATCTATTGAACCTTTTTCTATTAACTGCCAAAGTCTACCACATCTAAATAAGTCTCTTTCAATATAATCATTTTTTAATAGCGATTTAGCCTTCTCTGGGATTTTGTTAATATCTAAAGGATCCTTTTGACGCCTAAACATATGTAAGAAACATTTATAGGAAATTTTATTTTTCTTAAGTAATTCTATAATGTGATATATACATTCATAAT
Source organism: uncultured Planctomycetia bacterium (assembly GCA_964520705.1). Taxonomy (GTDB): domain Bacteria; phylum Omnitrophota; class Gorgyraeia; order Velamenicoccales; family JABMQK01; genus CAZFPS01. The sequence continues at coordinate 38,953 of CAZFPS010000005.1, read as the reverse complement.
ATCTCTCAATTCCAATTCTACGCATCAAAGCGCTAGGAGCAACACTTAACACAAAATAATCTAATTTACCCATTTCTAATAAGTTCTTTAAACTCCTATCTGGTACAGAACCTATCTCAAATGGAGAAGTTATTATACTATTTCTATCAAATAACAACGCCACATAACTACCATATTTATCATAGACAAAACAATAATAATCTATAAAGGAGCCGTTGTGGAATTCGTCTAGTTTAAACATATACTCCTTGCTTTCCTTTAGCCATTTCGATGGAGAAGGTGTGACTTGGATGAGGCTTGCGTCATCACAGTGGTCACATTGAGTAGAACAACCCCAAGTACCTATAGTCCTAGTAGCTAAAATACCCCTTGACGAAATGATCTTCTTTCTTTCCTCATCAAATAAAGGAATAAACCAAGTATCTGAGGGATTCATAAGATCTTTGAACGTATCAAAAAGACTATCTATATCCTCAGAGCGACTTATAAGATGCTTAATTGAAAGTATGTTATTTTCTCCTGTCGCTGATAATGGTGCCTGGTAATGCTCAATCATATCTATTCTTGTATTTATGGCACTCTTTAGAAAAGTCATAAAATTGACAAAACTCTGAGCTCGATGTGTTTTAGAATTTAAAATTTCTTTAAGCGCAGCATTTATGGCAGCGGCATGCTTTATAAATTCCTGATAATCATATACTGCCATCTCCCAGCTTAATTTCAAAGAAGAGTAATTGTCTTGTCTGCATTCATTGATTATGCGTTTTGTCATATCCTCTAAATATTCGTTTGAATTCAAAGGACTTGAAATTCTTACCCCATCCAGAGGGCTGCTAATGGCGGGGGTGTTGCCAACAACAGCCTCTGCTGGATTGGTGTGTTCCCCAATACCTGCCACGGTAGGTGAGGAACTGTTGTCAAAATTTTCATCCAGAGGGCTGCTAGAGGGGGTAATTCTAACAAACCCTGCTGGATTGGTGTGTTCCCCAATACCTGCCACGGTAGAAATAATCAAATTAAATCTCTTAAATTTATTAACAATATTTCTAACGAGGCCTGCCACGGTAGGTGAGGAGCTGTTGTCAAAGTTTAAAAATTTACCTAAAACCAGAGGGCTGGAGGGGGTGATTCTGCTAACATTTACCCCTGAATTGGCTACAATCTCCTCACTCAACCTGCCACGGTAGGTTACAGGTGAAGATTGCGTGGTTTTTGTTAAATTGGTTTCTGTTAAAGGTGAAGAAGAACTATCGGAATAGGCTTGGTCATAGATTAGGATGGTCTGCAATGAAGTAGAACCATTGATATTTCTGTGGTCTTCTTCTTCCCCTACTATATATAATGGTAATCTAAATTTTCTTAGCATTCTGGGATTTCCCATCATTCTTCCATAGATAGTATCCTCAACTTCTTTATCAGCTCTCATATAATCAGTAGTAGTGATAGGATCCTCGACTCCTCTGAGAGCTCTCATAGCATTCAATAGCCAATTACCTTTTTCTGAATCTAATTCTTTTTGAGAAAAAGCTGTGGGTTTTACTAAAAATTCTATGGGAGACACCGTGAAATCAAAACCTCTAATCTGTGTCTGGGGATCCTCAACTGCATGATGGCCAAATTGCTCATCAAAGAGAAAACGGCCTGAGCCGCATGTATAGCGGATAATCGACTCTTTCCTAGGGAATTCTCCTGAAGAATACCATCTCTTAATATCATCTTCTGTGACGACGCTATCAGAAGCTATCCATTCATTCCATGTTCCATGACCCATAACGGCTATGTTAGGTTTAGTCGAATCACCTGATACAGTTCTTAAATCATTTTTTGTTGCTGCGTAGATTATATCTAATTCTATTCCTTTCAATCCAAAATATACTGCCCCATACGTATTGAAAAAGAAATAATCCAATACGTAGCCCTCTTTATATTCTGAACTAATCAATACTGTAAGATTATCTTTAGGAGGATAAACGATAGAAATAATTCCTTTTGGAAAATAAATGAAAGACATACCTACTGATATGGTTAGTAATATAGATAATATAAAATTACGTATTGCTCGAAACGAAATTACTTGGGTAAGCCTTACAAATAAGCCTCTTATGCTTCCTAATAATACATTTTTGGCCTTTGTTAATGGTGAAGAAAATCTATCTAAATTATTATTAATTATCGTTATTGGTGAGGATATTGGTCCTTCGCCTTGCTCAGGATTCCTCGAAGGATTCCGAGCGGAAGCGAAGAATGTGGATTCGAATGAATATTCGTGTGTATTAGTGTGGAATTTGCGGGAATTCGTGCTCTGACGACCTGGCTCGGTTTCTTGGAGGGGCGATGAGCCAGCCGCCATAAATGGATTCGGTGAAATATTTTGTGCACGTCCTAACCTTATGAGATCTAAGACCATTGGCGAGCTACCTGTCATTCCTGCATCATGCATTATGTATCTTGTATCTAATTTCACTGGGCTGGCTAAACCACTAACTTTGCCATTTTTGTTATTAACTCTTGTATCAGCTCCTGCATCTATCGGCAGAGCATTTTCCTTCATAGGGCTGGAGGCACCAGCTAAATTATCAGGGTTATTTTCCTCCTGGGGCCGACGTCCTGAGCGAAGCGAAGGGCTGGAGGCGGGATAGCTTGAATCGGTGTATCCTAATATAGTGCCCTCGAATTCTGGGTCTTTGCCTTCTAATATAGTGCCATCAAACTCACTGCTGCGTGGCACATATTTGTAAGGGTCAATTTTCAATTCTCCTTTGTCGGTAAATACATAATTTGCAAAACTCCATGCCTCTCGTCCTGATTTGCCTTGAGACATCATCGACTCTTTTACAGCCTTATAGAAGTTACCTCCCTGAGGCCTTAGAGCTATGACTAGGCGTGCTATTTTGGTTATGGCTGCATCCCTCTCTTTATCATATTTGGATTTTTCAACCGGGCTGGAGGCACCAGCTAAATTATCAAGGTTATATTCCTCCTGGGGCTGACGTCCTGAGCGAAGCAAAGGGCTGGAGGCGGATAGCAAGCTGGCTACAGGTGACGATGAAAGCCAGATGGACTGAAATAATTCTTCTGAAGTTAAAGAAGCGGTGGCAGAAGCAGGGAAGACTGAAACGCCCTTTTCACTAAGCGCTCTTTTAAGACCTCTAAGTATAGCAGACAAGCGATTCATTTCCCATGCCATCGCTATTTGTTCTCTTGCTATTTGTTCTCTTACGCCATCAGCAGAAAAAATCTTCTTTTTCAATGAATCACCTATCTTCATTAGATAAGCCTCTATTGTGCTTGCAGCATCAGATATCTCTGAAAATTCTCTGTTTCTAAACTGTTCCTGGGCTAACCTACTAAAACCAGCAAGAACCCTTATATCGTCTTCAATTACTAAATCAGGATTGGCAACTAGACGTTCTGTAACCGCAATGGCATCTTGCGCAGCTATTCTTTCAGGTTCAACAATGACTCCTTCTTCTATAAAATACGGACTTAAAGTCTCAACTCCAAAATTAAGCCGATAAAAAGCTATTGCTTGGTTCTGCTTTAAAACATCGATAGCTTTTCTAACGTCTTTTTCGTGGTGACTAATTAATGTAATGTAATCTGGAATCCTATTAGTAATAATTGCTGTTAAGTAGAATCCTACGTTTCTATTGCCCCATATTATGCCTAAAACTCCCCTACCATTCTGGCGGATAAAAACATCAAAATCCTCGCAACCTGGCAAAATAGCAACCTCTACTTTTTGAGATATACTACCGTCCGAAGACTCTACACCTACAGGAATAAAGGGATGAGAATGAATACTAACGGTTTCATGCTCGACTTCAAAGGGCACTAAGGGACATTCTGACTGGGTTTTTCTTTCTGACTTAACAAAGTAAGGTTCGGTCATTCCTGGTGCCGCGGTAACATGAGTGACAAAGGCTGATTCTACACTTTCTATATCTAAAATTTGGATAATATTACCTAATGCCTGTCTCATTGGCTCTGTGTAAAGGAACGTCTCAAAGCTTCTCGCATCAGCTAAAACTGGAGAATCCGGTAGTAATGAAGTAGCTGGCGAACTTGCTGATAATGAGGCGAATTTGGAGGCGGATATATAGTTTGTTAGATTATTGACCGGGCTGGAGCCGCAGCTGCTGCCGCAGAGCCTGCCAGTAGGACGTATCTTTAAAAATTCTCTGCTTTCTTTTTCAACTGTTCTTCTAAATTTCTTGGGGGATTTGATTTCTTTTAAATACCCAGCTGTTTTTGCATACTCAAAACCTAGTTTGTCTGCGTTTTTGTTGTTACTTGATTCCAAGGTAAAATGAGCAATTTCATGACTAATAATCCAACTAACCATCTCATCATCGAAGATTTGCAACATCCACAGAGGAAGGATAATGTTACCAAACTTAGCATAAGCATCACGACCTTCATTTACTACAAATAGTTTATATGTAGGAGGAAGTTTGTTTGTCTCTATAATTCTATTGAATATCGATTGTGCGCGTTCATTTGCGTATGAATCTGAACGTAGGCGCCCGCCAAAATCCACGTTAATTACTACCTCTATATTTTCGTTACGGGAGTTGAGCATACAATTTGTTTCTTTTGGACCGTGACGTATCGTTACTGCTACCATTATCGAAATACCGATTGCGGAAATTATTGTCATCTTCCATGCATATCCCAGAATATCTTTCAGAAAATCTTTATCATCTTTCAGACTATTTCTAAAATTCTGTGCTGCTAAATTATAAACAAATTTTAGCTTAACTTTATTATTATATAGGTTAGCTATGTTGGCTTTCAGCGATAGAGGCGAAGATGAAAATTTGAGAGAATATTTGTGTGGATTCGTGTAAGATTCGTGGAAATTCGTGCCAGCAGAGACAAAAACACCCCTTCTATTATAGTTTGTTAGTTTGTTAGTTGGTTCGTTGGTTAGATCAATGGTGGGACTGGACGCAAAAAGACCCTCATTATACTCTTGCGTAACAAGAGCTGAGGTTAAATCGCTAATTGGTCTAGAAAATGCGAATTTCCAGGTTACACTCTGGGCACCTGGGATTTTGGAAATTACTATGTTTTCAAAATTCCTACCTAACTCTGTTAATGGTGAGGAGTTAAGCGTTTTGCTATTATCTTCTAGATTTGCGAAGTAAGCTGAGTCTTTTATAGGAGCCATTGTTCCTATATTAGCTATTCGGCTATATCCTGCTATTGCAGGAGAGCTAATAGCTGCTATAGGCATAGCCGCTATTGTGCCAGCCTCTGCTGTTTCAGTGGCTATCTGAGCCTTGATCTGCCTTAAGGCAACCTTGACCCATCCGGCTACTGCCGTTGCTTCGGCTTTCAGGCCGTTACCTATATTAAGAGCTGCGCTATTTAGTGCGCTCACTAATGCTTTGTAGGTATAGACCGTGGGCATCCAGGAATCTGGCTTTCTGTTTAAAGGCCCTTTTCCGTCGTAACTTCTTTTCAAGTCAGAAGTTATAAGACTTAAAGCTATCGCCGTAAACACTGGCTGTAGTGGAGTTCTCTTGTCCTTCTGCCAATTGCGAGCAGAGAAACTCGCAAGTGGCGAACTCACTGTGGGTCCGCGTGCATACCCAACTGATGTTTGTTGGGCCTTTACCCGCTCGCTCATCACAAGTTCGCCTATTGGCACTTGTGCAGAAGGACCGAATAGGCTGCTAGGTGAGGCACTTAATGCGGGAACTGCTAAATCTATAACAGGACTGCTAGCATTTTGCGCAGGTACCTGTATTGGCGTTGACATTGGTAATGGCATAAATGGCATAGTGCCAGGGACCTGAGAAGGCAAAATAGGCTTCTGGTCAGCCCTGTCCCTGTTTGATTTTACTGGTGAAGATGGCGCTGAAGCTCTATCAAATCTTCCTTTAAAATCTATAAATGTTTCACCTATGGGTGAAGACTGCTGAGAAATCTCCGGAATAATTTCAATTGGCTTTATCTCAAGCTTAAGCAGCTTATTAGCTCCACTTAAATTGGAGCCCATTTCACCAATGCCTGCTCCGCTTCTGCCAAAACCGCTAGTTCCACTGCCCATTGGTGAAGACATTCCACCGCCTACGCCTGCGCCACCGCCTATAGTTACAGCTCCACCAATGCCAAAACCGCCAACTCCAGCCTTACCTATATTATTTATATCATTACGCCCTAAAACGGCTGGCTCTAATAGTGGCGAAGAAACAACAGGCGGATATTCAAACTCTACCAAATCTTGTCTATCTATTGCGATAATCTCTCGCTCTTCATCACCTAAATAATGTCCTAACTCTATAGACTTTTGATTCGACAACCAATCATTAAATTTATTAAGTATATGTCTTAATCTGCTAAATCCTTCCACAATAATATTCTGCTTGGGAGAAGAATCCGATGCAAGAAGAGCTAAATATTCCACGATAGGACTAAATCCTTTATTGATAATATCGATATCTGCGGGGTCTCCAAGACTTAAAGTAGTCAGTATCGAAATGACTGGTTTGTATCTTGACCATTCCTCTCTCGCGAAAACCTGCTTATCTCTTATATCCAATAAAGCGCCTACAAGATCTTTTGCTTTTTGTGCTATACTATCAATATCTCCTGAGAATCTATCAGCAAGTACTGCGTCAGAAAAAATTAGTGTCATCTTATCAACATAAAATCCAATAATCACCTCTTTAATGAATTCTTGCCCTAATTGTCTGAAATTTTCAGCTTCTAGCTCTTTTAGGGTTCTTGAAGGTCTGAAGCCTTCTATGAGTGGTGAGCTTGTGGATGGCAGGGCGGTTTTTATTTGTGCTTTGAGTGGTGAGCTTGTTAACGCAAATTCTCGCGAATCTAACGCAGATACACGCAAATTATCTGCGTCTAATGGTGGTGCGCGAACCGGGCTTGAGAATATTTGCGCAGTTAATTGAGCTTCAACTCCTGTTGGAATATCAATTCTTCCAGCTTGTATTGGCGAACTTATAGGGTCTGCTGTTAACACAGGTAAAGCTAATGGCTCAATCTGCTTAATTGGCGAAGAAGCAAATCTGGCCTGACTGACCCAATGCTCAAAATCAACAGGATCGCCAATAATCTTGATCTCTCTTGTTGTTTTACTTACCGGCAAATAGAAATATGTGCTAAAGTTTTTAGGGACAAATTTTGCTATTTGAGATACAGGGATGTCCCTAGGAACTGTAGGTTCAATTACAATTCCTAAAGGAACTTTCGCGATCTTATCATTTAATTCAGGAAGAAGGAAGTCATCGCCAATACGGTCTTCCCAGCTCGGGCCTGGTTTTTGCAATAACTTTGTCATGTCAAAAGGCTGCAAATGTAGGACCCCGATCAATTTTATATCTGCGACAGCATGCTCGATGATCTGTTTAACCATGCTTTCTCTGTCAGGTACAAAACCTTCATAGCGCTGATCACTATATCTTTTTATCGGAACTATTCCACTTATAGAATAATTCTCTCCGTCCTGACGACCAAACAACAAAAATCCTCCTTCTGTGAAATCATCTCCTCTTTCTACAATCTGTTTTACCGCGCTTCTTAAAGAAACTATATTGCTCTGCGGAACTCTAATTGAATCCACTGCTATTGGAGAAGAAGACGGCAGTTGTTTCAACTGCTCAGCTAGCGGAGATGAAGAAATCTTACTGATATCATTTCTGCTGATATCCAATCTATGGACTGCCTCGCCAGTAATCGGTGACCTTCCTACAAAAATAGGCGAAGAGACTGCTTTTAACTCTGAAGAATTAAGTATTAAATTACGTAATTCTCTATTTATAGCGTCGATGTTTGATACTACTGTTGGGCTGGATATTGGTGCGCCGATTTCAACTTTAACAGCTATTCCCTGATCTAATACTTTGGTGACTAATGCTTGTGTAGCTAACGGGCTACTTGATTGTATATCTCTAAATCTAAGCGTACGAGTTTGAGGATTATAAGAATCTATCTCTGCAACTGCCACTGGCGAACTATTGCCTTCTTGTTCTAAGACGAGCTGCGGCGCTCCATTGTTATCGAAAGAAAGATTAAGTGTTAAATCATTAAGACCACCTGTGCTTCTGTTAATTTTCCGTGTTTCCGTGGTTACGCTCATCGGCGAGGAGGCGGATCGTTTGTTTGCAACGTTTTTGACCTCGGCTTGCTGCCCATCTCCTTCTCTGCGCCTATAATATGCTAAACCACCCCATCCTATATTATTATATGCACTCACTATACCGCCAAGGGCTACTAATATTAACAGACCACTCCCAATGCCTATATCAATATATTTTGAAAAATCAATGGGTTTTGTATGCCCTGCTTGTTCAGCTAATCTTATTTCGGAATCTGTTAAACTATCCTCTAATTCAGGAAATAATTGTAAGGACTTAGCATAAAATCTGCCTATATCAACACTGCTGGTATCAACACCGAGTAAGTATTCAGCAGATAGCGTATAAGATAAGGCTAACCTCTTATTAAATATCTCAAACCGCTCAGTTTGTTCTCCTGGCGGCTGTTGTCTTATAAATTTTTCGTATCCTCTGAGATCGTCAATAACATAATAAATGATTTCATTTAACTGCGCGTTGTCTATTAAAAAACTACGAGGCGCTTTCTCATTCTCATATGGTCTAACAATAAGCGTGCTATCAACAGGGTGATATGAAGCAACTTCGCCATAGATTGATGATAGTTTCACACCCCACCTATTATTAGAAAATGTAAGCCTTGCTTCTATTCTATCCACAGCCCCCTGAACCTCTTCGACTCCTAAAAGATGCCCCATACCTCTGCCAAAATTATCTACAATGGTCGTATCTAATGAATAACAGCTGCTATTAATAAGCAGTGCATTAGGATCGACATAACGATCTAAACCAAAAGACTCCATAAAATTAAAATCGTCAACAGTTAGATGCATTTTGGAGACAGGAAAATATATAAATTTGGAATTACCATGTGAAGATATGAGCAAACTATTCCACATCTCGCCATTGTCGCCTATAGAAGCAACGGCATCAATAATTCCAAATGGGCCTATTATTGTATCGCCTCTTATTGTATCAACAACAGTCTCATAGCCAGCCAGCCTCAATGGCTTCACCTCTAAATTAACAAAATTTTCCATTGCGGGATCATCGGGTTCCGGCTCAATAATCATAGCAAGAGCCTTGCCCTTGCCGCGAGGGTGAGAATTCAAAATGCCCTCAAGAGCTACTCTGGCATTAGGTATAGTCATATCTTCTAAAGCAACCACACCCACACTTTTGAGAGGATCGTCTGATGGCATAGATGCAAATTTCCGTGCAATTTTAACTGCATAATAATTATTCGCTCTTGTTAATCCATCTGCTAATCTAAAGACTATGTCATATCGCTCCTCTGGTGATGCGTTGGCAAGCGCATTGGAAATTATATGAGTGAAATTAATATCTTCGAGATAGTCCAATGCCTTTCTCTCAAGTATCCCGAGTGCTGGCTTTGGTGCCTGCGCCTGCATAGCCAGCAATTTTCTAGCCTCGGCGGCGGAATTGTCTGCCGCGCCTGCACCTGCGCCCCATCCCCAAAGATTAGCCACAATAGCTATGCCAAGCACACCTAAGAATTTAGCAAATCTGGAGAATCTTGGTTTCCCGGGCCGAGCGAGCGGCGAGTCGGAACGAGCGAGAGCGAGTTCCGACGAAGTCTCGAGTGCCAAAGGCACGAGCGGCGAGGAGACGGCTATCGGCTTGGGCTGTGGTAATTGCTGTTGTGCCATCGGCGAAGACATGCTGGTCTCGAGTGAACTTATTGTCGCCGGAGGATCGATTTTCAAAGAGCTTATCTCCTTTGCTATCTTTGCAAATTCTATACGGGTTTTCTTAATATCTTCCCGAATCTGATCCATCTTTGCCTGTGCCTTCTCCATCTCCACTTCTCTCAATTCCGCTTTCAGCTTCTCCATGTCTTGAACTAACTTCACAAGCCACTTCTGATTATCAATACCAGACATCGACATAAATGAAGTAGGCAAGTAAGATTGATATCCTGCAGAGGATAATGGACCAAAAGATAATGACTGCAAAGACGGTAAAGCATCTAATTCTAATGCTCCTACTTGTTGATAAGAAGAACCTATCTCGGGTATCTCAGGCAGCTGCTGCGCTTGGAGATCTCCACCGAAAGAAGGCAGCATAGAAATCACAGCCAGAGCTAATCCAATTCCGATACTCTTGATATCTACCTTGCCCATCTTAGGCATTGATAGCGGTGAAGACTTACCTCCTAATGGTCTATCTGGCGATGGTGGTGATAGTAGATCTATCGGAGGAGCTGGCGTATAATCACTTATAGATGGACCATCATTACCAAATCCTCCGCCGGAAGACGGCCCAATTGGCGGTGTAGTTCCTCTAGGAGGAGTAAGACCATTATCTGCCTGCCCTAAATCTGGTAAATCTATTAAAGCATACTCCTCTAAATTAGCTGCAACTCCCAATCCATGTCTTTGTTCTAGCCCCTTTAATTTTGCATAAAGTTCTTTGTTGCTCTTTGGCAAATCTCTTAATCTACCCTTGCTACCAGGGACAACTTTTCTTATAAGCTGTTTTACAGCTGGAGCGGTTACCTCCTTGCTTCTGTTGCCAAAAATCTTACCCATAGTGCGCAAATTAAGCAAATATACAATAGGTTCATTCTCTAGCTGTCCTATTTTTAATTTCCTAATTTTATCTAATTGGTCTTCTTGGTCTTTCCCAATATTTTCTTCTAACTGATTGGCGACTCCCTGCAAAATGACGTGAATTGGCTCATGGCCTAATATTAAAGAACGCGTAAATGGCTTTAACCCTAAACCCTGCTCATCTATATTTCTAATATCTAATGCTATAGTATTAGAATTTTTATCTGAAATACTTTCCGCCGGGCCGGCATGCCGCATCTCTTCCGGCATCATCAATTTCACTTTATAACTCAAAACAAATGCTCTTAAACGATCTCTGTCTATTTTAAAATCTGCGGGGATATCTAACTCTGGACTTAATTGTTTTAAGGTTGAAAGAGTAGCATCTATCAAATCATCAACGTTTCCTTCTATTTCTTCGTTGGCCTGTAGCTCAATTTTATCCTTAACATCCAGCAGCTTCTGTGGAATATCATACAGCGCTCTCTTCGGCTTTACTGAGTTCCAAACGTGAAGCAGATTATGATTTTCTCCGATAATCGTCTTTGCAGTCTCTATGGCCTTCTGGGAGCGCAATTCTATATTATTATTTTCTAGCCCTAGCCTAATAGCTTCTCTGCCAATGGCGAGCTGATGGGATAGTGTCTTATTAATATTTATATTCAAGCGTAGGGTAAGCTGCTGCAGGTCAAACGATACATCCTCCAGTAAATTACCGCTTTGAATGATAATATCATGGTTCTCCACCGGCAATATTTTATCAGTAAGCTTAAAGAATAAATCTTGCAAATCACCCATATCTAAAGTTTCACGTTCTTTGTATGTGTACAACTTAGCGAATTTATTCATATTCGTCATTGGAATGCTAGTGTGTCCTGCGATGCCCTGAGTGATAGCTGTATCTATGTGAACAGCGTCAATATCTTTTTTCTTAGGCTTAGCCTTTAAAGAAGTAGAATAGTTATAAACACCATCTGCTAATCCAAATGCAGTAGTATGCGTTAAATCAATTCTCTTAAGCTTATCAGAGGTAAAGCTGCGGCCTAAGTCTGTTTTATTGATAAATCCTCTTAGTTTTATCAGATTGAGCTGAATTTCTGGATGAGTTCCTGCGCCCAAGCCAAAGGCTAATGTATTCAAATTTCTTTGATCAATCCTTTTATCTTCTACAAACTTATCCAATGCTTCAAATGTTAACTGCTTCTTAGACTTAGCTATTTTGCCTATTTCTTTAGCAACTTTCTTTATCTCCCTACTGCTAACTCCCCATTTTGAAAGCTGCTTTTTAGTTATGTTTTTGCTACCAAGCTTAGCTAAGTCTGCTACTTTTATCTTATTAAACTTTGTCACGCCTAATTCGACTAAATCATTGTAACTATAGTTGAAGTCAAGCCTGGATGGCATATAAATATTGGCTAATTCTCCAGGCAAGCTAAGAATAGATGTATCTAATTCGCTGCCACTTACTAAGGCATCGGATAAATCAATTAAATCAGACACCTTGCCACCATACAACTTAGTCGAGTATAATTTGTTGACCAGCGGCACTAAAGGACGCAGCATCTTTGAATCATGAAATCTCTCAACCAATCTTAGGGCACTAACCCTGTCTTCTAATGACTTTGCTAATATTGAGTGGGCAGTGCTATTTTGATCCTTATCAATTAATCCCAATGCTACTCTATGCGCACCTGTTTGGGTTATGCCATAGTTATCCCTTAAGTAATTAAAGTTCTCACGGTCTAATGGTTTTGAATCCGTTCTTCCAGAAATATCGCTCGCAGCCCACAATCCTCTCAAGGCATTTCCTACTGTAACAATTGAATCTAAGCCTCTCCTATCATAGTTAGCTAAATCTACCATTTTAGTCTCAGATAGTTTAACCGCTATATCAAAAGCCTGAGCATCAGAAATTTTTTCTCCTATAGGAAGAATCAAGGCTTCTTTTTCATCTTGTGACAAGAAAGAACTTTGCCCTATAGCTGTATTATAAGCGGTGACCTGGCTGGGGCTTCGAGCGATTTCTTTCAATCCAGCATAGGTATAAACAAATGCTAAATCATGCGTAAATACTCCACCTTGGGTTGCATTATTTTGAGAATTAGCTAACCACTGCACCCTTTGCTTATTATTAGGATCATCGTCCTGGAACTCTATATCAAGAAAAGTCTGATATCCCACTGCGGGAGCTATATTCATTAAATCTCTGCCACTTTCAATTGTTGAGCTTTCTATTATTTGCAAAACTTCCCTTACTCCCTTTACGCCGCTGCGCACAACCTGACCCTCCATAGTTCTAGGGGTGTGTTTTGGCAAATCTTCTATTCTTGTGTGGTGGCCGAGTGCTATTCTCGCTTCTTCCGGCGTAGTCATTGCATCGAGGCGTTTTGCACCCTTAACTTCTCTGCCCCATTCAATGGCTGTAGAAATTCTAGGCTGGAGCTCTGTGTCTACAAAATTCCTTAATTCTTCCGATAGTGATTTATATAACCTACCATCCTTATTATATATCTTCCTTAACGAATCAATGCTACGATTAAGTGTCTCCTGTAATCTATCCGGAGCTCTGCCTAGCTCTCCTTTAAGATCTAGATGCAACCAGATTTCATTAGTCTTTCTTAATTCCCAGTCAGCATCCTCAATTAATTTGCGTGCGGCCTTAGAGTCAACACGATTTAAGATATCCCGATTAAATCTGTGAGCCATATTAAGAGTGTATTCCATGCGTGTTTGATAGCGCCCTTCTTTTGCAAAAGTAACATCATTAACTTTCATTGCTTCGCTGTATCTTTTGAAGGTCATATCGCGAGGTGCTCCAAAAACAACTATTTCCATTCCTCTTTTGCCTGCCTCAGCGTTTAAATCTACATTAGTAAATGGTTTTTCAAAATTTACATCAAACTTGCCTTTATCAATTTCTTCATATAGACCTCTTACGCGGTCTTTACCTTGGGCGGTTAGAGTCTCTGTACTCTTTAAATCATTCAATATTCTTTGAGTACCTCTTGCTCCTAATTTTACATTGGTACCACGCAAATGGCCTCTGGCCATAAGCAAAACCACTTTCTCTCCATTGGCGACTCTATCTAATGCTCCTATGGTATCTTTTTGCTTATTTCCCCAAAGCTCAACTTTCTTAGCAGTCCTCATTGCCCTATCTACATTTAATCTGCTTGTCTTTATTTCTTTCATCTCACCACTGTATTCTAAAACCAAGACATCAGCCCCAGATTTTCTAGCCGCTCTAACAGTTGACATAAGAATATCATCCCAACTATGACCAGGCATATTCTCTTCTAAGACCAACGGACCCTGTTTATCTCTTATGGCCAACTGGACCATGCCATTAATTTCTTGGTCCAAAGATTTTTCGCTGAACCTAAAGTTTCTTTGTGAATCAAATGGTATTCTTCCCTCTGTAAGGCTGTATCTTTCTGGCAACCCCCTATCATTAATTCTTTGGAATCCGTGAATGGACTGAAGTTCTCGAGCTTCTATCTTATCTATGCCGGCGCTCCAGGCTTGTATTGATCTTGCTCCGAATCTTTCGGCAACATCAAAAACATCTCCTGTGCTAATTCTATCAAATCTACCTGCGCTATACTTATGCAAAGGATCTAACTTGCCGAAGTCTTTACGTCCCGCTTCTCTGGCTAACTTAGCGCCCATCATTGACTCAGCATGAGCTTTTATCCTATCATGTAAGACTACATCATATTGATAGCCATACCTCTCAACAAGGCGAATTGTCTTGCCCCTTATAGGCACCACATTCTTACTGCCAGCCTCGATAGCATATGCATGAGCTTGAACTAAAGATTGAATAGCAGCAACCTTTTCTTCTCCACCCTTTTGTGACTTCAAGGCAGTTAAATTATCGGCTTTATGTCTTTCTACATATTTATTTATTCCAGTTTCACTGAGATGAGGGTTATATATAGTTTCACCATCAATGGGAATTTCAAATTCAATATGCTCCCAAAGCTTTAACTCTTTGTATATCTTTGCCTCTCTATTTACTTGGCGCCTCATAGACCTTCCTTCAATAGAACTCTTTATCTGAGACAGGCCCCCTGTGTTCCCAGATGGCGTCTGCAGGTCTGGGCTATATATCCATTCTGGAATAATCACATTGCTATCCTCGAATATCTCTCTCCCGAATCTGCTTAATAGACTATTCCTATCCCTCAAGAAGCTAGCAAACGACTTAGCGTTTATATCTGTTAATATCACCACATCCGGATTTGTGGAAAGTTTCGCAAAAGAGCCTTCTTTGCCAAGCTCTATAATCTCCACACTCTTGCCATGAAGTCCTAATTGCGCAAAGGCATTCTTGGCTTCAGCTGCAGCATTCTTTGCATTTGCATTTGTGGGAACCATAAGTACAGAACGTTTTCCTGTGGCAAAATTCTGGTATGCCGCTGTGACTGAATCCTTACCTACACCTGTATCTCCCTGCTCCAAGATCCTTAGAGTGGGACCCTCATAACTGGATAATATCTCTGACATTCTTACCATTTTTTCGGCAAAATCTGCATGGCTATCTGAAGGCAGCACAGAAGAACCATATACCTTCTCATAGAATTCACTAGCCTTTGAATGCTTAACCTGCCTGCCTTTGACTATTGGTTGGCCGGTAGCACCAACTAATTTTACAGGCTTTCCAGGGACAGGGATTGGGTTACCGTTTGAATCTATTTCTCTGCCTGTATGGTCATACAAAGATGTTTTTTGCGGAATTGCATTACCTTCAGAGTCTAAAGGCCGGCCTTGATTATCAACCAATCCAGTCGCCCTTGGCCCAGTGAATGTAGGTAAATTAAACAATAAGCCCCAACTTGCCGCGCTTCTTTCAGTGCCATATATTCCAGTCGCTAAATTCTGCCTATTTAGCCTGGTATACCTTGTCCCAAGGTCGTTGTAGCCCGTAGACTCGCCCGGACCAGAAATAGTCGAACCCATCTCTAATGCCACATCCATCGCAGATACAAATCCTGCGATTCTAAACAAGTTTCCTGCCTCCGATGTAATTCTATTAGTCCCAAACATACTCTGGGTCTTTTCCATAGCCCTACCTATCCCGCTAGAAGCCGTTACTGGATTACGGGAAGCAATACCAATCATCGGATGTAACACAACACCGCTGATAGGGCTCTCTCTAATGCTTCCTAATAAATTCCTCATTCCTTCTCTTGATTTTAAAGGTATCAGGACGCTCTCGTTATCTTGTATTTTCCCATCATTATTAAAATCAATTGCTGAATCGATATTGAACAGCGTACCATTGGGAAGCTCTCCGCCTGAAGCCAAAGCATACATGCTTGACTTCCATGCACCGCCGAATACAGAAAACGCCGGACCAATATAAGTCCACTTGACCGCGCCTATTAAGCCTTCAATCCCTAATCTATCAGCTCCAGATAAAGGCAATTTATGCCTCAGTAGCGGGGAACCTTCTATGGGCTGTGGCCTCAATGCTCCATACTTACCCGATGCTCTACCCAAAACAGTGGAAGCGTTATTCACAGCGTAAGAACCTATCTCGGCCCATACAGCTCCTCTTAAAGCGCTAGCAAAGAAACTTCCCTCAGAGTATTGCTGACCAAATGTCAATCCGGGTTTAAGATAAACTGGGGCCCCATTAGCATCTTTTATCTCAATGGATTCGCCAAAGGAGATATCAAACCACTTGTTGGCATACCCCATAGCCAGATCTTTGCCGACATTAAGGCCTGCCCCGAAACCCATTAGCTTTGCATGGCGCCACAAATTGCTCAATGTGGATGTTGCGGGATTGATTAAATTGGAACCCTTAAGGAAACGAAGGCCAACAGCAAGCGTAGCAATATCAACATAATTCTTACCTTCAAAATAAACTTTATTTCTTAATTCATTAATCCTGGCTACATCCTGCGGGGTTTTATCTGGCTTGGCTTCTAATCTACTGAGCTCTCTATTGCCTAGCGCGTATCTACCTCCGTCGTATACACCCCTTCCAGTCAGCGCTAATGCCGGCCAAATGGCATAAGACCATCCCGAAGTTGGTTTCAAAACATTACCTAATCCTAATCCTCCTACAAAACCAATCCCAGTTCCAAACAGGGCCGGAATTTTTGCACTTTTGCCAAATACGCTCAATGTAGAGCCAAAAGTTTTCCAGAGTGATGGGTCCTGAGGAACAACAAAGCCCTCTATAATTTCTACCTGATCTTCTTCCCATCTATGGGTCATTAGGCCTACGCCACCGCCTACAAATCCTAAACTTGCACCACAATTAAGGCCGCCCAAAACAGGTCTGGCCACTCTTAATAATCCACTCCTTACTACCCCCAACTTACCTGTGTTTGATCCTAATTGTATAATCGCTCCTTGATTGCCTAATCCTAAACCTGACTCTATACCTTTAGCTCCCCACTGCGTCAAACCTGCGACTGACAATCTGGCAACGTTCCCGAAAAACAACGTTGAGAAAATAGTTCCACGTTGTTTCCAGGTCAAACCTTTTCCTGAATATGCCCGAGTAAATCCTTCTGTTCCTAAAGTACCTATTGTGGCTAACGTAGCACTGCTACCAGCTGCGTAGCCAATTTTTCCCCATGTACTAGAAGCAAGACTCGCAGGCCTAGTCAGCCACTGAATTGCCATACCTGTTCTGGTTCCTTGAAAGGCTGATGAAGTATACTTTCCTATTCTGCCTGCTGGTATCAAAGAGGCTATGGAAATTGCTTCCATTTCTCCCAGAGTCAGATGTTCTCCTGTAGTGGCAAGTTTATAAATCTCCGATCCTGCTAAGAACAGCTGCGCTCCAATGCGAGTATATGCGGCATAGGCTGCTACCGGAAGCAAGGTACCCTTTACAGCATAAGACACTAAATCTTCTGTTAATCCCTTGTCAGTTGCAGCATTAAAACCTAGTCCGCCTACAACAGCGGTTGTTCCTGTGACAGCTGATGCGCCAACAAGAGCCTGCAGCGTAGGACTAGCTACTTTGCCGAATGTAATTGCCCTTCCGATTGCCTGAGATATCGTAGTAAGTCTTGCTAAATAATTGGCTGCTATTGCGGTCTCGCCTAAAGCAGCTAAAGGCATTAATAGAACCATTCTTCCTTCTGGAGTAACTATGAATTCTGAAAGGGCATGAGTTGTTCCTATCCCTATCTCAGAAGTAAATCTTCTTCTTTCTTCTGCTTTATATACCGCTAAAGTCCAATCGTTCTTTACACCTTGTATAGCTTGTTTGGAAGCATCAGGCATAGCTAGCGTTGAAACTACTGGATTAATCACAAGTAACGCAAGGACCGCATAATTAGTAACATTTTCCAAAGTATTTTCCCACCACGAAGGTCCGGCACTTATAGACAGTTCTCTTGGACCTGTAGATTCCGGATCAAAGCCCGGCCTATACCTCTCTGAACCGGGTTTATACATACGCCCGCCGCCGATAAGACTCCAATCATAGAGTATCTGATCATTCCTTAGTCCAACATCTATGCGCTCATCTATTTCTCCTGCGCTATCAAATATAATTCTCCCATCTTTTGTTTTAGAAGAATAAGTAGACATCTGGGCTTCACCGTAATCATTGGTCGAGAAACCAACCAGTTCTTTTCCTTCGGGAATATTAAATACTGCGTTCTGGAAATTAACTGACACTGAAGAAGTAGTGGAAAACGGCGCTTGAACGTCTAAATTAAGTTTTCCTTGATAGTGAGTCCAGCCGGTTGCCTTATCGGTATAAGCCGTGGCTTCGGGAACAGAGCCATCACCTGAACCACCCTTCAACAAACTCCAAGCTGAAGAAGCAATATTTTTAGCTCCTTCCCAAAGACTGCCTTCTTCTCCCTGAGGCCTATATGTAGTAAAATCTCCTATAAACGGTCCTTGCCCTTCTAACATGGTGCTGCCGGCAAAAGAACCGTATCTGTTTAAATCAAAATTAACATCATTGCCGCTTTGATCCTGATAAATCAGTGAACGCCCGGAATCTTCGCTAAAGGAAAACCCTATCAGATTTGGATCTTCACTGTTTTGATAAAATGCCTCTGGAGTAACATTAGGACGCAAATTATTAAACTCTATCTTATCTCGTTGATCCTTTGATTCCCACTTGCTACCTGCCTGTTCTATGCTGACAACTTCTCCGTAGAAGTTAAAGTCATTGTCTAAATCAATAAACAGCTCTCTTAACGGAGCGTAAGTTCCAGTACCAAACTCCTCGAGATAATAAATCCCCATGTCATTCTTCCTCTTCACGATTCTCTTCTCGGTTATCTCATTCCATTTGGCCACTCCAAAGACACCAGGACTAGATTCATCAAAATTTATCAAATATGTATAGATTCTACCTATATTATTTATATCCTGCTGCGTCTCTGTGAACTTCCATAAATCATTTGGCTTTATTCTGGAAGAAGCACTTTGATGATAAGCAAAATCTACATTAATCGGCTGGGTTCCATTACCCAACAAACTAAAGTCCACATCAAATAGAATGCTTGTTGTGCTCTGTCCTTTAACTTTACTTTCTTGTTTTATAACTCCCTGTGCTCCCTGCCCAATGCTATACCCGCCATCCTTAAAATATAGATTCCCTTGATATATGCTTGTGCCTCTACCTATATCTATAGAACCTTCGCCGTTATTAGAACCTAAAACTCTTTCCTGACTAACTTCCTGTAGCTGAGCGTTCGTTATAGAACTTGGAAGTGTGTATCCGGCATTCATTGAAAGGGCTGTATCAGCAATGAATCCTGCTGGAAGAGCTGTGTTATCAAAAGGAGTCACAATAAATGCGTCTCTTAAAACATCTCCTTCAATCCTCTTATGCGCGGCTGGCGAATCAGGTAATGTCCCAGATAGCTTGACTGTTTTATCTGTTACTTTAGCATCCGTGACTACAACAGAGTAAGGAAGCCTATCCAGATTAGATCTACTTAAATTCTCATTCCCAACCACCGGATGAAAATCAGCTATTTTTCCTTTTTGTTCAACATTGCTTGGTTGCGGAGAATTGCTAAGGAATGCAAAATTGCGGGCATTTTCCCCATCGGCCATATCAAAACTTAAAACAAATCCCTGGCCTGCCCAATAAGAAACTTTTTCTGGCATAATAACTGGACCTGGTCCTGTTACGCTCTCGCGGAATGTCCCTGCTAAATCTGAATTATTATAGAGAGAGGAAACTCCTATATGTGAGGATATGGAATCATTAGCTCCAAGCGGTTTGCCTCCAACTAAAGGCACAAACCCAATAGCGTCTTCAGAAATTTGCTTTGATTCCCACTGACTTCCTTTTTTGTAAACCAGCCCTAATCCTTCTTGGGTATCTGTAGAAACGACTGCACTAGGCTCATTAAATACCAATGTTTGTATCAAGCCAACATCAAACTTCGCCCTACCTTTATTATCAAATGTAATCTCTTTTACGCCTTCTTTTGCAGCAATATCTCTTATAGGCTGACCGGCCACAGAAAGGAAACCTCCTGAAGTATTAAACTGCCAAGTTCCGGTCTTCTGGAATACTTCAAAAGTAGCTAACGGATTTATTCTTTCGCTAGAAGTATAAATACTGAAATATGGGACGTCCTGATTAAATTTCTCAGATAGTGTAATGCCAGTTCCTGCCTCGCCACCTTTTCCGCCGGATAAAGGATTAAATGAAAATGAAGGAAATGCTTCGTTTTCTGGTATCAATCTGTATCCTAAACCTGAATCTTTATCTTTTGCAAGCCACTCTACAGGTACAATAAACGCCTGTTGCTCATCATCCCAATGTTTATCATCTAAATACCTTGAATTAGATAAAGGAACATGATTAAGCTTTCCTAACGAGCCTTCAAGCATCTGATAAGCTACATTATTGACCTCTCCATTATTTTCAATCTCTTCGTAATTAATCTGCACTACTTCTGGAATATTGCTATTTAGCGCTATGAATACCGACTCTGCAAAAGCATCAGGATTTCTGCTGCTAGGATTGCTCATAAATTTCTCAAAGGCATCTATGATGCTCTGTTTGGCGACCTCCGCGCCGTCTATCTCCAGAGTAGCTAAAGGAAGATCGGCCAAGGCTCTTCCTAAGGCATCGCTGAACTCGGGAGTAGACCTTAGCTGTTCAGACAATGCCATAGCACATACCTTAGCTACCTTGCTGGAATACATATTCTTGCTGAATAATCTCAAATGATTAAATGCCTTTAAATATTTACTCTTAGCACCAAAGCTTAAATTCGCAAGGCCTTGAAATACCGGAGCTATATTTTCATCTATTGCCGGCTGAAGGAGATCTAATCCTATGGTACGATCAATAGTATTATCTATGCTACGGAATCTAAATAATGTCTTATCAGTAAGAAATACTGTACTCTCCATGCCTAATCTCGGAGAGCCTTCTTTGGAACGCACAATATAAGATTGTTTTGGAATATTTCCCTCTAGCACACTGGCCCCTGAACCGTCTTGTCTAGTTCTGATGAGAGGAGTTACTGAGACTCGATCCGCTTCTTGGAATTCGGCATCAAATATATCTTGTGCTGGCTGTTTATATCCGGATAAATCCGCCAAGCCAGTATTTATTACATAATTATTAAATAAGCTTTTCTGTTCTACACTCCAAGACTCTCCGGTCGGAGCAAGCATAGAAAGGTCACCCGAGGAGACTTCATCCCAGTCGCCAGCTGTAACGTGGAAGGTTAAAGGATTGCCTTCAAATGTTGCATCCTGTTCATCCACAGTATATTTTTCATCAAATAATTTACCCAATATAACTACGCCGTCTGAAAAAGCCTCCTGTCTAGATGAAGTTCCAGATGAGTCGGTACCAAAGATTGAAGGAGTAAGGACTTGCGGATTCCTTTCTCCTATAATAGCCCCTGTCCATTGAACTGCCACTTCCTCTATCCCGCCTTTTAAGCTATCTAGCCTCTTAGCGCCAACTGTTGTAGCGCTGCCGGCAAAAGCAGATGTTTGGCCTTCTTGTAAATTCTCAACTACTATTCCTGAATAATCTCCCTGAATTTCAGCTTGATTCTCTTGGTCTCTATATCTATAAAATTTGACATCATATTTAGGATCTAGTGTAGTTAAAGCTACTGAGTTATCTTTATCACCGAAGTTTATCTCAGCTACATCTCTACCTAAGAATCCTCCTTCTTTATCATACATGGTATTAATAACGCGTGCATCTCCAAATACGGAAGGAGTAGTTAAAGAGACATCATCAAACAAGACTCCGGTGGTGTTAGCTCCTACAGAAATTCCTCCTGTAGTAGTATTTACTCTATCTATGGTTCCGTCTTTTTTCAGGGCAAGGTCACCAAATTCTATTTGAGTATCTTCCGCTGTTTCAAAATTAGTCACAACATACTGGCTGATCGAATGTGTGCCTGTAGCTGGATTGATGGTTTGCATGCCAGGCGATACTGTTGTAATTGGCATGCCTTTAGCAATCTCTATCTTTGATCCTGTCCCAATATTTTCATATGGAGTGAAGTTGTAGCCTGACAATAAATAAGATATATCTCCAGATACTCTATGGTTTCCGGATTCGGATAGGCCTAATACTTGAATTTGGGTATTGCTTCCATCCCAAGAAGAACCTTCCAAGCTAAAGCTTGTCGGAGCGCTAGGATCAACATCGTCAGCGCTATTGTATATCTGAGTTTCTCCGGTTTGCGGATCTGTTCTGCTCATTGCTACGGAAGCGGCTTCCATTGCCTCAGCTCTTTTTGTAGGGTCAACGCTTACATATAATCCAGGATGAAGAACCTCTCCCTTAATATCAGCTTGTAGCTCTAAAGCATACTTTCTATCCCCGAAAGGAGATCTCTCAACATTGTCTGCATCGGTAACAACTCCTAAGCTGATTTCACCATGACCTTCCATGTAGGGCTGCCACTGTCCATTGATTTTCTCAAATGCGTGCAACCTATTAATTACACCGCCTAAATTAGGTGCGTCTTTAGCCGTAGTTAATTTAATTTTTCCATCGTCGATTAACTGTTGTACTTCACCAACAGTATCTGCGCCTTGAACTCTCCAACCAGATGGCAAAGTTAAAATAGTCCCGTCTTCTAAGGTCGTCTTTGGCGTCTGCCAAGTAAGAGGATTAGCTCTATCAAAATGCATAATGCTAGTTATAGCATCCGCATAATTGCCCTCGCTATTAATCGATTTTATAATGGCATACTCTACTCCGATCCTCTCATTTATGTTGTCAGGGAACATGCTCTCTCCAAATTGCAGATTCGCAGTAGAACCATCCTCTTCAGAGGTATCAAACGCCCACCAACCAGTCAACGGATCCGGAGCTCCCGTATTATCAAATCTGTAATCGCTATGCTGAGTAATTGTAGGCAAATTGTCTACTATGGCAACTTGGTGGTCTCCACTTTCTTTTAATACGAACCTGCCTCTTCTGGGTACGCCTTCATTCTGCAAATTCTTTTTATCATCTATGTCTATTCCCCAAGCTTCTATTAAAGCTTTTGTGCCGCCATCTTTTCCTACGTTAACTAATAAATGGTTCACCGGCGTTTCATCTGTTATTGTTTCAGCCTGCTCAATTATGTCTTTTTCTTTGATACCATCCCCAAAATCAAAACCTACTTTGTTTGTATTATCCCAGCCGCCCACATTCTCCCTATCGCTTTTTATTGCCCAACCAGTCAAGGACGTGCTGAAGTTTTCGTTTATCAAAAGTCCTGTCTCAACAACCTTGCCATCTGCCTGCTCAAAACTTCCAGTCAGTGCCTCTATTTCAGCAGCATTTATAGGCATAGACTCTTCACCGGGGGTGATAATTACAGCATGCAATCCATCTCCCTCTGTTACTATATCCTGTCTCTTTTGCGAATCAGCACTTAGGCTAAATTGATTCTGCCTCTCACCTTCTTTCATATCAAAAATATCTATTTGCTGAATTATAGTGCCATCCTTACCAACAGAACTTCTCATTATCTGAGCATTCAGGCTATCGCCATTTCTATTCAAATCAAGATTAAGTAAATAAAGCGTGCCTGTCCATTTACCGTCACCCGACTTATCTTCAACAACTGATAGTGGATTTTGTGAATACGTGCCGCTATTATCCTGATACATCATATTAAAAGTATGTCTGCTGCGATCTCCGCTTTCTCCGTCCCCAGCAAAAGAAATAACATCCTCGAAAGCCTCAGCCACAGAATCCGTAGCCCCTTGATCTTTGAGGTACCCTATCATTTGGCCTGAAGACAGCATCTTTTTTCTATCTTCATTTTGGATCTGAAATCCACCAAAATAATTTTCTGCCATAAATATATCTGTATTGCTTAGCCCATATGTCTGCTTATTATAGATATCAACAGTTGTATCCCAGAGATACCCCAAACCCCTATCAACCTGTTGATTATACGCAACTGGCACGATATTTGCCTGGAGGGGTTGATAAAGCGGACGGAAAGCAGCTGTTCCTTTTATAAATCCCTCTTCTCTCTTCTGAGTTGTCGTCTTACGGCCTTCCCAGATCTGGGGACCAGTATGTTCAGCGCCTTTGTCTTTGTAAGAGAAATCCATAACATAATCCCATCCTGACAATCTATCCCAGCTTCCAGAGACATTCCAAGAACCATACTGCTGCCATTCGATAACAGATGTTCTTTCGCCCTGAAAACCATCCACGCCGGCAGACATAAATGTCCTCTGCCTTCCGGCATCTATGCCTCCAGATTCTCCCAGCACAGTAAAGCCAGAAAAGAAAACTCTGTTAACATCGTTTACGGTTTCTTCATAGCCAAACTGGTCTTCTAACGGAGTACTCTCGGATGGACTACTTTTCAATGCCTCTATCCACTCTTTCTCAATTAAAGGATCGGTTGTACCTTTATTCCTGAAAGTGCTAGAAGATGTAGTTGATAGGTTGAAGGCAACTAAAGAACCTTTATCTATCTGCCAACCTAATTCTATCTCTCTACCAGCATCATCTTTACCCGTAACACGACTAATGCTTCCGTAGGTTTCACGAGCCTGACCCGGAAGGTTGCTATGGAAAAGAGAATTTCCTTCTTCTTCAAATTTTGCCCTTAAATCTGCGTTAAATAAAAATAGCGCCTGGGGTTTGCCTTTATCTACCCACGTGCCAGAAAGTGAAGCAACTGGTACCTGTATCTTATTCTTACCTATACTTACGAATATTCCAGACTCATAACCTTTAGCAGCAACAAATGAAACCAGGCCAATAGGTAAACCTTTTTGTTCTACTTTGAGATTATAGACTTCCCAGGCGGTCAGCTTCTGCGTGCCCTTCATACCGCTCAAGAGATCAAGCTGTAATTGATGCTCATTATGCTTTAGAACTGCTGTCATTAAAATAGGGTCAAACCAGTGCTTCTTATCTTCTCTGAGCCTCTGCCCTATGATAGTGTCAGGCTCAAACGCGGGATCCCATAATCCTAGCTTATCTAAAATCCATCCCCCAATTCCTCTGGAGTACTCGGCTTTCTGCAGATAGGCATTTTCAGATAAAGCAGTTAATTCTATGTGAGGTAGATTGCCCGCTACTGCATCCGCAAGAAGCATAATCGGCGTCTGGCCTTTTTTCAATTTAAATGTAGTGCTTGCATTATCATTGGCAAAGTTTATTATAGTGATTTCTTCAGTTTCTCGATCTATTTTATAAACACCCAGAATCTCATTCGGAGCATCTTTGCTGCGCAATGTGACAGAGTTGATTTTACCATTGTAAATATCTTCAATATCTTTTTGCGAAATGTCTATCTCTGTTGGAACTAGGCCGACATCTGCAAATTCTTGCTCTGCCCCCCCTACAAGAGCCATAGGGCCTCTATGTTGTTTCTTTTGCCAATTCGCATGGGCTATAAATGGTTTTATAAGCTTTCTATCTATAATATTCACTGCTGTGTTTGTTGCCGCGGTGTGCAAGACCGACGCTGTCTGTCTTACCATAGAAGCACTGAGCGAGGGCAGGAGATTTATTGAACCACGATCCTGTTTTAACTCCTTCCAAGAAGCGTAACCACCATCTTCTACAGCTAAATCAACTTGGCCCTCAAAATATCCTACGCCGCTAAATTCACCCAGCCTGGAGAGATGCATAGAGCCTGCGTAAAGATCAAAGGCTTGTTCATCAACAAACTCTCCTGTGTCTTTATTCAGTATTTTTCTTCCGGTTTTGACCATGCCATACTGTCCAGGATTCATATTTAGAGCAACGTTATTGATGAAATTATTTTTCATCAAATCCCACATTCCATCCTTCTTAAAATCAAATATATTAAAACTTCTGGCCAGCCCGGCTTCTAAGAAAGCTGTCCCGCCATATGTCACAGCAGCCATCTGCGTGGGAGTCATGCCCCAGCGGTTCTTATTCGTCTTCTTATCGTATTCGCCTCCCAGGGCATCTAAACCCAAAGATACGCCTGCAGACAAAGCCTGTTTCCCTAAAAACTTACTGGTACTCAATCCGTCATTTCTACTAAACCAACCGCTTGCTGATTGGCCTAAAACGCGAGAGAAAGTAGGATTCTTTTCAAATGCCTTACCAAGCCACCCCTGAGACGCGCTGTACTGTATACCTAAATCAAAGACACCTCCAGCAAAGCCTTTAGCCATAGCGAATTTATTAGCTTCTATGGCCCCAGGCATTCCTTGTTTAGTGAAAATAGAAAGCCCTAAAGTACTCATGGTACTGCCGATCATACCGACCGCTTGCATACCGATTTCAGGATTGTTCTTATAAAATGCTGTATTCTTGAGCCACTTATAAGCCACCGTAGTAGCATATCCCTGCGCTGCTCCTTGCGCAGCACCCTTTAAGAAAGTAGACCCTGGAGAATTAAAACCGGCTATGCCGCCCCCTACAGCAGATCCAAAAATTTGAGCATTTTTAGGCTTCCAGCCCCAATTATTTACGGCGACATTCGTAGCTAATTGCGATATCTTAGAGGCAAATATTTGATTAGCCACATTCCTGCTATGACCTTTTCCGCCCAGCCCAGCCGACAAAAGATTAGCGGCCAGAGAGAGAAACTGATCTTGCCAATTTGGCTCAGGGAATAAATCATTAAAAGTAGTAATCTTATATTGACGCGATCTCCTGTTTATCTTTATGGATCTGGCATCATAGGGGCTGATTACTTTTATGCTGGGATCTTTTGCCACCTCGATCGCCAAACAATAACCCATAAAACGATCTTTAAATTCTTCCAGCGCGATTAATCTCTCTACATCATTATCAATAACTAACACACCGTTCTTATCGATCTGTTTTACTAATACAGTGTGCGGCTCATCGATTGTAGCGATGAATGGGAAGGAAACTAGTTTATTAATACTTTCTAAATCTTTTTTATAAGTCTCCAAATGAAATGGCACCAGCTTCATCCCGTAAGCTTCCGCGGCTTTTATTAAACTGTAGAAGGAGACTTCTAATTGATTTTCTCTAAAGGTAGGCAGCAGATCCGGATCGCTAAGTAAGTCGATAAGAATTATTGTATTGGCGATATCTAAGATTGAAGGCGAATTTTCTTTTTCGGTTTTTTGCTTATCGCTGATAGAGGTCAGGCCATAAGCCAGCATCATATTAAATAAGGAGTAGGCGCCGCAGGTAATGATATCATTGTTTGAATCCACCAACTGCTTATATATGCTATCTATGCTGTCTTCTGTGATTGCTGCTCGGTTGGTACGCTCAACCACTACATCATTGGAAAATAGCACGCTCTGCGCGTTTGAACTGCGTAGAGAATTCAAAGACTCCTTTATATTAAAGGCCAGCTGTTTCTCAAAGCCCGCTGACTTTAAAGCAGCATAAGGTATAGTCATAGCCGGTGAGCTTGCGGCAGAGGACTGCATCTGGGATGCTCTCCAAATTGTGCGCCAATCATAATCAATAGCCCAGGCGATCTGCTGTGGGGTAAAGATTACCAGCACGGTCAGAGCCACTACTCTCATCCAAGTCTTGAATCCACCAGTTTTTGTGCGTGCTTGACTAATCATTATATTTTTGATTACATTGATTTAATTTCTGATTACGGTGATTATTTTCAGAATGTCCAAAGCTAGATAACATTAAACGCCTAATGCTGCACTTACGATTGCCAAAATTGATTAACAATCCTACTTCTAAGCCTGTAACCTTTAAATATGATATTAACTGTGACTCGAATAATTTAGGAACAATTCCTGTTACTGCCTTAAGTTCAACTATAACTTGATCCTCTACTAATAAATCTAACTTTAACCTGCCTACTTTTTGACCCTGGAAAAATACATTAAACATTCTTTCAGTCTTAAATCCTAATGACTCTTGTTCAAATAAAATCTCTAGAGCGTTCTGATATATTCGCTCATTAAATCCAGGGCCTAATTCTTTATGAACCCTGAAACAGCAAGAAATTATCTTTTCTGTAAGAGGATCCTTTCTCATTGCCCTATCACTGTAATCTTTTTTATCAATCATTGTAATCATTCTTAGTTTTTGTGCGTGCTTGACTAATCATTTTTCTGATCTATATAATATATACTTATTATTACCTATATATTGATTGCTGTGATCCCATTGTAGTTGACTTGCTTTTTGATTACGGTGAATCATCACTGCAATCATTTTATTATCACTGTAATCATTTTTTTTCATCATTGTAATCATTTTATTTTAATCCTACAAAGCCTCCGGACATAAACTGCAATAAAACCGGCCCGCCAACGATTATGCCTACAACCGGAAGAATAAAAAGTATCAAAGGTATGAGCATCTTCATCGGTGCCTGCAGAGCTATTCTCTCTGTGCGCCTAAAGAATCTGTCGCGAACGTCATCTGATAAGACGCTTAAGGCCTCGGCTATAGGAATACCCATCCTATCAGCCTGAATGAGCGTGCGGCAGAAAGCTGTGACATCGGGAAGATTAAGGCGCTTAGCCATAGCCTGCAGCGCGTCTCTTCTGGACTTGCCCACTTTTATCTCGTGCAATACCAGGCTGAGCTCTTCGGTAAACGCATTAGGGATGGACTTATCTACGATCCATCTGGAAGCGGCTATAAAATCAAGCCCTGCGTCTACGCATAAAGACAATAAATCCACCACGTCTGCAAGAGTCCTGACAATCTTTGTTTTTCTCTGTTTTATCTTCGTGATCAACCATATATCCGGCGCAACAAATCCTACCACCGGCAGTATTATAAGCGGCAGAATGTCTCCTGTCTGAACAAATAAAAATGTCAAGACCAAAAACGCAAATGCCAATAACTCTTTTATAGCCAAGAATTGCTCCGGCATAAAAGATATCCTGCCGGCAAACAGCCTTTCTTCCATCTTGTGTCTCTTAAAAAATTTATTGACCAGCATGTAATTTACCGGGACAAATAGATCTAAGATGGTAGTGAGCAAATTCCTCTTCTTCTCCTTGCCAAAAGAATCTAATTTTAATCTTCTCTGAATCGCTGTCCTTAATTCATAAGAGGACAGCATCATGACTAAGACATTGGCCACGAAGACCACTATCGCAAAAAACAGAACTAATTGTGCAATTATATCCATAATCTTCCCCTATATATTCAACCTGCTAAATTGCCTAATCAAAATTGCGCCTATAACTTCTAAAATCACTGCCGCAGTTAAAAGCATCCTGCCCGTGGGATTACCCAACATGATATCAAAATAATCTTTCTGAAAAGAGACGACCATAAACACAAACACTATCGGCAGAAGCGACATCACGATGCCCTGAATCCTACCCTGCAAACTTAAAGTCCTTACGTTATCCATAAGTTTCATCTTGGCCCTGATCGTGTTAATCAAGGTAGTGAATAACTGTGTGATATCACCGCCCGTCTCTCTGGCCACCAATATAGCTGTGGTAAGCAAATTCAACTCTTCAGAAGGAAGCCGCTTATTTAAATTCTCGAAAGACTCTTCTAAAGACACACCCATCTTATTTTCTCTTAAAATCATACCAAACTCCTGACTTATCGGAGGAGGCAACTCTTCCGCAAGCGCCTCAATCGCCTGGAGCAAACTCAAACCGCCTTTTAAACAACTTGAGAGTATCATCAGGCCGTCGCTGATCTGTTCTTTAAACTTCTGCTTCCTGCTGACAATCATCTTCCTTACTATCAAGCTGGGGATAAGAAATCCTACAAACAAACCGATTACTCCACCTAAGACATAGCTGCCGAAGTTTATGCCCATAAATATTGCCAGTATCACAGTCGAGGCTATGGGGCATACTGTATTAAATAAGACTAATTTTTTAGGATCGATAAACAGCATCATCTCTTTTAAATTGACCCTCTGGCTCTCTATCTTTCTTAATCTCCAGTTGGTAAACACCTTAAAACCAGATGTAGTCAGCTGCCTGACTTGAGAGGCCAGAACTCCTACCGAGCCTATGATCAAAACGAAAATCGTAAATTTTAAAATAGTGTCTTCCATTTTAATTCCAACTCTTAGTCTCTACTGTTACGCCTGGCTCATACTGCCTGCCTTGGCCAAACGCGTCTCCTGAGCTACGAAAACTGCCGCTTATGGAGCGCTTTAAATAAAACCTCATGGCCAATAGAGCCGATACGATTATGACTATCACGGTGACATATTCAAGCATGGATATTCCTTTTTTTGTCCCGCGTATATTTTTTAAGTTTAATCTCATTTTATAACCTTTTCTCTCTACCATGGCATATTCGTTAACTCTGGTCGACTATTATAGCTCCACGAGGCGCTGGCTGACTTCTCTATCTTACCGGTCTTCCAGAAACCCAATATGCCTACTGCTCTTTCACTGGGATCTTCTCTGATAATCTTGATCTGAGTTCTGGACCCATTATCGGAATAGTTGTTAAGGTGCCAGCAGGTCTTTTTACATAACCAGTTGCCGCTTTTTCTTTTTGTTATTTCAGGAATTGGGAAATACTTTGTCTCCACTGTTACTTTATGCACACCGCCCTGTTTATCTGTCCAGTCATAAGTCGCTGGATTCAGGCCACCGGCAAGTTGATCTAAAGGACCAAGATTGGCATCGTAGACACTCTTTAGATTGCTGCCAAAATCTTCTGACTCAGCGCTGAAATCTTCTGCAATGCCTATTATCTGGGCTATACGGTTATATACAGGCTGAAAATCATCATCGGGATTTGTGTCAATTGTATAATAAGCTGGCGAAACTCCAGGAGGGCTCTTGCAAGGCGCATTTGTAATCGCGAACGTTACTGGATCATACTGACAATCTGGAAGAGAATTTTTAATAATTTCTAGTCGTTGTATCCACTCGTTCATGCCTTGAAAACCCATTTCAGAATTACCATCTCTAATTTTACCAAATATGTAAGGAAAGGAGACATCGAATTCCGGATCGTAACCTGGTGCCTCTGGATCTTGATAATACCATTCCAGCCAAGATGGTGTTGAGGTAAATGCTGTGGCAGCAAGAGTATTCCAAGTTTCATCATCCTGAGTCTCAGCAACCACTATGCGATCTGCGTATTCATCTATAGCCAGATCCAAGCCATCGTATCCACGGTCTATAAGATAATCCTCATCGCAATCTGGCCATCCCGGATCTTCTTCGATACACTCACTCCAATAATCCATCTCTGCTTGTGTTGGACCCAGTTCCCAAAAAGACACTTCATAACCATGATCCTCTAAAACACTACATAGCTCGGTAATCTCTCCATTAGAACCTTCTATATCTACGCGCGATAGGCTGGGTATACATATACTGTTAGCATCATTTTTCAGGCCATTTAGTTCATTCCCGAAGAAACTCTGGATCAAAGGTGCTATAATAGCCGCAGCATCCGTCTTAACTTCTTCAATCAAATTTGTTCGTACGTCCCACCAGAATTGAAAATAAGGAATTTCTTCATCTGTATTGCCGTTATTATTGGAATCATTTATATCTATAGTAGTCCTAGGATCAGTTACGATTTTAGAAAAAGCTGCTAAAAATGCTCCTTCTCTAAACGTATCCCTCTCAGGTAGCCTATTTAAAGCAGCCGCCATCTTGTTTGCGCTCGAAATAGAACTTCGCTGTTCTTGGGCCTGGGCGTTAATAGCATCACCACCAAATGCCATCATACTCATGGCCTCTCCTAGTGTTATTGCTTCCTTTGAACCTGTCAGTATGTTAGCGCCAAAAAACTTTGATAGGACCGTTCCTATCTTTCCTATTACAGGGATAGTCTTGACAAAGCTTGCTGCGGGCTGTATTATTTCTAACTTAATCCAAGATATCAAACCATCACCCAATTTTACTAGTTTGCCTAAAGTGGCATTATAGCCGCTCGATATGGCTTTCCATACCTTGGCCAATGTGCTCATTTCTTTTGCTACTTCTCCTGCTCCAGCGACTCCTTCTGCAGCTGCTGCTGGTCCTGCAGGATTAACAAAAATACTAGCGCCGCTTCCGATTGCCATGCCAATGTTAGCGCCCATAAGGGTCATTGCCCAAACCCCGCTTGCATTCAATCCCATAATATGCCCTCCGACAAAACCGCCGATCGCGCCAGCTAGCGCACCTATAGCCATAAGAGCTAACGGCGTACCTACTCCAAAACTCAAAATCGCAACTGCCACAGCAGCTATAGCAAGAATAGCTGCTAAAACCACAGCCAATAGGCCGCCTTTCTTACAAAATTTAATTCCCCCACCAAGGCCATCTGACATCGTCCCTGCGGTTGTACTAAGCGAAGAAGCCAGCTGGAGCACGCCTGCGTCCGCGGCATTGGCCACAGCTGTGGCTTTAAGCGAAATATCTCCAATATTCACTATAACCAAAACCATTATAAGCATCACCACTATAACCAGCGTAAGCAGAGTGGCTATCTGCCCGCTTACATTTCTGGCTAAGTGAGAAAATACACTTAGAGAACTGCCGCTTTCTCTGCGCAGAAAAATCCGGCATAGTTTGCGAATCTTTTGAGCTATCAGCTTACCGCTCTCAGTTAGATTCGCCGAAGATATCAAGTGGCGGATAATTCGATTCATCTACATACACTCCTTCCCGGTCTTCTCCAATCATACCGGCAGCTGCTCTACCTAGTTCATAATCTTCCTGCCGGTGCACAATTCTGCTCGTAAACCAGATAAAAATTTTTATCGATCCAAATAATAATATCAAAACACAAATCAAAGCCAGTGTCGTCTCTAGGCTCGTCTGCGCTCTCTTATATTTATATATATTTAATCTTGCCATGGTGTCTCCCAAGTAAAACTCCTGGTATCTGTTGTATTCGTTACTACCTGCTCAACCTGCAAATTTCTTTCTGCTATTACAAAACCACCGCCTTGATTCCACGCGTCAGGCTGTGATAGATGGTCGTTAAATATTAAGTTCCTGGTGGTTACCGTGCTAAAGAAGACATTGTCTGTAGTCCTGATTTCATCATCGTCTTCGCTCTTATCTAATCTAAAATCAGTCTCTGTGTGCTGAACAGAATCCTGCTGAAGCCCCAGGGCTTGTATAGGCTTTCCAACTCCAGGATATACTAACATTTGGTCTATTTCAGGAAAGACCCACTCCCCTGTCTGTGGATGCTCGTATGCTCCGGCTACATACCAAGGAGCTGGAATAGGGTAACTGCAAACGCTGTCACAGCTATAGTCGTAATCCTCGCCGGCCTTTCTCTGTCTGTCACATTCAGAGACACAGTAACCCTGATCTACTATCAATCGCGCCTGGCTCACAGCGCTCTCATAATCGAATACTTCTCCCTCCACAGAATCAAGAATTCTAATAGGAATTCTTTTATTCTTGCAATTCTTCTCCCACTCATCTTCACCCCTGTATTCGCACCAGTTGCCCACGCTGCCATACACTAAGCCATACTTTCCTTTAATCACTTCTTCATAATAAGTATCGCTCCAAAATCCTGTCCATACTATCTGATTTTTTAATCCTGCTGTGGCATACACTTTTTCCTGTTCCACCAACTGGCCATCTATGCTGCTCTGGAAATTTATAACCATCTTGGGCAGGCCGTCGTAATCCATAGCTGTTTCATCCAACCTGTTGTCTCTGGTAATACTAGCTGAGGCCATGACCGGGGACACCCCGCCAATACCAAACGGATTTGAGGCATCGGGTAAATGTCTGTCCCGTACGACAGTGTATGAAGAAGAACCATATGGCTGGTTATCATTATCGTGCTTCATGGCTAACTCCTGGGCCTTGCGGAATACATGCATATCAGCTTGTTGCTGAAAGTTAAATCTAAGCCCATAACTAACTATAGCTCCTAATACCATTAATATTAAAGAGCCAAACACAGCCAATTCTAACAGAGCTTGGCCTGATTGCCTGTGACTTAATCTGTCTCCGGACTTATGCAATCTTTTGCAAAACATTTTAAAAAGCCCCCACAATTTCTGTGCCTGTTCTGGTCTGTTCATCCAAATCTGTAAAAACTGTTGTCGTGGCATTAATAGAGTCCCCATTAACTATGTCTCTTATTACATCAACGACTACTTCGGTGGTCATGTCACTTCTGGAGATAGTCGTAAAATTAACAAATGTGTGTTCTGGATCATACTGGCCGCCTATTTTATCGGACGAGTGCCGCAATCCTCCCTGTATTGAACGCAATATATAACCCTGCATAGCGATCAGTGCCATCACCAGGCAGATGATGAATATGGCCAGCTCCAACCCTGAGGTCTGTCCATTTCTGTTTTTAATAAATAATAAATTATTGCGTTTCGCCATAATTACAATTCCTCTGCTTTCCAATAAGTGGTGTTGCCGGTTGTGGTCGTGTTCATGTCGGTTATAAGGGTAGTCATAAAGCCGCTGGCCGTCCCTTCCTGCATAAACCTATTCTCGTTATCCCCAATCGACTGCATAACTGAATGCGTTATGGTAACCTTCTCCGGATCTGTCTCCATATACTCCTGATTGCCAAATTGATCTGTGCTGTATTTAATCACGCCCTGTATACCGCGCTTCATATAAAGCTGCATGGCAAGTAGGGCCACAGTCACAACAGTGATTAACAAACCATACTCTGCGAGACTCTGGCCCCTTGTTTTGGATTCTGATATTTTATTTTGTAATCTTATCATTATCATTCCTCTTGCCAACTCTACCCAGCTATGTATTACTTACTAATAAATAAAATTGGGCAGAGGTATTTGCTTCTTTTTACTGCCACTCTACCGCCATGTTGTGTACCGTCTCGCTGCCCCAGCGCTCAGACCATTGATTCTGATACGTTGTAGTAGTAGCTCCATCCTCGACTGTTTCATTTACTTTAGCATATGTGCTAGTTGAATAATTATACGTGGTATACCCCGGGTTGAACTGATCTCCGATTTGATCTGCTGAATCGCGCATTCTTCCTGATATACCCCGCTTTAAATAAGCCTGTATGCCAATGAGGGCCATAATAACTACAACGATCAGTATGGCGTACTCCAATGTGCTCTGGCCTCTCTTTTTTATCAATAAACGAATCATTTGTTTCACCCCCTTATTAATTAGACTACAAAAATTTTAATTAATAACTAGAGGTATTGGTGTATGTTAATGAACCTGTCCTGGATGTGAATTCATTAGTGATACCTCTGGTAACCTCTCCTCCTATGGCCATGGATTCATAACCTTCAGATTCAGAAGTCGTCTGATAACTTGATTTCATATACTCTGGCTCATACTGAGCGGTGTTGAATATCGAGCCTGGATTTGTCATGGAGTAGTCCACGGCATCCTTTATACGTGCCTGCATTCCTCTCCTGACATAAATCTGCATAGCTATAGCTGCAGCTACGATAACACCGATTAATATTGCGTACTCCGCTGTATTTTGACCTCTTTTATTATTTAAGTATCTAAACATCTCTGGTCACCCCCTTTAAGAATAAAGAATAATCATTAGCTACATCTTACCAAATCCTATACTATTACCAAAGTAAGTAGCTCCTCTTTCGATACTGTTTGCGGCTTCTGTATAGGTTGAGTTTATCGCCGGCTTAATTATCTGCGTAGCCGCAAAAATAATCGCAGCCGCAATAGCCGTAAATACAATAACGTACTCCACCGTGCTCTGGCCTTTTTTCTTTCTCAACTTCCTCATCTACCTTCACCCCCTTTCTTTTTTAGTCTTTAGTATAACGTATGTATGATTCCTAGAACCAATCATAAGCACCATCTACAAAATCATCTGCGATGTTATTTATAACCGTAGATGTCTCTCTAAAAAGCTTATTAACCGATGGCTGAATATAGTGCGTGGCTGCAAAGACTATTACTATGACTATCACTGTAAACATCAACACATATTCAATAATAATTTGTCCGCTATTATTGCTTAGCGCGATCGTGGGTATGTGAAATCTAGTTTTTAGCTCTTCTGTCTTCATATCAATTTGTGGTGTTGGACTCCAAATTAATCTGGTATTCAATGGTCTTTAAATTAGCCTGTATCGCCCTTCGCACATAAAGAGACATGGCCAAAAGCGCAGCCGCAACTACGCTTATTAAAATCGTATATTCCAGCACGGATTGCCCTAATCTTATCTTTGCCCTATCCATAGGACCTATTAAATATAGCTTGTTTTTAATTATTGCCAGCATGAATTATCCTTTCAATTGCCGCATTCTGAATGCTGTTAAAACTAGCCCGTACATTTGGGAAGAATGTAGATACCCCGATAACCGTAAAAACAATAATAACTGTAAACAGCAGGAAATACTCTAAAACGGACTGGCCTACTCTCTTTTTCAGAGCAAGGGCATTAGCCACAAAAACAGAACCATGTATCATAAATAAAAAATAATAATAAGTACTTCTTAAATACTTATTAAAACTTATTATTAACTTCATGCCTATTAAATGATTTTTTCTCATTGGTTTCATGGGCTATAAAAAGAAAACCGAGTTACCAATCTCCTTATCTCGGATTTCGGCAGCTCGGCTATACAATTTTTTGTCCCGTGGCTTTGCGCTCCAGTATAACTTTGAATTTACTACTGGATTACCTTTTCGTTTCCGATCCTTCTGCACTAAAACTATAACATATATATAATATATAGTCAAGGCTAAATCTGATTTTTTTGGTAGCGCTTTCTCTTGTGACTACAGTGTGTTAGGATGATTCTTGGTGTACGAAAACCAGGGGAGCTTGGAACGACTTTCCATCAAGCCGGGGTCATTGAGCTGATTGCAGATGTATCTAATATCATTTTCTTTACATAACTCGTTATCAATCAATATGTTATGACATAAGTACTCTTTGCTTCTCTTAATAATCGCCTTCTGCCTCAAAAATACATCTTTGATTTTAAGCTGGCTCCATGAACGACAACTATCCGGTAGGATTTTTTGCTGGAATTGATGAAAAATAATTTGGGCCAATGTAGCGAAAATATTATCCAAATTATTCTCAGAATTTTTAATTTTTGCAGCTTCCAATTGCTCTGGCTGTAAAGTTAGATCTATCAAAGGAGGTTTTTTAACTCTCTGAATAAATTTCTTGTACATAGATTCAGGCTGTATCCAGTGATATAACTCCTTCGTCGACAAATAGTTATGGATTGTATCTTCAGGCATATTTGTAAGGATACCCACCTTCACTGCACCT
The DNA here is from genome assembly GCA_964520705.1 of uncultured Planctomycetia bacterium. Taxonomy (GTDB): domain Bacteria; phylum Omnitrophota; class Gorgyraeia; order Velamenicoccales; family JABMQK01; genus CAZFPS01. Next base: position 1,729 of record CAZFPS010000005.1, on the reverse strand, counting down.
AGCGGGCTACTCTTTAGCAAGAGCGTCAAATACTTAACCTCTTGCGCCACAAGATGTTGAGATAAATCTACCTCTTCTATTTGATAGCAATGCTCTGTCCCAAAATCGCTCCATGTCAGTTTATGACCAGCTGGCTTTCTCTCGAATACCGGGATCGTCTCCAGCTGCCAAGGCCAGAATCCCAGAAGGAAAAATCTCTTATTCGGGTTTTCGACTGCCCTCGTTTCTATGACATTGCCTTCGTAATCTATAATCTCAATATTTCTGATTCTCTTAGACAAGTTTTGTCCATTTAGGGCTGAAATAAAATCCAGGACTTCCGGAGAGTATAAATTGGAACCCTGCACATTAAAAATGGGCAATATTTGATCCTCACCAAAGAAACTGTCTACATAACTCATTGCCCTACCATATGTTGTATAAAAACTCCCTTTTACTATTGGCGTACTCCATATGGACTGCAGTTCAGCATCAATAAAAAAATTACTGTTGTCTCGCAGCTGAAATCTAAACCCAGAGACAGGCGTCAGGAATCTTGTAATTGATGTAACAATATCATCTGCAGTGAGTTGCAACTTTTCAATTGCGCTGAGTATTTGGTTGTAGACTGATCTTGAAGGCCGACTACCCACCAGAGTCCAAATGTCGTTATTTCTGTAACATCTTGTAGGCTCGATTGTTATGTCAAATATTGACTTAAATATTGCAAGCGCTTGAATAGTATTCTCCATGTCTGCCAATAGTTTTCGCGAAGCACCTGGCTGTAGATCAAATAGGGTTTTGGCCACTATGTTAGAAATGCCTAATTTATAATCGACCCCTTGCAGAATCGAAAATCCTCCGTGCAGAATCTCACCCTGAATATTGATACGCTTTTTGGTCCTTCTGCCAACCGGACTACTCAAGCCTTTTTGCTTAAGTAGTAAATTAACTGAAGATTTTGAAATACTAAAACTAAACTTACTACTAGCAACCTCCGCTAGCTTTCTGCTGCTTAAAGAAGAATTATTACGCTTTTGGATAATAATAAAGCGCTCAACTGCAGGCTTAAGCTTATACAAGTAACCCATAATAGATATTGGACATTAACGACATGTTATATCTTAATTATCAATATGTTATGCTATCTATCTTATCAGATTGGACATTGTTTCAATAGTAATTATACCCTAATAACATAGATTTGTCAAGTTTTGCTTAAGATAATTATAGGTTTGGTGTTTGTTTAATCTATTTCAATAGTATCGCCCTTGGAGGTCTTAGTTCTAGTGATTGTTCCGGAAGGTAGCTCTATGACCAATTTACCTTTTAGGGGTGTTCCAAACAACCGCCAGGGCGTGAGAGCTTCTGCTAGAGCCGCTACCTTGTTCTCTTTATCCAGAAATATCACATCAATGGGGAACTGCATAAAAAAGGTATGTATAGAACTGCAGGGCTTGATAACCAGACTATGTCCTTCTTCTAGGCATGTCCTGCCAAGCAAACCCTTGAGGCGCCTAAAGGGGGTATTGGCGAATTCTGTTTCTTCTGCCAATATTGTATGTTTTGTGGAGTTGATGATTTTCTTTAATGGTTCCATTTTTGTTGAATGTTGGAGATATAATTTTGTTACTATATAAGCCTACTTGTTCTATTATAAGCAAATGAAACCACGGTGTCAATATGTAGTATTGAACAGTAATGCAAGGATTATTTCGCACTTTCGTATTGAAGCATTCCCTTAGATTGT
>CAZFPS010000004.1:21974-46019 GCA_964520705.1 uncultured Planctomycetia bacterium | reverse complement strand
AGATCCTGTTGGCAGTCCTTTTCTTGGGCTTGGCAAGTATTGGCTATTTGTAATCTCGACAGTGATATATTTTGCTATACCAGTGGGATTGTGGTCGCGAAAGGCTTATCTTAAGTATGTTAAAGGATATTGTATTGCATATTTCTTTCCAAAATATAAAAAATATAGAAAACAAGGCCCACATAAACCAATACATTTTTTTAAGGCCTGTAAAGATAATTCCAAAATAAACTTTGCAGAAGTACACAGGAAAAGAGTAGGTGAAGAGATAGAAATGATCTGGGAGGCAAATGAGAATAACCTTACTTATTATCCCCAGCTTGTTCAAAAAGCTATGGCAGCATATATGATAGTCTATCTTTCTCGGTTTCAGCTATCACCGCCATTGAACCCTGGTTGGATGAACATAAAGAGCCATATAGTAGAGATAATAAACAAAATATTTGCCTATACCCTCTATCTTATTCCGGAGATTTTCTTTATATTAAGCTGGATTGTTTCTCCTGCGGTCGCCTTGTTTTTAGCTCAGATATTGGGTATTTCCATTTTCTTAAAGTCCGCTTTAGGTTTTGCTTTAGGTTTTGCCATACTTTTTGCCATCATAAACATTATCAGTATAGGATTGCTTTGGATTATAGTTAATGCTATTTGGAGAGATCAATTTAGAGAGGAAATTAAGATTATGGCTGTATTCCCACAAGCTAGAATGCCTAGCATTAAAACGTTGTCCCCCGGCTCCAAAAGAAATAAATCTAGGAGAGAGTATCGAAAAGGTATTTTTAATATTAGAGAAGAGGCCCCTGATATCTATCATTTTCTCTATATGTTAGTTATTGAAGCTAAGAGGTATATTGGTAATAATGAGAATAAATTTACACCTTACTATCTCTATAAAAGCATAGCTAAATTAATAGAGCCGATACTTGAAAAAATTGAGTGGCTAAATGCAAAAATCCTTGATCCAGGGCAAGGCTGGGGCGCAACGCCTGGCTTTAAATTGGAAGAACGTATAGGTAAAGCCAAAGATACAGGAGAAAATCCCATTGAGATTCTTATTGACTTTATCGGCGCATGGGGTATTTCTGATGAAAAGATAAGAAAGGCAGCAGGTGTGGGTTTTATGGCCTGCCTTGCTCCAGAAGGTTCAATAGTTACGCCCTTTCCAGAAAATTGTTATGTTAATGTAATGATTGTGCCAAAAGGAGTGGATGCTGAAAAGCTTCGTCCGGGAGAATCAGGGCAAATGGAGCCTCTTGCTAAAGCTTTAGAAAAACCAGTAGGAGAGTTAAGGGTTTTCGTACCAGATAGAGAACGACATAAAGATTTGATAGCGCAGTTAGAAAGAGCTGGAGTAAAAGTAATTTCTACTGATAGCGATGATTCCTTGAGTATACTTGGTCTTTTGGAACAGAAGGCAGAAGAAGGTATTCAGACAAAGAGAAAGATTGATTGTATTATGGGTGCTTTTAGGGGAAGAACCGCATTTTGGATGGGTGTAAAGGCATATGACCTAGGCCTTCAAATGAAAGGTGGGTTTTTGCCTTTTGAAGCACTGCGTTTTCCTAAGCCAGATGGAACGTATCGGCAAGTAGGAGATAGAGAATTGTCAAATCAATTTACGTCAGCTGAGATAGCTGATATGCGTAACGCTGGGATTGCTACAGGTGAACGCACATTTAAGGCAGGCCAATTGCATCAGAGGAGTTTCTTTAGAGAGAGAGATTTAATAAAGACTGACACAAAAGACCTAACGCTGGTTCTTGCTTTAGTTACGCCTTCACCTTGGATAGAGGGTTCAGAAGGAACAGTATTAAATTCAGATACAGGCCAAATGACAATAGAGTTTGTCTTTATTGATAGTTCAGGGATAGCCGAGTTAATCAAGATTCCTTTTGAAACATCTATAAGTGAGAAAATTAAAAAATTAAAAAGTTTACTTAAAATTCCAGAAGAACAAGATATAAATATAGGAAGCTTTTTAGAAAAAATAAAAGAAACAGAAAATGCAGATTTATTTTTCATATTGTTAGGGTTGGCAATGAATTATTGTCACGCAGGAGATTATGAGGCAGGCAAAAAGGTCTCTGATGTGGCGAAAGAACTACTTAAATATTGTGAACCTGAGGGATTGGGGGGATATTCAAAGACAGAGTTAAGGCAATATTTAAACTTGTTCAAAACATATTATCACGATGCAATAAGAATGTTGAATTCTAGAAGAGAAATAGAAGATAAGAAACGTAAGCAGCATCAGCCCATACTTAGAACTAGAGATATGCTTTGGAAATTGGTTAAGAATTTCGAGGGTCTTGAGGTTAAAGGTGATACTTTTATTTCATTTCAGCAAGAAGCCAAAAATCTACTTCTGCAAATTTTGTTATATCGTGGCCGTAGAGAATTTGCCAGATTCTTGGACGCAGGTGATAAAAAAGCATTGAAGACTTCCAGAGAGGAATATGTGCTGGCATTAGAGATTTTTCCTCCTTCAGAAGAACAAAAAACACTTGATAAGGATAAGGATGAAGATGAGGATGGAGATGAAGATTGGAAATCTAAATTTAAAATTGAAGATAATCAGCTTGAAGTCTACTCCCCAGAGGGCTTCCCTGAGGCAGAAAAGAGATTATACCAGCGTGCTATTATAGCAATTGATTTAGAACAAGATATTGAACGCGAATACAATTGGAGAAAACAAGAAAATTGGGGGCAGTTTTACGCTTTACAGAAAAAACTTGCCACATTGTGTGAGCATTATGAAAAGATGGGTAAATTATGCATAAGATTACATCGCAGACGTGATGCCACAGAACTCTACAATAGGTCTTTTGAATTAGCTAATCTTATCATTAAACATTTTGGTGGGATTGTACCTATAAATATTTCTTTAAATTCAATAATCCTTCCTCTTATTGAGGATTTGCAACAATTTGAAGCTGCCCAGAGAGAGGCCCTTTGGATAATTCTTCACGAAATAGCGCCAGAACGTTTCCGTTCCCCAGAATTAGTAAATTCATTTGCATCTTTTCAAGACTTTGCTTTAAGGCATTGTATTCTTGCTGAGTTGTATATTCGAATAGAAGAAGGTGCGTTGTCATTAGAAGAATTTAGAAAAATGGATGCACTTTTATATAATATCCAAGATACCAAAGTTCACTTAGAAGACAAAGAAGTAACGGCAGATGCGGTAATCCTCAAAATTGTAGTAGAGTGGCCACCAGTTGGCGGAGAGAAAAAGGGTAGGCAGGAGGAATTCAACATAAGGATTAAGGCTAAGCAACCTCCTGCATTGAATTGGACGGAGGCTTCGTTAGAGAAGATATCCAATTACAGAAGAGATGGCGAATATGATTCTGCACTACAGCTTATTCTCCTTATAGTCCGTGGGAAGGAAGAGAAAGAGTTTTATAAAAGTGAGGCCTTAAAACACTTCATCCTTATTGAATTATCAAGGCAAGGTGCAAAAGATAAGACTATTGAACACTGGGGAGAAGGTTTAAGGCAAAAAGATACTAAAGTTTATTTAGACTCAGATGGAGAGACTATTATTATAGTGTGGCGAGGCGATCCAAGTCCAGATGCGCGGGAGAAGTTTAGTTGGAAACTTCCACAATTACCAGAAAGTGAAAAAAGTTCTTCGCCGATATCAAATCCCAAATCCCAAATAATCTCCAGCCCAATGATTTTAAATATACCCTCCTTCGCTCAAATACTTTCGTGTTTGAGCTTCGGAGGGTTATCCGCCGAAGCTGAAGGTAGAAGCACTTCAGCGAAGGCGGATAGATTTTCGCAAGGCTTCTACCTTCCCCGCCACCAAAGATCTGGCGGGCAGGCGTGGCAGGTTACTAAGAAATTTTTAAATTATTCGCAAAGTTCCACCTTCCGTGGCAGGATATGGGACTTTGCAACCCAAGCCCTTTCGACGTTCTTGGTTTCGCCGCAGGCGGAACCCTTAGTGTCGACACCTAACATGTCCTCTGGACATGTTGGTGTGTTGGGAACCCTAGGTAAAACCGATCCTTACCTTAAGTCTGTGAGCTCGCCATTCGAGCTCCAGACTATCCTAAAAGGGCCTGGTGGTGATGTAATCTACTGGTTTATTGGTGTGGCAGCAATTCTTATCTTTTCTCTAATTATAAAAAGAGATGTAAGGAAAATATCAGAATATTTCGGTAATTTGAAGAATGCGACTTACCTTGGCTATACCGATGCAATAAAAACATTTAAGGCAAACAAGATTAAGTTACAATTTATAAAAAGTCAATGTTTCATTTTATTGGCTTTAATCTTTCTACATATAGCTCTATTTCTTGGCTTTGTATTTATTACTGCATATGCAATTAATTTGTATGTTTATATAGCAATGGGTATTTTGGTAGTAATGTTGGTATATTTAATAAAATATCACTTCAAGTTGTTTAAATACATACGTTCTGCAAAAAAAATAGCAGACACATTAGATTCACGTATGCCAGAACATAAAGCTACCTTACATAAATGGCTAGAGCCCTTAGTTGGACTAATAATAGGATATACAACTCTTATATTCGTTATCTTCTATCCAGTACCTTACAACATTTTTAGCCTGATTGCAGCTGTTCTAGCCTTAAGATGTATTAGCTTCTTTGCCAGAAGGCCTTATGCAGCAAAAGTCAGAAGGCCTTATGTAACGCAAGTCAGGTCTAAACAAGTATCTCAAGCTGATACTCAGAATGAGGCCCTATTCTTTGTAATAGATGTAATATATATTTTGACTAATGCTTCTGGAGATGAAATCGAAGAACACGAGTTAGATTTTTTGCGTAAAAAGTTTCCATCGTTATTGACAAAAAATACGTCATCATGGACTGAACCAGGGAAGAAATTATTTGAATTAGCCAAGGAGCATTACATAAATTTTAAACTCTGGGAAGAACCACTTGGCCCAGGATACTATGCAGAATTATTGTACTTAGCTGAAACGAAATCGTTTTTTAAGCTTAAAGGCAAAGAAGACAAGCTGGTAAGGAAATTTAAAAATAGTGAGGAGATTACCAGTGAAGAAGTCCGAGAAGTAATAGAGTCCTCTAAAAAGTTTTCTATATTTAGAATTAACAGCCTAAAATTCAAATTCCCTCAATCATTTCGCCGACCAGGCGGCACCTCCTCGCCCCTCATTTCACTCGGGACTTCCTCACCAGCGATAGAATCAGATTTAATTAGAAAAATTCAAGAGAAAATATCTTTGATAAGAAGTTATTCTGTACCTTTGAGCAGAATAGGCACAGCGCGTATAAGAGATGCAGAAGAATTGTTAAAGAGTAGTTCTAATGGAGGAGGCGGCTATACCCAAGCAAAAGATGTGTTTCTTACTTTAAACAATCCTCCCTTTGATTGGTTTGAGAGTTATTTTAGAGGAATGAGGGATGAAAAGATAGAGCTTTATCTTCGTGGTGCTATGGTTAGGGTTGTTGAGGGTTGTACTGTTCTATGTGATTTCTGTTTGGCTAACCAAAAGAAATCTAAACCAGAAAGTATGGGGTGGCCTTGGATTTGTGAGATAGCTGATATTTGGGAATACTTGACTAGAAAACACATTATATTAGAAGACGCCGGTACAGATTTATTGTCTAATCCTATGTCTGATTATCATGATCTTATTTATGTTAGGGACTACTCCCATGTATTAGAGAAATTTCCTTTTGTTCGTAGAATTATGAATATAGGAGGAGTTGAGATTGGTACTTTTGGAGAAGGTGCATTAAGAAGAACCAAAGAGATGTATCCGCATATTGAGTTTTGTCTTAATATTAATGTCGTCAATAGAAGGATAAGAAAATGGGGCATGGAGAAATTCATCGAAAATATGAGGTACACTTGGAATATATTAGGAAAGAACCGTAGCTATTGTGCCCACGGCCTTACACGAATAAGCCAGAATATAGATGTAAGAGATGTTGTTGCTCAGATTGTTGGATGTCCAAAAGAATTGGTGAATTTATTATCTACCCGATACACAGGAAGATTTCTTAAGTTTCCAATTGAGAAATATGATCGTAGTTTTATTACATTCCCCACTGAAGGCACGCCGCAAGGTAATAGTCGTTTACTTATGCCTAATGGAGATATAGTAACCCGTTACGGCGATATATTAAGAAAATATCCTAATGTTGCTTTAAGATGCGCAACTTCTGATGACACTCAACAACCCTTAGTAACTTCTAGTAACTTTACAAATGCAGCTTACTCGCCTCTCGCTTCGCTCGGGATTTTGTCGTCGCTGCACTCCTCCTCGCCCTTAGCTTCGCTAAGGACTTCGTCCTCACTTCGTTCGTCCTCGCCGGTATTGGGATCAGATATTGATCCTGAAAGACGTTATACGGCCAGAAAGAGCGAGATGTTAGTTGACGGAGGACACACTTCTGTAAGAGTATTTTCTATCTTTGATGAGAGAGGTGAACTCCTAACAGAATTAACAATTCACAAAAGGAAAGAAGTTGATGCTATAGGACCGCCATTCATTATTACCAAAGTTATGAAAGGAAGCAGGATTTTAGACTCTTTCTATAACGATGATCGGTTGAAGGAAGTCTCCTATATTAGAACTCACGGTCCTAAAAAAAGAGGAGGAGCAGCAACTGCTTTTAAAGTAGCACTTTCGGAATACGATATTCTTTATAGCATGTCGCTTGACAGAAGCGAAGGCGCTCCTTTTATTCGTAGGCTAGCGGGATTTTTCGATACAGATCCTCTGCCTAATGGCGTTGTCTTTGTCTCTAACGGTGTTTCAGATGATGTTCTTCGAGCACTTCATGAATACAGAGCCAATGACGAATTAATCATAACGGAAGCGCAGATCGACGAATATTTAAGGCGAAATAATATATTCCTCGAACCTTCAACTAATGAAGTCTCCTCTCCAATTAAACTAAATAATGTAAAAAAGAGTAAGTATTGGAGAAAAAGATATCTGTCTACAATAGGGGGAAAGATTTGGGTTGATTCTGCTGTATTGGATCCGCATCACTATGGTTCCCAAAATTTTGTTGGACAAAAGGGAGAATCATTTGCAAATAGATTAGAGCAACAGGAGATTATCGTGCCTGGTGATGTTGTCTTGGATATGGGCTCAGGTAGTGGAATTATAGGGATAAAGGCACATCAATTAGGCGCGGCTGAAGTTTATGGCATAGATTGTTATGATGAAGCAGTAGCACTTACACGTGCAAATTATGAGGCGCATGGATTGGATCCGGATTGTGTATTTCTGGGTGATTTATTTAGGCCGGTTAGAGGCATAGTTTTTAATAAGATTTTGTTTAATCCTGCTTGGTTTGATACTAGAAAGATAGTTATGCCTTACAAATTGGACAATGCCTTTTTTGATCCAGGATACAGTACATTCAGACGATTTTTAAGGTCTTCGTATCTTTTTCTCGATCCAAGTGACCCTGATGCCAGTTGCGTTCTTTATATACATGCTCGTCAATTGGGCGTGGTATTTGATGAAGGGGAGAGAAGTTCTAACTGGAAAATTGTTGAATGGGAACAAATGAAAATAGAAAATACTGAGGGCGTTCGCAGAAAGCACAGAAAGGAAAAGCATAAAAAGCATATATATCACCATGGAGAATTTGAGTTAGTGCATGTGCATCGGCCAGTAGAAACGAGACGCGCAAAATTGATACTAGTAAAAATAGGACTCAAGTCTTCAAAGCTAATTATCCCTGTCTGTGGTACGCCAGATGCTAAAAAAGCAAAAATCTTAAGTCAGATAAAACAGGAGCTGGAATTAACTAATCTATATGGCGAAAAAGGCGTATTAATGCTATTGCCACAATTTAGCTCGGATAATCAATTTGTATATTCTTTATTCGTTGGCCAAGAGGGGCGATTTGTGGGTGCATCATTTATTAGTCGATTAACGTACCGTAATAATGTTTCCTTGGAGCTTGAGTTAGATACTAATAGTCATAATACCATTGTTGTTAACATTGTAGATGTTACTGGAGCAGAGGACAGAGGTTGGGGAAGAGCGCTTTTGGAATACGTAATAGATATGGTCCAAGAATGCAAGATGAACATAACAAACTCAGGGACCGTCAGTCCTAAAGAATTCCATCTTTGGAAAGATGTCTTAGAGAAGAGAAATATGCTTATGTTTATAAATTTCGCTGAAGACAATATATGGCGTTTGCGTAGTGAAGTAAATCTTCTAGCAGAGCTCGAGAGTGTAATGATCATAATAGATAAAGAGGCATATGTAGTGTGCTTTGTAACTGAAGGAAAGCATAGAGGAGAAATTGATTGGCAAGCAACAGATATAAGATTACAAAACTTATTAAAGGAATTAAAATTAAAACTATCTGTAGAAGATGACAGCCTTTATATAAGAGCCAAACCCAAGGCTAAAATTAGACCACAGGAAGTATCAATTCTATATGGCAGACCTATTCTTGTAAAAGGGGAAAGTTCCTCTTCGCCCTTGACTACGTCAAGGACTTCGTCCTCACTTCGTTCGTCCTCGCCGGTGGGAAATGGAAAAGATGAGGACAGTTTAGGTTTTGACAATAATGATCTTTGTGGTAACATTTTAGATATTTTTGATATTTTTCTAAAACCTAATGTGGATCCACGTATTTTAGAGCTTTTGCCGGGATTAGAAGCATATCCAGGCATAAGATATGGGGACATTGAGATAAAAAATGAAACAATATTTATTTCTGTAGGAACAGATGTCTTCGTCCTACTACCAATTCCTCATGGTAAAAAGGTAATATTACAAACACCCCCTAGACACCCAATTGCAAGCTGTTCTATGTTGGCCATTCATGCCGTTAATGCTAATGGACAGAAGTTTATTAATATGGCGCATGTTTATCAAAACAGTGCAGATCAAAATCAGCCAATAATGCCCGGCGATGAGACAGACAAGAGATTAAATAATATCATCATACCACTTCTCTATAGTAGAGGTTTGCGTGATATTAGAGTTATTGTTTTATATGGTCCAAGTGAATTTGGTGGTGGAACAAAGAAGCCTGTAATCAGCAAACAAAATGAAGGTAAAGCAGCAATTATCCGAATAGAGAAGTGCCAAGCGGTAATTATTAAAGATAGCAGTGGAAGAGAATATGAATGTTATAGCTGTGCAAAAGTAACAGTTGGAAATAGGGGTGTTTTGATTGAGCCTATCAAAGAAGAGCTAAAGGAAGAACTAAGAAGTGTATTAGGGAAGTTTAATGTTGACGCAATAGATGCCTTGGAAGATATTAAGATTGGTTGGAATGGCGAAGTGACAAAATCCATCTCCTCGCCCTTGACCTCGCTTTTAGCTCGGTCAAGGACTTCGTCCTCACTTCGTTCGTCCTCGCCGATGGGGAATGAATTCTTTAATGAGACCGGCGAATTCGGCAGCAATCCTGTTGCTGGAATAGTAAAGACGGGATTCGAGACTCGGGGTGAGTTTTATAGGGCTGTTACATGTCAAATCCGCCGCGTTTTAAAAGATAAAGGAATTTTCTTTGTGGGCTTAATGTCGAAAAACAATGAATTTATTCAGGCCTTTAAGGAAGAGGGCTTTGAGGTGTTCCTGCTGCAAACACCGGAAGAAGGAAAATTTGCTTTAGTGAATCACAAGCCAGATTCTAATAGTCAAGGAAAGAAAAATCCCGCCTCCTCGCCCTTGACTACGTCGAGGACTTCGGAGCCGCTCACTGAAATTCGCAGCTCCTCTCCAGTGGGGAAAGGAGAGTTTTATTTTATTGATGTTCATGATACAACAGCAGGAACGGGACAATCAAATAAGATAATAAGTTTAGTCGGAAATTTTCGTTTCAAAGATATTAAAATATTGCCTTTTGGTGTAAGTTTAGAATCAAATTGGCTCAATAATATATTTACAAAGACTAAATTTGTTCGTTTCGTCAATATAGGAGGGCATGTTTATATTTGTCTGTTAGATACGATTGATGACATCATTAAGACTTTCAAGGAAGCAGTGGTTGCAGATGAGGAAAAATTATGTGAAATCAATTTAATACTTTATGACGATATGGATTCTTTTTATCCTATTGAACTAATCTGGCCTTTACCTAGAGACACACCTGAACACATAGCACGCACAATCTATAAATATGAATTTGATCATCCACATCGAGAATTAGTAAAGTCTTATGAATATGCATTAAGCTTGAGTGAACTTAGATATAGTGTCTACTTTGATCAAAAAATAGAAATTGCTTCAAACTGCAATTATCAAGATCCTCAGCTTGTGCTGCGTTTTTGGTCGGATGTCAGGACCGCACAGGACAACATATTTGTGTCTAATTTTCCCCCAAAAACTTCGTCACCAATTGATGAAGAAAGAATAAAGAAATATTTAGAGAACCGCATCATAAATTTATTAAAGTATGACCTTAATCCAAAGCCGACACTTATTATGACCCACTCTCCTCCAATCGATAAATTTCCTCCTGGCGTAGGTCAGCTTTATTATGATATTAGAGTTGCAACTAGAGTTGGTCTTTGCAGTGATGAGAGATTAGTCTGTGATTCTAGTGCTTATTTTCCTGAAATCAGTGAGCCGGGTAGAAGAATTATCAAGGGAGAGAATTTGTTTGTGTATTTTTCACAAGGTGGTGAAGTGCGAGAAAAAGCAAAAGAAGCAATAATAAAGAGCGGAGATATTAAAATACTCGGAGGGGTCGCTGTAAGATTGTGTCTTTATACTACATTTAGAAATATTGTAGGTCTTTTTATTGATAGCGAAAATAGGCGTTCAATACTATTCATTCCAATAGACGCTACTGATTGGCATATGGATTTACAAGATGGATCTTCAGATAGTAAAGAAATTTTCAAATATGAGAGGTATAGTTATAATGAATATTTTAATCAAATTCTATCTGTCAATGAATACGAAGTTTACGACTTCATAGATACAGAGGAGACACGAATTAATCATCTTAGAGATGTGCCACGTATCATTTTAGTATGGACTAACACTCAAGAAGTATTGGATTGGTTGGATTTTATAAATAGACAAACTCGTTCCTCCTCGCCCTTGACTACGTCAAGGACTTCGTCGGTGGTTCGCGAAAGTAGTGAGCGAAGTCGAACCACCTCCTCGCCGGTGGGGGTTGTAGCTCATCCGGCTAACCGGTCATCCGTGACTGGGGGATCCGGATATTTGGTTAGACGGGACTTTTTTGTTCCGGATTCCCGGTTTTCCGGATTATCTAGTCCCAGATTACCGGATTACCAGATATCCTTATTCTCACCTATTTATGACATTAATGAAACCCCCGCCTCCTCGCCGGTGGGAGCTACTAATGTTCTGGGACATCTGTTAGATCCTGGCAACTTTATTCTGCAAGGTATCACCGGTGAAAAGGCCGTAACCTATAGGGCCCCGATTGACCCCAAAAGAACAGCCAAAGAGGTCAGAGAGTTTCTTAGAAGGGCTGGGGCAATAATCTGGGAGGGTCCTTTAAGAGGCTTAGACTTTGGCTCAAGCCAAGACCTTCAGGCTTTGAAAGAATTACTTACACAAAGAGGAGCAAAACGTCTATCGGAGATTCCAGCTACCATTATTTTTGCCAGTAAATTAAGAGCACGGTTTAAAGTGGAAGCACTTCCTGAGAACGAAGCAAATAAGACCATCTATATCTCCCGTATTCATAACCTTCCTGAATCCAGGCCAGGAGTGTTTACTAAAAAGATTATCTTAGATAAAGGTCGAGCACCTCGAGGTCAACCAGATGCAGTAGTCTATATATCCCGGAATCGTTTTGAGTTAACAGGATTAAAGATTACCTTTGACATTTACTATCCAGGCGATAAGCGTAGAGGTATAGAGAGGATTCCCTCAGCAGGGGGTATGGGAACTTCTGGTACCAGTAATGTAGGCTTATACACTATCTGCAGTATCTTAAGTGGGGTAAATTTATCTTTGGCTGAAATTATTGCCGAATCCACCATAACTGAAAACAGAGTCCTTAAAGGATATACAGGAGGCCAGGAAGCCTATGCCTCAGTCTTAGGCGGAGCTAACCGAGCATCTTGGTTAGGAGGGTTTAAGGATGCAAACCATGAGCTCTTATATCATCCTTATTCTGCCTTTATTACTAAAGCCTGCCAGACCGAAAAAGATTACCGATTCATTGAAGGACATACGTTCTTAGTCCAGCCTGGTGTACGCTACGAAAAAGTAGGAGATATTATTAAGAAGATGACCCACCGTGCAGCCTCTACGGTCAATGGTGTGTGGATGAGTATCATTCGCTATCCAGCAGGAGCAGCCTTATTTAAGGAGCTGCTTCGCTACGGCAATATGCAGTATGAAGGAGCACGTACTCACAATATTGAACTTATGAATGAGGGTACGCGAGGATATGTTAGTACCCGCAATGCAGGTTGTTTACTTTTTGCAAAAATGGTAGCAGAAGGAGACTCTGGAGGCAAGATACCACCCCAGCGACAGTTGCTTGATGAGTTTTTCATTGCCGACAGAATCGGTATCGCCACCTACGGGCTTGCAGAAAAAAATGCAGAAGAAATAGAAGGTACTTTACAACCCATTTTAAAGATTGAAGAAGCAGGCAAGAAGCCTTCTCCTGAACAGTTCAATCAGTTAAATGACTATGTAGTAGCCAACTTAAGACGATTCTTAGCAAACAATATCAGCCTCTATTCCGATTACGCCAGAGATTTCTTTAAAGCAATTAATGAAGAAACCCAGCAGGGTATTTCCATGTCGGCAATCTGTCTGGGGGCAGGTGGTGATGGAGGCGTAATTGCTGTCTTCTCTGAAGGGGGAAGAGCACATCTCGATTCATTTATGAAACGCTTGGGCCTTGAAATATTTAATCCTCAAGAAGTAGAGCAAATCGTCACTAAAACCGGTGGCCAGCTAAAAGGATACTTGCCCTACGAGATCGACAGACAAGGCTTTAGTGTAAAATTTGAGAATATGACCAATGATAAAGCAAAAGCACTGGGTTACCTTACACCTTCATTGCCTCAGCCAGTAGCCTACAGCGAAAGAACTGGTACTTATATTACTCACATCTCCTCCTCGCCGGTGGGAAAAAGAGGAATAGAATTAACTAAAAAAGGCTTACTTTCTGTACTTATCAAGACCAGAGGTAACCAAAGAAAAACAGCTGAAATTTTAGGTGTGTCCGAAAAAGTATTATCTCGAAAGGTTAAAGAATACAATATATCAGAGGAGGTAATCAAAATAAGGCAAGAAGTATCTAAAATTCTCAATGCCCTACTTAAATCAAGAGGCAATGTTAACAATACAGCCAAAAGAATGGGTATAGATGAACAGACATTATCCTATAACATCAGAAAATATAATCTCCAAGAAGACCTACGACAAATAAGAAAAGAAGCATCTCAAATTCTCAATGCTCTAACCAAATCAGGAGGAAACCAGACTAAGGCAGCCGAGATTTTGGGGATGCATATAACGACACTATCTTTTAAGATTCGAATAACCTATAGCCTCCAAAAAGACCTAAAACAAATAAGACAAGAAGTTTCCCGAATCTTAAAGGCTCTCAAAAAGTCAAGAGGCAATGTTGTTCAAGCAGCCAAGATTTTAAAGATGCCTAAGTCAGAATTGTTAAAGAGAATTAAGACTTATAGACTTAAAGGGTCTCTACGACAAATAAGACAAGAAGTTTCTCGAATCCTAAAGGCCCTAACCAAATCAGCAGGCAACCAAAGAAAAGCAGCCGAGCTTCTGGGGATGTACGAAGTAATATTATTTCATAAGATTCGAATAACCTATGAACTCCAGGAAGATCTACGACAAATAAGGCAAGAAGTCGCCGAAATACTTAACGCCCTAACCAAATCAGGAGGAAATGTTAATGAAGCAGCCCAGATTTTAGGTATGTATAGAACAGCATTATCCAAGAGAATTCAAAGATACAGCCTCTTCGGAGAAAAATATAAGATAAAAAGAAATGTTATTCTTAATGCCCTAACCAAATCAGCAGGTAATATTACCAAAGCAGCTGAGATCTTAGGAATATGCGCACCTCCATTACACAAAAAAATACAAATTTATAATCTAAGGGAAGAATTAGTAAGAATAAAACAAGAGGTTTCCGAACTTCTTGATGCCTTGGTTGATACTGGAGGTAGTATTACCAAAACAAGCAAGATCTTAAAGACAACGTTAAACCGTAAATTAAAAATTTATGGACTCTCAGAACAAGTAGCCAGGATTAAAGAAAAGTTTTCACAATGGAAGCCCTCATATACTTCAAAAAGAGAAGTAAGGGCAATTCTCGGTGCAGACGAGATTAGTCATGAAAGTATATCGTCTTCCCAAGAACAAGCTATGATTTTATTGATTAAAAAAGGTAATAACGCTGCAATGAAAAGAATGGAGGAAATTTTCTGGCCATATGCTGCTGGAGTTGTTATACATTCCTTTGACATAGACTCAGTAGTTGATTTAGATAGATGTCTTGATGTTACTAGAAGAGAGTTAAACAAATGTCTTGCCAGATATGATCCGAATAAGAAAGTTGTACTTAAAACTTACCTTTATGGGAGATTATCACGGATTGTTATTGATGAAAACAGAAAAGTTACAGGTCGCGCCCAATTTTTGAGATATCCGTTTTCTCTTGACAGAGAGCATTCTGCCAGAATGGATAGAATTATAAAAGATGCACAGCACGTAGAGCCAGAAATATCACCCACCCTGTTTAAGATAATTGATGGAATTAGAAAGATTTTAACTAAAGCAAAAGTTTCCTTAAGGGAAATAGAAGAATTTATCAACTATCATTTAATTCTTGCAGGAATAAGAAGTGAGGTTGAATTACCTAGACTCGCAATAACAGAGAAAAGAATTGATGAATTAAGAAGATTGCTACCTAATAGATATGTATTGATGAGCGGTTCCAGCTCACCTTTGGCGCGCGAGGCTTCGCCCGTCTCGCCACTGAAAGTGGCGGACGAGGCTTCGGTGGAGGAGGATACTCGAGATAGTGTTTTGAGCGTTATCGCCGAAAGAATATTGCGCGACAAGACCATTATCAATCAGTCCATTAGAGATGCGAGAGTCTCTTTTGTCAGTAGGATTAGCCTTACATTTATTGATGCAGTTATCCAAGGGCTAACGAAAAATAATAAACAAGATGAAGCTGAAGAATTTAAAACAATGATGGATGAAATTAGCGGATTTTTTATGTATGATGCCTACAATGACGCCTTTATCAGAATCCATACCGAGGAATATAAAAGATTCTTAGAATTAGCTAAACTTGCTGGATTTAAGCAAGATGACTTGAATTTTGAAGAATTTGCCAAATTCGAACTATCAATAGCCGTTGCGCTCCAAAAGAAATATAGGCCGACTCTTAGAGGTGCGTTTTTCAATAGATTGACACGGCTTGGGCAATCGTATGAGGCGTTTTGTTATGCCAGAGATATACCGATACCCGCAAAATGGGTCTATGATGACCCAAAATTAGTGATATGGAGCTATGCCATCATCGGGCGAGCTATGGCCGGTCGAATGGTTCCACACGATCCTGTTGTCTTTGGGACAGGGATTCTTGATGTAGCAATGATACGCGAGTGCATTGATGACTTTTATCACATACTCGATGGTAATAATTTCTGGGGGTGTCTTGCGGAAGCGGGATATAGCGAATTCGAACTTTCGAACAAACTTTACTATTATGAATACGTTCCGCCGGTATCCGATGATTCACCTGAGGCCTTAGCGCTACCGAAGTCAGGCGTTGAAAATATTCCTCTGCCGGGAATAGACGAATCCGGAAAGTGTTACAGGGAACACCGGTTCGTACAACGCATTCCACGAAAAGGAGAATGTCTCATTTTCAATAGCATGATGCATGTTGCTCTTTCTGAGCCGGAAAGCGGAAACGGAATAATCGAAGCTATGGCGATTATGCTGAGTTCTCGTTTTGACAGTACTGCTGCTACCGCAGCAAAAGGCACTATTAGGCTTCTGAAGGCCAATGATCCCCGTATCAGGGTTTTGTTACCTGCTGAAGATCTGCGATATCGATTTAACGTAGGAGAGCGTGTCATCTTACATGATTCCCGTTTTTCCAAGGCGATACCCGTTACGATTGTCGAAGCCGGATTTGGAGGGTTAATGTTAGTGGTTGCCTATGAGCCTGTTTCGGGAGTTAATTCTAATTTTTATTTTGGAAGGGGAATTCAAGTACGGATTACAGATGCGTACGCAGGAGGATTTAAAAAAATTGATAATACCAGTTCGCCGGTGGATGTAGATAATCCCGATCCTGAAGGGTTATTAGGGTCAGACAAAGCCAAGTATATAGGTGATGAGACAGAAAGATTATGGGAAAATAAATTTGAATGGCGGCTTTTCGGAACTTCCCGGGCGCATAATCGTTTTGGCAAAGGCACAACCCGCGTGGCGGGGTATAGGCAGAAGAATACAGCAGGCCTTAATCTTCAGGAGTGTTTATGCAGAATGAATAATATTCTTGAACAGGTCTCTGCGAAGTATGAAGATTGGCCCAATGGGAAAGGAGTATTAGGCGAAGATATTTGGATTACCACGATATCTATTAGAGTTGCTGAAGGCCCAATAAGCGGAAAATTTGGTTTTGCGTGTGCCTTTACGGATTCGGAGCCTGAGGCCAGTTTTTATTCTCGTTCATTTCCAGCAAGAGGCAGGAGTTCAGCAACGCCCAGGGTGATTCTCAGGACTTATACGTATTCTGTTTTGCCTACGGTAAAAAGGGGAAAACTTATACGAGATATTGAAAAGAAATTTCCGCCGTTTATAACAAGAAATCTCCATCGATATCCTAAATTGGATGAATTGTTTGTTAAATGGGATAATCTTGCCGCAGAACTAAAAATAAATTCAGAGGGTAGGCAGAGTAGTCCTCGACTCACACACGTGGCGAAGTTGGAGGGAGATGTCAAAGATATATTACCATCTCGGCAAAGAACGCATAGAGTTTCTGACTACGGCGTATTATCAGATTTAAGCCCTGGAGAAGATATAGGAAAAATTGTTCAGGACTTGCAGCGTTACGCAAAATCCCTATTAAATGGTAAGGCAAGTGATAGAGTGCCCGCACTTGAGCCTGAAGACCTTGTGCAGCAGACATTGTTAAGAGCCTCGATGTATAGTGATGCATTCAAACTAAATCCTCTTTTAAAACAGCCACTTCGTGTTTGGCTTACAACAATAATGAGGAATACGTTTCTAAATTTTATAACGAGCAAAGCTGCGACTACAAGAGCAGAACTGCCTTTTGAGAAAAATATAGGTGGTGATGGTGCAACTACGCAAATAGAGTGGATTGAAGAAGATACTGTTTTAGGTGGGATAATAGATTTCTTAAGAAAACCTCAAGGCCTGAGTGACACTAATAAGCGTCGTTGCGAAATGTTGATAATGTATATTAACGGCCACACAGATGAAGAAATAGCGGAGACATTTAGAGTATCCCTAGTTACAGTAAGGACAGCTCGTATGCGTATATACGAAGTATTAAGGAGACATTTTCATCCAGACCCACTCGGAGAAAACCAGGCTTTTAGTAGACAATCTGAAAATTCTGGGGGTGGTTCTAATCAGAATCCGCATTATTGGGGAGGCCAAGATCCATTCGGTAATTCCTTAACGGAGAATTTAGCCCCTGACAATGGTTTTCCCGAATTCGGCAATTCAAGAACAAGCAGGCCGCATCATAGCCCGAGATTTATTTATGTGCCTGGCGTTGGAACTATACGTGTGGCGTGGCATAGTGCTGATAACTTACCCCTCTCCATATTGCCGGTGAATGACTTACAACAATCTTTAATAAAGGCTGTTTCAAAAAAACCTGAATTTTCTTGGCGCTACGGTGATTTGAAAATAAAAGCAGAAATAGCTTATTATGAAGATCTTGATATTTTTTATGTCGAGCCTCAAGCAACTTTCAAATCACAACATCCCGAATTGAATATATTAGATTTGCCTGTAGGGGATTATCTTCTGCCTTCGCCAGGTACCTTTGGCCAATTACAAATAGTTGTCATATTAATAGAAGGTAAAAACAGTCTTCTTATAAAAGAAATTCAGCCCAGCAGAGGATTTAGACAAATAAAACCATTGAAGGTAAGGCAGCCTTATCCCGATTGGGCAAGGGCCGCCATTAAACACATAATAACATTAGCCGCAGAGATTGGTATTTCTGAAATATATGCTTCTACAGAAGAATTCATTAGAGAAAAATACCTTAAGAGTATGAAGGGAAAAATTAGCCAGGGCAATTTGAAAGAATTCTATCGCAGGCCTTTTAATGGAGGGGAATGGAAAAAAAGAAACGTCATGTATTATGACAAAGGGTGCCTTTTGTGGCATTATGAACCAGACAATAGTTCGCCTTCTCACGCCTCCTCGCCCCTCTCGGAGGATATGCCCAGCCCATTTTACCAGGCGAATTTGACGGGGCCGACAGATAATCCCGAGAATCTTGGTGATGAAAATCTCATCTCCTCGTCGCTTTCAGAAGATGATAATTTATCAGAAAAAAGTGCCAGGCACCAAATCAAAAATAGACGACCGATGGATTATTCCAATTTAGTTAAACGTGTTTGGCCGCATTTTATTGGAAAGAAATTAAGTGATTATATAACTAATGAAGAAGCATTGAAGAAACTCTTGAGTCGGGATAAGGAAATAGCTGTTTATTTGGATGAAATAAATAGAAGAATGGGCCAATTAGTTCCGTGGGATAGGAATTATAAGGTGAGTTGGTTTGAAAAATTATGCGCTCGATTGGATTATGGCAAAAATATCTGCCGTGATTTTTATCAAACAGAATACTATGCATATTCAGTTTCAAAATTCCCGTGGTATTTGATTTTGTTAAGAATCTTCATAAAATCAGAAAGCTTATCCACATTTATAAAGAAGGTTTTTATCCGAAAATCACCTGATATTGAGAAGCCAAGATATGTAGTGGTATTAGATACGATAAATTGGATTGTCGAAAATGTGGATGAAAAATACCACGACGAATTAATCAAAATCCTTTACACCCTATTCCCTTTCAATATCAACCCCATACGGGGCAAAGCAACATTAATAAGGATTGAACCTGAATGCTTAGAGCTCAACATGATCAATTATTATTTCGATCACAACACGTTAAGTGAAATACTAAAAAATAATAAATTAAGGAAGGCATTTGTGTATATGGTGAAATTTATATATCCGAACATTGAGGTAACCGATGATGTTGGAGATGTATATAAAGAAAGCTCTCTATTCAGGTTGAGATTTTATGTCGATAGAGACTATGATACTGATTGTACTGGTCGTTTTGATGGCATTGAGAACCTAACAAAAACATATGTGCTTTCCTGTGGATATTTAACTCACAAAGTTACTCTTAAGAAGGATAACAGGGTTGCTGTCGGAGATGAAGCAATTTCTTCACTTATAACAGGAGATATACACGGAGTATCATTTGAAGATGAAATGATAAAGCAAGAAGGAGCTGTTATTGATCCAGCTAAGCATATTGAAGAGGTTTTAATGAGAGTTCTGGTTGAGCATTACAATTCCTCAAAAGCTAATGAAAAAGTATCACTCAACAGTACTGAGAAAGAAGTTTTGCTATTGCTTAGGTTGAAGGGAGATATGACTGTCCTTGAAGTTGGGCCAGGGGAAGGTACTTTATCTAAGAAAATAGCGAAACAAGTCAAAAAGTTGTATCTTGCTGAGTTAAAGGGCAGAAACACAATACCCGCACTAAAACAGATCGACAATACTCAGGTGATTGAGATGGATACTCTTGCTATTGTGGAAGTTAAAGATGAAAGCGTGGATGCGGCAATTGCTGTAGATGTCTTGCCAGACAGCCCTGCGCCTTATCTTTCACTATATGAATGGTCCAGGAAGGTTAAACAGGGAGGCAAAATATTTTTCTCTGCTTTTATTCCGCTTGGGAAAGGAAAGAATATTATCGAATATGATAAAGAAGAAGGAGAGATGGCAAGATTGAACAATGTTCTTAAAAATCTAGGTTTTGAAGATATTAAAACACACACAATAGAGCAAAACAGGACAATTAAGATTGTCCTGTTTGAAGCGAAGAAGAAAAATAGAAATAGTGCCTGTCACTATTTTTCTATGCCGCCTGTAGATCCATTTGATTACTTGCCGGAAAGAGGCTCGCGGTATATTGCGCAAAATCCGGCCTCGGCGTTTTTGGGAATTCCTCTGCGCCGGGCGAATTTGACGGGGCCCGGGAGTAGTAATTCTAATGATAATAATTCCATCTCCTCCTCCAGCTCGCCTTTGGCGCCCGGGACTTCGTCGTCGCTGTACTTCCTTCGACGTTGCTCAGGACACTTCGCGAAGAACACTGAGCCAAGACGAAGTGCCTCCTCGCCCTTGACCTCGTTTTTAGCTCGGTCAAGGACTTCGTCCTCACTTCGTTCCTCCTCGCCGGTGGAAAGAACTAAAGGTTCAGATGAACATGTAAAATACCGAGAAGACCTACTTCTTAAATATAGCACTTACACAAAAGATACTTTAGGGCAGGCAAGAGAATTAAGACGCAGATTTGATTATGGCGAAGAACTTTCTGATTTAGAAAGACAGCGTTTACGCGATTATCTTACTCTTGTAGATTTAAAGGCACAGCCAGAATATCAGGAGCTTTTTGCAGAAGTGATGAATGATAGCTACCGCATTAATACGCACATTGACGATATTTGTAAAGGTTATGATTTTTACAGACGGAGTAGCCTGAATGATAGCAAACAAAAACTTTTGAATAAAATTAAACCATTTAAAGATGGAGAAATAGTTTTAGATTTAGGTGCTGGCCGTTGTGAAGATGCAATAGCTTTAGCAGATAAGAACAAGAATATAACTGTTATTGCAGTGGAGGCAAATTGCGCAAATGTATATCGCGCGATAGAATTGGCTGAGGCTGTTGAACCAGAATTAACCAATTTGAGGATACTGAAGAGAGATTTCTGCTCTAGTTCAGAAGGTCTACCCCTGGGAATTTCTAGTGTAGATAAGATTCTAATTTTATCTGATATTTTCTTAGCACAGTCGTATGAGCGGATATGGGATTCACTTGAAGAGGTATTTCGCGTAGTCAAAAATCAGGGACAGATTGTTTTCTTAGGCTGGACTGGTTTAGGATTAATTCCCAGGGTAGCCAAAAATTTTGATATCAAACTTAAAAGAAACAACTTAGGTCATACATATAAGATTTCCTGGACCACAAAACTTAAGTTGGTAATTTTTGATGTGATTGAGAAAGATGATTCGATGTTTATGGACATAGATGATAGAGAAAATGTCTTAATCAGCTCGCCTTTGGCGCGCGAGACTTCGTCGCTGCTCGCAAATATTATTACCACAACTCGCACCTCCTCGCCGGTTCGTAGTTGGCTCACAACGAACATTGCTGATTTTAACCCCTTTAATCCCTGGTGTTTTATCGTCAAAGTATGGGGTCTTGATAGACTATTACCTCTTAAACCTGGCCAGCCTTATGCTTTTGATACTTCTGCTATCAGTAATACCCATACTAAAACATTCTTCTCAAGGGAATTCTTTCTGATTTTTAATGTTAAAGAAGATGGAAATGTAGCGCTAGCATTACCAGAAGTCCTACACGGAAATGCAGTAGACAAGACAGAAGAGAGAGTAGAGTATCTTAAGAGTGAATACGGTAGTCAATCATGTGCGAATATGGAAGAACTCTTCCAGCACAGCCTCCAGTGCGACAGTTGTACCTTTGGAGGAAATAGTCAAATAACGATTATTAATGACGACGGTATAGAGCTTGTGGGAGCAGGTGTGTTAGTAGGTAGTTTCCTTGGCCCCAACGATAATAAATTTAGTGAGCTTGATGACCACAGAAGGGATTTAGAAATAATCGCTAGTTTAGGATTGCCTTTTGTGTTAATGTCAAAGTTTGAAAGTGTATTAGCACATGCTCATAAATGGTACGATCTGCTAAAAGAATATTTTCGTGAGAAGAGATTTGGCGTTGAGGGATTGGTATTTAATGAAGTAAGTCCATATGTATTCCTTGCTGAGGCAGGAGAGGTAAGCTTGATGATTTCCTCATCGGTTGCAAAGTTCTCCTCGCCCGTCGTTTCACTCGGGACTTCGTCGTCACTTCGTTCGTCCTCGCCGATGGGGAATGAATTCTTTAATGAGACCGGCGAATTCGGCAGGCCAATAGTAATAGATCCGTATGACAGAAGCATCTTACCCGACGGCAGTTTTCCTTTGTGCGTGGCGGGGTATAGCTCTGGAGAGAAAGAGATAGAGGAAGAATCGCTCCTTAAAGAAATTGTTGCTCAGACACGCACTGCTTTCATTAGAGCTGATCTTACTTCATCTATGGTTCCGGATTTTGAAGATGATAAATTACTAGGCTACGAACGAATGGGATATTGCTGTGGAGATGCTACAGGAGACGTTGCAAGAAGACTGGAGGCTCAATCTAATCATAAAGTAGTTGTAAGAAGACACCGACACAATAAACTATTCGCTGGTTCAATAGGAGAGGGTCACGGATTTGATGTTGTTACGTTCTTGGATTCAGGACGCAGTTATCTTGTTGATATAACCTTCATTCAATACTTTGATCCTGTCAATAATAATCCAGGACAAAAAGGTTATACAAGAAAAATTATTGAAGAGCGGGGTCTAATGCCGTTGGCTATCAAGTTATTAGTGAAGGGTTTTGTTGAAATTTCTGATGACCTAGCCATTATTTACAGATGCGGCATTGGTCAACTACAACCAATGGTGATTTTTGATAAGAAGGAACTATTCTTAAAAAAATCAACACATATTGATCTATTAGACTTGTGTGGTGGTGATGGCGGTAACTTTTTACAGCAATATCTTGATAATCTACTTGGCCCAATTGAAGCTTCACAGCCGCCTGACTTAAGAGTAAATGAATATGTCCAAAAGGCATTAATTGAAGTTGGTATTGAGATCGATTTGGGAGGATCAGTAAAAAGGCCAGGAGAAGCCTCCAGCTCGCCTTCAGCCGATAGATTGAGGGGAATAGATCCGTCTTATTCTCCCTTAGACAACCCGCGCGGTAGCGGTTTTGAGCGGCGCTACTCACCTTGGCCAGATATGCACGGGCCGTTGGAGAGGGCGAATTTGAGGGGGTATGGATCTTTTGATGATTTCAAGAGGCAGCAGGCTGCATCAGACCGCAGGAGCGAGATCTTTCAATCTTTGAATAATCCGGAAAGCTTCTTCTCTAAGGTAGCCAGAGGCATTGTGGATAAGCTGCCAGTGGAAAAAGGAGATTTAATTGTAACTATTGGCTCAGGAGATAATTTATTCGTTGAGGTAGAATTGGCAAGGCGAGGTATCAGAGTTATAGCTGTAGATCCAACATTTGGTTCTGAGAATTCCTTTTGTAAGCGTGTCGAAGAGGTTCTAGAAAAGATTGGCCCCGAAAATAAAAATAATATCCGCTTTGTCCCGCAATTTTTTCACGATCCCGAATTAAAGATAGAAGACAATAGCGTGAAAGGATTTGTTTTATCTCTCGGTTTTCCTTTACTTTTTGATTTATTCTTTCCAGCGGCAGGTTCTAAAATCGCCAAAGCGTTAAAAAAGATAGGGTTTTTATGTGGAGATGAATGTGATTTTCCCGAATCAACATTAAGCGAGCATGGTTTTAAATTAAGCAAATTAAAAGAAGTAGGAGATTGGGGATCGAACTTTACGGTTCAAAAATATTATCTGGGTAAGGTTGAGAGAATATCTGGTTCCCCCACCTCCAGCTCGCCTTTGGCGCCCGGGACTTCGTCGGTGGTTCGCGAAAGTAGTGAGCGAAGTCGAAGTGCCTCCTCGCCCTTGACCTCGTTTTTAGCTCGGTCAAGGACTTCGTCCTCACTTCGTTCCTCCTCGCCGGTGGAAAAAAAATTGGGCAAAAAAAGGAAAAGAAGAATAAAGGTCACTAAGGCACAAAAACTCCTAAGGGTCTTAGGAGGAGATAAGTGGAAGGAGTATATAGGCAATGCGAA
>CAZFPS010000004.1:0-21874 GCA_964520705.1 uncultured Planctomycetia bacterium | reverse complement strand
TGGGTTAAGAAGCTGGAATATAACAATATCGATTTACCTGTAGCCAAGGTAGAGGAACTCCTAAGGGTCTTAGGAGGAGATAAGTGGAAGGAGTATATAGGCAATGCGAATCAGATTGCCTTAGCCAAGGCAGCAGGGATATCCCATTTAGGCCATCTCTACAGCGCCTTATCCAGCCTGGGTTGGGTTAAGAAGCTGGAATATAACAATATCGATTTACCTGTAGCCAAGGTAGAGGGATTCTTTATTCAATTATTAGACTTTATTAAGGAATCAGGAGTGGCGATAGTGGGGATTGAATATGCGCTTACAAATTTGAGTTCTAAAGAAGCGAAAATAAGATTTAAGGGAATAAGAGCTAATTATTACCAAATAAAAAGCATCATTGATAAGGAGATAAGGTCAGATTGGCCTGAGCAGTTCTATGATTATCTTCTTAAGCGCCTTCTATTTTTAGAAGAACCACTACCTGTATTAACAGAGCTCTTAGCGTTAGATTTTGATAAAGTCAGGGAACAGGTAAAAGCTTTACCCGAAAATGCTACTTACCAGGATTTAGAACAGAAATTTAGCAGATTGGCTTGGTATATTCTTAAATTCTTTGGCCCCTCAATAAGGAGTATCAGGACAATTATAAAAGGCGTAAGCCGGGAAATCTTATTCGATGATTTATATCCAGGTTTTGAACAGAATATTCGAGATGAAGGTCGTTCACCAGAACATACGGCTATGGAAGCAGTGCTCAGAGGTGATTTAGAAGTGGCCTTAAAGACTCTTACGCCGAGAGAAAGAGAAATAATCAAGAGATTTTACTATGATGCCGAGCCACTTGAAAAGGTTGCCTCTATTCTTGGATTGGACCCTAGTGAATTTAACAGACAGCTTGAGGCAATCCATGAAAAGCTAAAAGTTGTTTTGTCAGTAAGAAGAAGAGTAGTTAGATTAGCCAAAGAGCTTTATGGCATTCGGCCTTCCAAAGACGACTCCTCTTCGCCCCTCAATTCGTCGTTCGTTGTTCGTTGTTCGTCGTTCGTAAATTATACGAATCACGATCCACGAAATACGAAATACGAAAACTCCTCTTCGCCCTTGACCTTGCCTTTAGCTCGGTCAAGGACTTCGTCGCCGCTCACTGAAATTCGTGGCTCCTCGCCCTTGAAGAATGAAGAAGCAGTTGAGGCAAAACTAAGAGAGATGGAGGCAAGAAGAGATTATGATGCTGAATTAAAGGACTGGATGTTGAGATTAGAGCTATTGAATCCTATGAGAGTGTTTTTTGGGATACCGATAATTCGGTAATTATCCCGCACCTTTTTAGTATTCTGAACGATTTCATACTAAAAAGGATATAAAAAGAGATAAACGAGATAGTAAATGTGCGGGATAAATTCGCGCTTATCACTTATGTTCACTAACGTTTCATAAGTGATGCGCTCATTTACGTAATCAGAAATGCATAGGAGTATTTTATTGAAAGTTTTTGTTTAGAGTAGGCTGTTATAAAATATTACTAGGGTGAAGGACAGTAAAAAGAAAGACATATTATAAACCAGAAGTCGTAAGTATCGGGAAAGCATTGAGATGCAGCAAGTTGCATTCCTAAAAAAAAGCTTGCAGGAAGCGCTTTCTTGTAGTATACTTATAACGAGGACACAATTTACGGAACGTAAGCGAACGTAAGTTATGAGTCCGAGTAAATCCTGGACATCAACCCAAGTAAATTTATTTAGGTAAACGTCCAGGATCAATTCGCACTTATCACTTACCTCGTATTTCGTATTCCGTAAGTGATGTGCTCATTGAGGAGGTGAAGTAATGGTATACCCCCGCTTTAAATCTAACGGGACAACAAGCGAAAATAGCTCAAAGTCGACGAAAACTTCTAAGGAACATCGCATGTTCTCTAGATTTAGAGTGAATTTTCCGACTCGTTTTCGCAATTTGAATGTAGGACGCAGAGGCGAAGGCGTATGCGCTGATATTGGTGCTGGAGGGGTCGGCATTGAGAGTAAGACGGAGATTCAGCCTAAAACTCCTTTAGAGGTATGGATTGATATCGCAGATGGATTCGATCCTATTAATCTAAAGGGCAGAGTGGTTTGGTCTGAAAAGATCAATTCGGAAAATTGTAGGACAGGCGTTGTTTTTGATTGCCCACGGCTGATCGCGTTTTCAAGAGTTTTGAAGATGCTCAGGAAGTAACACCTACCTGTTCTAACCTCTAAGTCACTAGTCTATTTTTAGCCGGATAAGATTAGAGGTGGATCCACGAAGACATGAGAACGTAGAAGTGTTTGCGTTTAGGTATGTGTTCGTAGGATTTTCTAAATGAGATGGTCTGAAGTTGTAATTGTGAAGATAGAAGAAGTCTAGTAAATGGCGCTTAAAATGGGTAAGACGCAAATTTGGCAGGGATTTCGAAATTCCTGTTCTCTGCCAAAAGTACCCTCCTAAATAAGCAGTAGCGGGATAGGAGTCAAGCTTAGCCCCCTGTAGTCTGTAGGTAAATCCTATTAAAAGTGCAATAAAGATAGCGGAAAAATATTTTCTTGATTATTTTTACCTCTTGTGATAAACTATTTTACCTTTCGTAATTCCATATAATATATAGTGGGTGGCTGGTTTTACTCAGGAACGAAAATATAGTATTTGTAAAGGTATATATTAATTACATGAAGACACAATTTACGGAATGCAGGAAACAGAAAGTGAACGTAAATTGTATGTCTGAATTCATCCTTGACATTTTCTCATATAATTTATTTAGGTAGATGTCAAGGGTTAACTCGCGCAAATAACTTACGTCGTTTTTAACTCCGTAAGTTAAGCGCTCGTTTAGGGAGGAAAATGAAGAGCGTAATCCGGAGATTCCATCCCTCAAATTTTAAGTCCTTCCTAATAATGTGCATTATCGGCTTATTTTCCTTAAGTTTTTTCAGCTGCACAGAACAATCCTCCACAAATAGCCAATCAGCATCAATTAAACCTTCAAAAAGAATTATGGTCTGGCACTGGATGACTGATAGAGAAGATGTATTCCAGGAGCTGTCCAAAGAATATGAGGCGCTTACGGGAGTGAGAGTCAATTTTGAACTCTATGCTCCTTCTGATGCCTATTCACAAAAGGTCCGTGCTGCGGCACAAGCGCAGACGCTTCCTGATATATATGGGATTTTAGCGGATAAGCGGGATTTTGCTTCTTTTGTTAATGCTGGCCACGTGGCTAATTTATCTGGAGAAATGGATAAAGATAATGCCGCCTGGCGCGAGTCTCTTTTTAGCAAGGCTCTGGCGGTAAGTGAATTCTTAGAGGGCAATGAATTCTCGGTTCAGCCCGGAGTATATGGCGTGCCCATAGATGTGATGAATATACAAATGGTCTATAATAAGAAGCTTTTTAAAAAGGCAGGCTTGGATCCTGATAATCCCCCTCGAACATGGGAGCAGTTCATTGAGGCCGGCAGGAAGCTGAAGGCGGCGGGAATACAGGGTTTTGTCAGCGGCTGGGGCGAAGTCTGGATGATAGATTGTTTTGCTTCCAACTACGCCTTTAATATTATGGGCGAAGAGAAGGTCATGGCTACAATTAGAGGCGATGTGCCCTATACTAATCCAGATTGGGTAAAGGTATTTGGTTTATTTAAAGAGTTGGCTGATGAAGGTATTTTAGGTACCGGGGTAGTTACGATGATTAATAAGACCGCAGAGCAGACCTTTTCTAATGAGCGCGCTGCTTTTGCCTTTAACGGCTCGTGGTGCGTTAATGTCTATGGCGGTATGAATCCTAGTTTGGAATATGGAGTAATGTTGCCTCCTAGAGTCAACACAAAAAATCCTATGTTTATTTGGGGCGGTTCAGGTACTTCGTTTATGGTAAATGACCGCGCGGTTTACAAAGAAGAAGCTATTCAATTTTTAAAGTGGTTGACTGCTGAGAAACAGCAGATACGTTTGTCAAAAGAGACCAATAATCTTCCGTCTAATAAAAATAGTATTTCCAATATTCCCGATATCTTATCTGACTTTGTAAAACAGATGGATCAGACCACGCATCCAAATATCTGGCCGGTGCATGAATTTCCAATGGTCATTGAGAGAATGGATAAAGGTATCCAGTCCATAATTATTGGAGAGAAGACTCCGGAGCAGCTGAGCCGTGAAGTTCAGGCAATAAAAGAAAGGGAGATGGCTAAGGTTCAAAAGTAAAATATTATGAGCGGACGCAAAGAATTAATTTCTATAAAAGCCAGAATGCGAATTGCTCAGGCAAAGTCTAACTTTGGCAATTTCTCATTTGCCTTTCCGGCAATTCTAATATTCTCCATATTTTATATCTATCCGTTCTTGAAAGTATTTCAATTGTCCGTATGCTCTTGGAATGGCATAGATGCTTTTTCTTTTAATAAGTTTTACGCAGGCTTTACAAATTTTAAAGAAGTCTTGGGAGATAAGATTTGGTGGCAAGCTATGTGGCATGCCGCTTATATTACTTTAATCGCGCTTATATTTCAGAACGCCTTGGCTTTATTGTTGGCCATGTCCTGCGACAGAGAGTTAAAGGCCAGGAATTTTTATCGTGTAATATTTTTTATTCCACCGGTGCTTTCGGAAGTAGTCGTGGGTTTAATCTGGCAGTGGATTTATGACGGTAATTATGGGCTATTAAATCACATGCTCACAAATTTCGGCTGGACGCACTTAGTGAACAATTGGTTATCGAATCCTAAGACAGCCCTTACCTGTGTGGCTATAGTACACTGCTGGAAAGGTTTTGGTTGGGGATTTATCATTTTGTTAGCAGGTTTGCAGACTATACCTCGACAATTATACGAGGCGGCTAGAGTGGACGGAGCGAGCTCTTGGCAGATGTTTAAGAATGTAACCGTGCCGTTGATGATCCCTGTGTTTGTATTGGTCTCAATCCTGACAATCTTAGGCACGATGCAGGTGTTTATCTTAATTTACACCATGACTGGAGGCGGTCCGGGATATCATACCGAGGTGCCGGTTACAAGGATATTGGCTTCGATGATTTCTTCTTCGCGTTTTGGCTATGCCTGTGCACAGGGTATTCTATTCGGACTGGTGCTTTTAGTCTTATCTTTCACACAAAAAAAGATTTCTGAGCGCATGAAACAAATATGATAAGCAATTTCCAATATCCAATAAGTACCAATAAATACCAATTAATGTCCAATTAACAATGACCAAAATATATAATATAAAAGAAAGAACTTTTAAGTTTGCAGAGAGAGTTTTAGATATTGTTTCAATGTTGCCTAGAAAAATTGAGTGCGATATTATTCGCAATCAACTAGCTAAGTCCGGAACTTCAATAGGGGCCAATGTTGAAGAAGCAGATGGAGCCTTAACTAGAAAAGATTTTATAAATAAGATGGGGATTTCCAGAAAGGAAGCAAAAGAGAGCCTTTATTGGCTGCGATTAATCTCTGGGAAATATATTGAGAAAGAATTGATTGAAAAGGACATAAAAGAAAATACTGAAATCAAGAATATTTTGAGTTCTATTATTGAAAAGACCAAAAACAAGAATAATTAATTTTCTTTTTGGGTTTTGGAACATTGGGATTTAATTGGAAATTGGTAGTATTGGTAATTATTGGAATTTAAGAATATGAGACAAGGCAAATTTTACAGAACTAGGCGCAGATCAAAAGGTTTTATTATTTACTTGCTCTTGAGTATTGTGGCAGTTACCTGTATATTGCCGCTTCTTTGGATGTTTGGTTCAAGCTTAAAGACACAGGCTACGGTATTTTCGGATATGAGTTTATTCCCTAAGAGTCCGCAGTGGGTTAATTATGTTACAGCCTGGACTAAAGGCGGGTTCGGGACTTATCTTTTAAACAGTCTTCTTTATACAGTTTCAGTTGTATTCGGTATCGTCCTGGTTTCTTCTTTGGCAGCCTACTCTTTTTCACGTTTGAAATTCCCCGGAAGCGTATTGGCCTTTAATATGTTCTTGGCGGCGATGATGATTCCTCTGCCGGGAAGTTTTGTGCCGCTGTATGTTTTGGTAAATAATATCAGAAGGGTGTTGATAGTATTTTTGCAAAATTCCACTCCTTTTCTGGTAAAATTTATGTCTCCGGAATTTGTAGATCGGCTGATAATTTTTACAGAACAACAATTCTATCCGCGCGCAGCTTATATATTCTGTATGATTAATGTGGGTCTCTCGCTTAGTATTTTTATTTTAAAGACATTTTTTGATAAGATGCCTAAGGAATTAGAGGATGCGGCGCGCATCGACGGCTGTTCAAAATTAGGCATATGGAGACATATGGCCCTGCCTATTGCCAGGCCGGCTATAGCTGTAATTGTTATTTTTAATACGCTCAATGTCTGGAATGAATATATATTGGCTCAGTTGATTCTTTCTGAGAAGAGCACTATGCCGCTGCAAAGAGGTTTAATGGTTTTTCAAGGCGTATACGTTACTCAATATCCTTTACTTATGGCGGGACTAACTATGACAGCTATACCTATATTAATAGTGTATCTAATTTTGCAAAAGTACATCATTAAGGGTATGACTGCCGGGGCGGTGGTGGGATAGTGCATAGACAGACAAAGAAGAGCTTATTGGTTTGTAGTTTTGTGTTTTGTTTTTTGACAACTGTTTTATTGTGTTTTGCTCAAGAGACGGCTGAGAAAAACTATGCAGGTGAGGCTTGGAAGGTTTTAAGTAAAAAAGAATACGATGCATTGGATAGTTTAGTTACGGAGTGTGTTGAGAAATACGGCGCCGAAGCTGATAGCCAGCAGGTATCACTTAGTGATTTTCCGCCGCAGGATAAGATTGATTTTTACCAGAGCCTAAACGATGTAGCTACATGTTTGTTTGTCAAGATTGAGGCTTTAGTAAGGCAAGAAAAAAATGAACAGGCAAAACAAGCTTGTAAGGAGTTAATCAATAAATATCCTTTTGCCCAAGCCTGGGATCCTCGAGGCTGGTATTGGAAGGTGGCGGTGGCTGCGCAATCAACCTTAGATAAACTGGAGAAAGGTATAGCGGCTATTGAGGACGCCCAGAAAGAACCTGAAGAAGAAGTAATAGCGACCACGATAACACTGCATGAAGCAGGCAGTGAAGAGATTGTTGACTACGAAAAGTATGGAGAGTTTCAAGATGTAGGTACTAGCGATTATAAATACGTAATTAATGATCAAGTTGGCTTGGCTACAGCCGCAGGGGAAGGAATTTATCCGAATACAACCAGTGTGCGCTGGCATCCAAATTTTGAAAAAGTAAAGAAAGAAGGCAGGTTTAAAGGTAGTCACTGGGATTTGGTTCATTCAAAAGATTTAGAGGCGGCGTTCTTTAGATGGGCATTGTCCCCTGAGCCTAAAGGCGTAAGTTTATTTTATATTGGGCATATTTTAGAAAAAGCCGGTTTATATAAGCAGGCCATAAAGGCCTACTATTCGATTATTGTGCATTTTCCCAATGCGGTGGGTTGGACTTATTGGCGAACGCCTTGGTATGTAGGCCAAGCAGCACTGGCTAAGATAAAATACATCTGCAAGAAGCATCCGGAGCTGAAACTAAAATTAGTAGATGCGGATATCGAGGTCATAAATGGGTATGACCATGATATTTCGAATGATATTTTTGTAGTTAATCCCGGTAAGCTTGTGAAAAACGGAATTCACAAGAGCTGGATTGATAGAATAAAAGATTTCGTCAGAAGGAAGTTTAGAAAAGAGCACATAAAAAGGGTGAGGAGCTGGGGCAGGGTGCAGTTGATTCAATATGATAGCGGCGATTGGAAGATGTTTGTTGATGATAAGCCGTTTGTTATTAAAGGTATAACTTATGCGCCGACAAAGGTCGGTCAAAGTCCGGATGATGGTTCGCTGACTAATTGGATGGAGTATGATTATAATAATAATGGCAAGTGCGATGGGCCCTTTGATGCCTTTGTGGACAAAAATGCAAATAATAAACAAGACGCAAATGAACCTTCAGTAGGAGATTTTAAAATTCTAAAAGACATGGGCGTAAATACGATTAGGTTATACCATCAGCCATTCAAAATTAACAAAGAGCTTTTGAGGAAGCTTTACGATGAATATGGGATAATGGTTATAATGGGGGATTTTTTGGGTAAGTATGCCTTGGGTTCCGGAGCTGAGTGGCACGAAGGTACTGATTACGCAAATCCCCTGCATCAGAAGAACATGTTGGAGTCGGTAAAGAAGATGATATTAGAATTTAAAGATGAGCCTTATATTTTAATGTGGTTATTGGGTAATGAGAATGTCTATGGCGTGGCTTGCAATGCGGACAAAAATCCAGAAGCGTTTTTTAAATTCTGTAATGAAGCCGCGCTTTTGATAAAGACTCTGGATGAAGATCGTCCTGTAGGCATAGCTAGCGGAGACGTGTTGTTCTTAGATGAATTTGTCAAGTATGCGGATGAAGTAGACGTGTTTGGCACTAATGCTTATCGAGGAGGATACGGCTTCGGTGCATATTGGCAGCAAGTTAAGAATTTAGCAGATAGGCCTACGTTTATAACTGAATACGGTTGCCCCGCGTATGCTAAAGGCATGAATAAAGAACAGACAGAGCAAGCCCAGTCAGATTATCTGTTAGGCTGTTGGGAAGATATCCAAGAAAATATGGCTGGCGGCACAGGAGCCGGTAATTCTATTGGCGGCATAGTTTTTGAATACTTAGACGAGTGGTGGAAG
Organism: uncultured Planctomycetia bacterium; assembly: GCA_964520705.1. Lineage (GTDB taxonomy): Bacteria > Omnitrophota > Gorgyraeia > Velamenicoccales > JABMQK01 > CAZFPS01. The sequence continues at coordinate 13,153 of CAZFPS010000004.1, read as the reverse complement.
GCATATGAGCCATCTTTTCACGACACAAAAGGGTTATTTACCGGACCGTTTCCGGATGGATTTATGCATGAAGAGTGGTTGGGCGTTTGTGGCCAAGGAGATGGGGCTGTCAGCCCTTATCTTAGGACATTGAGGAAGAGTTATCATACTTATAAAGAAATTTGGAATAAATGAAGCCATAGCTTAGCGAGCGAAAGTGCCCGCCTTGGCTAAGGCTTCGGCGAGGTTTCGACGAAGTTCAGGGAACGAAGTCGGAAAGCTAAGCTATATGGCTGAATTTATCCCCACACCAATTATCTATTAGCCAATTAGCGTGGTTAAATTGGTGCGGGGATAAATTCGCGCAGATAACTTACGTCATTTTCAACTCCGTAAGTTATGCGCTCATTAAGGGCAAAAGGAGGTGAGGAATAAAAATAAGTAGCTAATAAAACACTAGGGAAAATATAAAAACAATTCGCGCTGAATAAATTCAGGCGTAAATAATAAATAGAAAAAGGAGGTTTAATATGAAGAGAACTATGAGCATGCTTTTAATTTTGTGCTTGGCTGTGTTTTGCACCAACGCTTTAGCAGCAAAAGCACCGAAGATGTTCAAGGTGTACACCGATGCCAATTCTCCAGACAATCACTATATTCCTTCTGGATGGATGGGAGACTATGCTGATTTATCTATGGATGATAAGCATATGGATGCTTCTCATACAGGCTCAACCAGTGTGAAGATAGTTTATAATGCCAGAAGAACACAGGGACAAGGCTGGGCAGGTGTATATTGGCAAAATCCACCAAATAACTGGGGTTCCAAAAAAGGTGGTTTTGACCTTACTGGAATGACAAAACTAAGTATTTGGCTGAAAGGCGAGAAAGGCGGAGAGATAATTGATAAGATCGTAGTAGGAGGTATTAAGGGGCTTTATCCTGATTCTTCCGAGACTACTTTCGGCCCATTCGAGCTTACTAATACTTGGAAAGAGTATACGGTAAATCTTGCCGGAAAAGATCTCTCTTATATTTCTGGAGGTTTTGCATGGGTTGCTAACGCGGATTCTAATCCTAAGGGAGTAACTTTTTATATCGATGATGTACAGTTTATTGCAGACCCAAAGATGAAACCAGAAACCAAGAAATCAGAAGAAATGCCCTTTTATATTTATGCAGACAGAGGCAGCATTTCCAACCACTATATTGCTTCTGGATGGATGGGTGATTACTCTGATATTAAGTTAGATGTTGGTTCTGGAGATGATCCTTATTTTGGCTTAACTTGTATTAAGATAGATTATCTTAATCAGGTATCTCAAGGTGCACGTTGGGCAGGCATATATTGGCAGAATCCTGCTAACAACTGGGGTTCGATGGATGGTGGTTTTGATTTATCCAAAGCTACTAAGCTGACTTTTTGGGCCAGAGGCCAGAAAGGCGGAGAGCGAATCGAAGAACTTAAGATTGGCGGCATCATGGGAGAGCATTCTGATAGCGACTCTGCTGGTATCGGTCCGGTAGTTTTGACTAAAGAGTGGAAGCAGTATACAATTGACCTGACCGGAAAAGACCTCTCTTATATTTTAGGAGGTTTTGCTTGGTCAACAAATATCGATGTTAATCCAGAGGGAATTACATTTTATCTGGATGAGATAAGATACGAGTAAGTTCTAAGTTAATTGAATTACAGGACGCCCCGTTAGAAATAAAATTATAGTAAATTTTATTTAACGGGGTTTGCTTGTAATAAATTTATTATGAAGAATAGATTAGTCTTAATTTCTGGAGTTATAATAATTTGTTTATTTAGCGTTGCGTCCGCAGTAAAACCGCATATTGCCTCAAAAGTCGCAGTTAAGACGTTAAACAACGGACACTATCAGCTTTTAGTGAACAAGAAGCCTTATATCGTTAAAGGTGTCTGTTATAGCCCTATGCCTATCGGAGAGAGCTATAGCCATGATTTCTGGAGCGATCCTAAGGAGCCTTGGAAAGTTGACGGAGAGTTAATGAAGAAGATGGGTGTTAATACTGTGAGATTCTATGAGGCGGGACAAGACCCAGACATGGTTAGAAAAGTTGTCAGTGATTTATATGAACTTTATGGCATACGCACTGTTATGGGACACTGGTTAGGATTTTGGAATTATCCTGCGCCATTCTATGCTGACCAAGATTTCAGGAATAATGCAAAGAGAAGTGTCTTAAAGATGGTACGCGAATATAAGGATGAGCCGGGAATATTGTTTTGGGTTCTAGGTAATGAAAATAATTATTCCTTTTCAGGACGGGTAAATTCATGGTCTTCTGACGAGATAGATGCCTTGAATGATCCTGCTGCCCAGATGAATGAGCGTGCGCGCATATATTATTCTTTCGTAAATGAGTTGGCCCAGGAGATTCATAACATCGATCCAAATCATCCCGTGGCTATGGGCAATGGAGAGCTTATGACTTTGGATATTGCAAGTAAGCTATGTTTAGATGTTGATATAGTCGCTTGTATTATTTATCGCGGCAAGTCATTCGGCAATATATTCCAGAATCTAAAGAATACTTTTGATAAGCCGCTGGTATTTATTGAATTTGGTTGCGATGCTTACGATGCATATTTAAAGAGTGAAGACCAAGATATACAAGCAAAGTTTTTGGAGTCACAGTGGATTCAGATTTATCAAAACTTAGCTAATAATAAAGATGGAGCAGGTAATTGTATAGGTGGAGCTGTATTCGAATGGAGTGATGAATGGTGGAAGAACAAAGAGCATGACCCGCAAAGCTGGTTAGTACACGATACAGGATCTAACTGGTCTAATGGCGCCTACTACTTTGATATAAAGGTAGAAGGCAACAAAAATATGAATGAGGAGTGGTTTGGCTTAGTCGCTTTATCAGAGGAGCTAGAGAATGGATTAAACAAGAGGGTCCCTCGAAAAAGCTATTATGTTATTCGTGAGTTTTGGAAAAACCCCAGGGCTAAATTAAATGATTACAAAAATAGCAGACGTAAGAAATAACAAGCTAATAATTATTATATTGTTGTGGATAGGCTTTTTTCTTGTCCGTCCCTGTCTAGCCCAAGAGGACTCCCAAAGAGTCAATCTTATCAAACAGAATATAAAGAGCATGAAGTTGAATGAGAATATCCAGCCACAGCTAGAAGAGTTATTGGCGGCGTATGCTCAAGATAACAGATTTAATGAGTTTCACGACTACCTTGAAACTTTAGAAAAAGGCAAGAGAATTAATGATACAGCGTTGATTTATTATTACAAGACGCTGACGCGATTTAACCAGATACAATTTTTAGAAGAAAATCAGATGTGGGAAGAACTGTTCAACAATAAGAATTCTTATGTTTCGAATATAGATTCTGATTTAGAGAAGGCAAAGAAATTAAGTGGAAAGACCGATGATTTATCTTTAAGGCTAAAGTTTTTAGAGTGGAGTTTAGCTAAATACCGCGAGCAACCTACCATTAATATACTGGAGGAGTTGTTCAATTCAGCGCAAGAATTTTCTCAGGCGCAGGGAGATCACCAGGCAATAAAAGATATCGCCGATGCGCTATACGAAAAAGAAGAGATTAACTACGGTAAAAAGTTATACAGCGTTTATGTATCCGGGATCGCCGAAACAGATATAAGCCAGGCAGAGTTAAAGAAGTTGGCGGATAACTTTCTTAAAGAGGATAAAGTTGATTTGGCCGTTTCTTTGTACGATATCTATTTGGAGAGAATAATAAATAGTCCAGAAGGCGAGCATATGGCTATTCGCGAGATGGTTGCTATCGCGGAAATATTCGCTCATTCTGGCTGGCAGGAAGGTTTAGATCCATTTTATGCTGAAAAAGTTTATGCAAAAATAGAGTCTTTGTTTGGCAAGGAAATTTATTCCGACTGGCAATACAAGAGGGCTTATAACTTGGAACGCTCCAAAGAGTACGAAGCCTGCCTTTCCGAATATAGTAAGCTTCTTAATAATTTCCCTAAGTTTAAACAAAAAGATAGGATTTATTTTAGGTTGGGGGTTATGCACGCTTATATTTTTAACAACATAGATAAGGCCAGAGAGTACTTATCAAAAGTAATAAAAGATTATCCTGATAGCCCTGATTATATTAATAGTTTATACAATTTGGGACTGTTGAGTCAATGGCAGCAAGATGCGGAGATGGCAATGAAGTACTACGTGAGTATTTTAGAAGCCACTAAAGATGTTAAGATAAAGCCGGAGATAGTTGGCTTAGCCAATGCTAGAATCAATGAGATTGTAGAAGAAAAAGGTATGGAGTATAACCTGAGAATGTTTTTAGAGGCCACACTAGAAAAGCGTGAGTCCAAGAAGTATATACATCTAGATTTATTCGCGAAATCAGCAAAGGGTTATTTAAACCAGACGGTTAAATTTCAGACTAATTCATATTTCTTAGATACCGGATGCCTGCAACAGGATTTTACATATCTCTGGTCAGGGCAGCTGGGCAATAACCAAAATCCCTTTAATGAGTTTGAATTTCAGACGAAGTACGAAGATATAGGAACCAAGGTTGTCAATGTCGTCTTGGTTGGTCCGGCTGGGATAGTAGATGGTACGATCGATATAACCGATATTTATCAGGAAGTTAAAGAAGAACAGAGCAGCAATTAATCTTTTAGTCAATGCCAAAGTATAATTCTTCACAATTTGTAAGATCCGGAGTTCCTCTAGGCGGCATTGGAGCAGGTAAATTAGAGATAATGCCCTCCGGGGTCTTGGATAATTTTACCTTCTTAAATAATTGGAATAAGCCGCTTACTAATTCTACAGAAAACGAGACTATAGGGGTGTTGGGGTATCACTTTGGGATATACTGCAAAAGCAACAAAAAGAAAGTGTCTAAATTGTTGCAAACGGTGAGTATCTCTAAATATCCTACGATAGAGAGTATTAAATATAAGGGTGAGTTTCCTTTTGTACACTTAGATTACGAAGACAGTGAAATTCCTTTAAAGATTTCTCTGGAGGCCTTTTCTCCGTTTATCCCTAAGGAAGAAAAAAATTCCTGTTTGCCTACCGCAATATTGCAATTTAAAATTTCCAATCCCACTAGCCGCTATATAGAAGCTGCTTTGTTCGCAAACATCAGGAATATAATAGGAGAGTGGTGTGTGGGAAGATTCAATCAAATTATAGATGAGTCTGAATTAGTCTCACTGAATACACTCTTAAAGAGACATTCACCCCTAGATCAAGCCCAGGGCAATATGAGTATGACCGTTGTAAAATCTAAAAAATACGCGGTTAGTTATTTAGGGGAATATAATTTGGCATCTAAGCCATTTGTTTTTAACAGGGATAGTGTTAATTTAGAGGCCTTTGAACTATTTTCTAAAGACGGAGAACTCCCGAGCATAAATTCGGAGATACCTGTAAATTCCGAAAGCGTAGAATTGGGTGGGGCATTCGCTATAAAGTTTAAGCTTAAACCAAAATCAAAGATTAAGATTCCAATTGTCTTGACTTGGAATTTTCCGCTCTGCTTAGATGGACATATGTATAGTAATCATTTTAAGAATTCGCGCGAGACGGCCCACTATGTTTTTAATAACATAACAGAGCTTTACGATAAGACACATACACTTGTAAGCGAACTCAGGAAATTAAATATACCGGAGTGGTTAAAAGATGGATTGCTGAATAATTTGTATACATTTTTTTCCTCGACGCTGTGGACACGAAGAATGAAGTTTGCGTTTCTGGAGTCGCCGCAAATGGTGCCTTTGGCTGGGACTCTGGACGTGCGTTTCTATTCCTCTATAGCGCTAGCTCTACTTTTTCCTCAATTAGAACTAAAAGAGTTGTGGGAGTTTGCAGAAGCCCAACGAGCAGATGGTTATATAATGCACGATCTGGGTAGGATGCGCATGGATTTACCTAGCATTAGCACTAACCGCCTGTACTGGAAGGATTTAAATTCCAAATTTATCTTAATGTCTTATAGGGATTATCTCTGGACTAAAGATTCTAGCTTTTTAAAGAAATTATACCCATTTATTAAAAAAGCATTTTACTGGTTGATAGAAACAGATAAAAATAAAGACTATTTGCCTGATAACGAAGGTGCTGATCACACATTTGACCTATGGGATTCCTATGGAGCCAGCTCCTATACATCTAGTATATTCTTAGCCGCCATGCTGGCTTTAATAAAAATAAGCCAAGTCTTAGAAGATAAGGAGACTGAGAAGTCTGCTGAAGAATATTTTAAAAAGGGAAAGAAGAATTTTGAAAAAAAGTTGTGGCATAAAACGTATTTTATAGAGTATAATAACAAGAATAGCAGAAATTCTAAGGGTTTTTCTAAGTCCAGCTTGTCTTGCACTATTGCACAGTTAGCCGGACAGTGGTATGCGCACCTTTTGGATCTGGGCTATATAGTTTCCAAAGAAAAAGTAGCAAAAGCCGTTAAAACTATGCTAGAATTAAATGCTAAGGATTCTCCGTACGGAGTGACTACTTCTGTATATGCTAACGGAGAAAGAGATACCAATAGTTTGCATTCTGCAAACATTTGGATAGGAATAAATTATAGTTTTTTGAGTTTATTGATTTACGAAGGTTATCAGAAAGAGGCAGAGGAAATAGGTGAGCGCTTATGGTCGAACATCTGTGATAAGGAGAAGAACACCTGGAACCAGCCGGATATCTATTCCAGCTCTCAAGGGGAATATATATTTGGCGACCACTATATGCGCAACTTAGCTATTTGGGCTATTTTATTTGCCCTTTCTAAAAAAGATAAAAAGATAAAAGGTTTTTTAGATATTTTTTTGTGTAAACATAATCATCCGGCAGAACATAAATCTAGGAATAAATAAAAAGTTGCCGGCTGTAATTAAGGCCACGGAGAAGGGAGATAGGAGATGCGAGATTTAGGATTCAAAGGGGATACCCTTTCCGATCGAGCTAGAAAAAATCTTTCTATACTTGATACCATTAGGCGATCCGGTCCTATCTCCAAAACAGAAATTTCTAGTTTTATTGGCGTTAACGTAGTCACTGTCTCTAATTACGTAGAGGATTTCTTGCGCCAAAAATTGATATTTGAAAAAGAATTAGATGTCTCAAAAGGCGGAAGGCGTCCAGTATTATTAGACTTAAATGATGAATCAGGATATGCAATCGGAATAGGATTGAATCTCTTGAATACCATCGCCGTGCTGGTGGATATGAAGGGTAGGTTGATCCATAAGATAAAGAAGGAGAGAACACAAGATAGCGCCTCTGAGATTGTGGAGTCTATATTAAAGCTTATAAAAGATTTATTGGCGCAATCCGAAGACTATAAAGATAAAATCAAAGGCATCGGTATAGCTATCGCAGGAATAGTCGATAATAATAGGGAGACTGTACGCTGGCCAGAAAAGATAGATAAAGATAATAATGCTTATTCTCTGATTACGCTGCCTTTAAAAGATATAATCGAAAAAGAATTTAATTATCCTGTCAGCGTAGATAATGATGCGACTATGGCTTGTTTTGGTGAGCAGTGGTTGAGTAGGGAAACAGAGACTAAAGACCTTATATATATGCTTTCTGGAGTTGGTTGTGGGATTATGATAAACGGCGAAATTTATCGAGGCGCTAGCGGTTGTGCTGGAGAAGTATCTATATTTAATCCTAAGGAACAAAAAGAGCGAGATGAATTTTATTGTAGGGCAGGTCAACCCTGTCTTTTAAAACGCTGGGAAATGGATATGGGTATGTTAGGTTTGGCAAAAAAGGGATTATCTTCTCATAAAGATTCTAAAGTTTGGGAATTTTGTAAAGGCTCAGCGGACAATTTGAATTTAAAACATATATTTGAAGCCGTGCGACAAGAAGACCCCTGGGCTGTGGATATGATAAAAATATCTGCCAGGCGCTTAGGGATGAAGGTTGCTTTCTTGGTTAATATCTTTAATCCTCAAGCTGTGATTATCGGGGGAGGATTGGAGGAGGCAGGAGTTCCTTTTATCGATGAGATAAGGCGCACTGTCTCAGAGTGGGCTTTTGAAGAAGCCAGTAGCGTAGTTAAGATTATTCCTTCGCGCTTAGGAGAGAATGCTATAGCTTTAGGCGCTGCTAATTTTATTGTGCGTGAAGTATTTGCCGGTGTATAAAGTATTGATAATTTCTTATTTATATATCACTTGAATATTTTTAGTTTTTCTCTTGAACTCATAATTATATTATAATATATTATATCTGGATATAAAGGGGGGTGGATGGATAAAAAAATTAAGCTCTTAGTTATGGGACTAGGAGTTTTGGCTGCCATAAGTTTGCTTATCGCCTTCCAATTAAATCTTACCAATAAAAAGATCCAACTTCGCAGAGCCGCCATTGAGAAAGAATTAGCTCAATTAAGCCAGGAGAACGAAAAGCTCATTAGGGATCTCTCTGCCGCTTTGGCTAAGAATAGATCAGTCGCCAATAGCGTAAATGATGCTGAAGAAAAAGGCATAAAGCTCCAGGAGGAAATAGAGAGATTAAAAGAACGGCTGGAATTGACCCAGGGTGAAAGGGATAGTTTTATAGATAAGATTCAGGATTTGATCGGGGACAAACGTAAGTTGCAAGAGGAGTTGGATAGGGAGAAGGTTAAGAGTACGACGGAGCATGAGAAGTCAGAAGAAACGACCGTAGCTACTGTTTATTCTTCTTCATCTTCACAAGAGGCATTCTGGGCTGATGTCCTAAGACAGAAAGCTGATGCAGAACTGGAACTTGAGAATGTCAAGGCGCAATTGAAGGAGATCACCTATAAGGCCGATGAATTAATGAGAGAAAGAAATGCCATAGAACTAGAGTTAAAAAATGCTTCACAGCAAAAAGATGATTTAGAGAGACAAGCATCATATAATGAAAAATTAGCCCAGGCGCTATCCGAAGACCTGGTCAGAGAAAAGAATGACAAAGAAGCATTGACGAAGCAGTTAGGTAAACTTAGAGATGACAATAGACAGATGCGTTCTAGAATCAAAGATCTAGAAAGCACCAAGACGACTCTTTATAAGAAGATAGATAATTTAGAACAAGAGCGCAACGCCTTGAAAGGTAAGCTCGTGCAGACAGAGAGCGTTGTTACAGAGCATGTGGATGAAATTATAAAGATTAAAAATGATTTAGAACAGTTTCAAGCTCAAGATATGAATATGATTATCCCTGGTTCTCGTACGGTAGAACTGTCTCCGATTGTCGTGGTGGGAAAACAGGATGCGGCTGGGTCTACTTTGACCGGTAGGGTATTATCGGTAAATAAAGAAAACGAGTTTGTGGTTATCGATTTAAGTGAAGCCGCAGGAGTAAATATTAATGACCGGTTTAATGTTTACAGAGATAACAAATACATAGCTACCATAGAAGTAATACAAATGCGTAGAGATATATCAGCGGCGGATATAGTAGAGGCCGCAGTGGGTCAAGAGATAAAAGTAGGCGATATCGCAAGATCGATTCGTTGATATTAAAAGATTACCAAAGAGTTTTTGGCCATAGAGTTTAATTGAGTGATTGAGAGAAATAGAATAGAAGAGGTTGCAAAATTAGCAGGGGTCTCCCCGACTACTGTATCTAGGGTAATCAATAAGATTTCTACCGTTAAAGAGTCTAATCGCCTTATGGTAGAAGAGGCTATCCGCAAGTTAAAATTCAAGCCGAATATCCTTGCCCAGAGATTAGCCAAAGGAAGTTCTGATATTATAGCCTTGGTGATACCTCGCTATGAAGGCATCTTCTTTTCTTTCTATGCTAATCAGATTATTCGCGGAGTAGGCGTAGCCGCGGAATCTAGAAAATTAGATTTACTTTTGCATTTGACTAAAGAAAAGGGCACTATTGATACTACTTTAGTGGGCGGTGTTTTATTTGCCGATGTTATTTCTAACAGAGAAGAATTAGACAACGTGTTGGAAACGGGCATGCCTTGTGTTGTGTTAAATCATGTATTTAATGAGCTAGATGTAGATTATGTAGCCATAGATAATAAAAAGGGGGCCAGACAGGCCATTGATTATTTGATCAATCTAGGGCACCGTAATATCGCACATATTACTGGAGATCTGATAACTCAGGCTGCGGATGACAGGCTAGAAGGCTACAAAGCATCTTTAAGGGAACATAATATTAAAGTAAAAGAAGAATTCATTAGAAGGGGTGATTATTCTCGTCCTTCCGCGAGGAAAGAGATGGTTTCACTATTAAAGATAAAACCAAGACCGACTGCCGTTTTTGCTTCTAGTGATGATATGGCGCAGGAAGCAATTTCTGTTATTTTGGAAAACGGCCTAAAAGTCCCAGATAACATATCTGTAATTGGTTTTGATGATAATCCGATTTGTCTCTATGGATCTGTAGGATTGACTACCGTAAAGCAGCCTTTGATTGACATGGCTGCTAAAGCCACAGGTTTGTTGCATAGTAAAATGTCATCAAAGACCGCAAAGCCTTCCACAAAGTTAGTTTTACCCACTGAATTAATTATCCGGGATTCTTGTCGTAAAATTTAATTTCATGAATATAAAAAATCAATTTCTGGCTACCGGAATTGGAAGTTTACCTTTTCAGGATAAGGATAAGGCGCTAGATTTCATTATGCAGAGCTTTCAAAACCACATCCCTTTTTGGCCTCAGTTGCCTAGAATTTCATTCTTAGAGAGTATGCATGTTCAATATTCAGAAGGTTTCCCCGGCAGGGTCGTTGATTTAGAGAAAAAGAATCTTTATATAAATTCACAGAGCCCTAATTTTATAGAAGAGTTTGAGAAGTGCTACAATGCTATAAACACTAAACAATTAGATTATTTCTCTATTAGCCCTGATTATGCCTTAGGACTGCACGAGTTTGTAAAAAGGATCTCTGGAAAAGAATTTAAATTTGTTAAGGGTCAAGTTATCGGTCCTATCAGCTATGGCATGACACTATTGGATGAAAAGAAAAAACCCCTGCTGTTTAATGCAGAACTTAATGAGATTATTCCACAGTTTCTAGGTTTTAAGGCAAAGTGGCAGATCAAAGAACTTAAGAAAGCAACAAAATCTAATATCGTTATTTTTATCGATGAACCGTATTTAGTTGCAATAGGCACAAATCAGTTCGCTTCATTCGATAAGTCTGAAATCTCTTCTCAGCTTAATTGTATTATTGATGCAATCCACGCAGAGGGCGCGCTGGCTGGGATACATTGTTGCGGAAACACCGATTGGTCTATAATTTTGGATACGAATATAGATATTCTAAGTTTTGATGCCTTTGAGTTTCTGGATAGTCTATTTATATATAGAGATAGTCTAAAGAAATTTATCCAAAGAGGCGGAGTGCTTGCCTGCGGGATAATTCCTAATAAACAGGACTATAATCTGACTGGTTATCTGGAAAAAGCCTTAGAAGTCTTAAAGAAAGAAGAGTTGTTTTTAAAGAACGGAGTTTTGATTACGCCAAGCTGTGGATGTGGAACTGTGTCAGAGGAGTTTGCTAAACAGGTCCATTTGTTGTCCATAGCCATCGCAGAGGCTTGCCCTTCAAAATAGAAAGTGTCTAAATTCAAACTTATTATCTTTGACCTCGATGGAACGTTAGCTAATAGCTATCCCGCGATAATCAGTAGCACCAATTATGCTCTCCAGAGATTAGGTTTAAAGAGAAGTAGCCGAGATGCAATTAAGAGGGCTGTGGGCTGGGGCGATAAAGCACTGCTTGTCCCTTTTTTTGGTGAGCAGAGATTAGAAGAGGCCCTCAAAATTTATCGTAAACATCACAAAACTTCCCTAAGAGAAAAGACTAAATTTATGCCTCACGCCAAAAGATTATTAAATTATCTACATAAAAAAGGATATAAGTTAGCTGTGGCCAGCAATCGCCCTTCTAAATTCTCCGATATACTTTTAAGGTGTCTGGGTATTAAGAATTTTTTTGACTATGTATTGTGCAAAGATCAAATAAAATTTGGCAAGCCCCATCCAAGCATATTAAATAAAGTTATGCATAAATTAAAGGTTTCCAAAAAAGATGTGTTGTATGTAGGAGATATGGCTATAGATGTACGTACGGGTAAAAGAGCTAAAGTTAAAACATTTGCAGTCACTACAGGCTCAAGCACTATCCGTGAATTAAAGGCAGCAAGGCCAAATTTCATAGGTAGAGACCTATCTAAACTGTTTAGGATTCTTTAAGAGATGGTACAGGAATTAATAGTAATTGGTGTACTTCTATTCTTTTCAGCGTTGTTCTCTGGTAGCGAGACCGCTTTGGTTTCTTTGGATTCTATAAAGATTAAAAGGATGCAGAAGCAAAACAAAGATGTCAAATACCTGCAGGGGCTTTTAGCTAATCCTTCCAGATTTCTTATTACCATATTAATAGGAAACATGCTGGCAAATATTATGCTCTCTACAATTCTGACTTCCGCCTTAATTAAGGCCTTAGGCAATAGGGGCTTAGCTGTGGCCATTGGAACTGCTACTTTTCTATTATTAATATTCGGCGAAGTTACGCCAAAGACATTTGCCATAAAGAGAGCTGAGCTATTTTCTTATAATGTGGCAAGACCTTTAGAGATATTTGCCAAAATAATTTTTCCTATCCGGTATGTATTCAACCGCATCGCTAACTTAATAATGAAGACTGTGGGCATAAAACTGGGGAAAGAGACTTCTTTGACTTCTGAAGAATTGAAGTCCGTTATAGAACTAAGCCACAGGAATGGTATAGTCAAGGAAAATGAAAAGGAGATGATTCGTTCGGTATTAGAACTAACTCAGACGGATGTACAAACTATCATGACTCCCCGTCCGGATATAAAGGCTATGTCTATAGAAAAAAGCCAGAAAGAGGCACTCGATTTCTTAAAGAATATAAAGCACTCCAAGGTCCCCGTCTACAAAGATTCTATCGATAACATAATGGGTGTATTGTATGCTAAGGATTTGTTCTTCTCGCCCGATAGGGACTTTAGGACTTTGGCCAGACCTGCTATCTTTATTCCAGAGACAAAAAAGATCGATGAGCTATTGAAAGATTTCCAATCCCAGAAGTCAAAAATCGCTATTGTGGTTGATGAATATGGTAATACCTATGGTTTGGTTACCTTTGAGGATATCCTAGAAGAAATAGTGGGTGAGATATATGATGAATTCGAGACTAAGG
>CAZFPS010000003.1:19481-46180 GCA_964520705.1 uncultured Planctomycetia bacterium | reverse complement strand
TACAGGTGCCAAACCAATAAAAGTCGCAAAAAAATTCGTATGCGAATACCCACCTTTAGGATCTACTTTCTGTGCAGTCCCGGTTTTCCCTGCAAACTTATACTCTTTGCTCTTTGCCATTTTACCAGTGCCATCTTCAATTACGCCCTTTAGAATCTTTTTCATTCTTTGACTAGTTTCAATTGAAATCACTTTTCTTAAAGATTGAGGTCTATATAATTCTATTGTCTCGTTGTACTTATCCCTTATTTCTTTTATCAAATATGGTTTAAAATATACCCCTCCATTTGCTACTACCGATATAGCACAAGCTAATTGCAATGCAGTCACGCCTACTTCTTGTCCTATGGGCACTGCGCCTATAGAAGTTTTCGAATACGCATTCAAGGGCTTAAGAATTCCTGTGGTCTCTCCGGGAAGTTTAATTCCTGTCAGCTCTCCGAATCCAAATAGTTTGGCATATTTATGTACTTTTTCTAGGCCTATTTCTTGAGCTATCTTGGTCACGCCGATATTGCTGGACTTTTGAATAACTTCAGAAAATGTCAACCAACCGTATGATATATGATCATGTAAAGTATGATTAGCAACCCTATAAGATCCATTCTCACAAAAGATCTTGTCGTCTTCTTTAAATCTATCTTCATCTAAGGCAGCCGATGCTGTAATAACTTTAAACACCGACCCTGGTTCGAAAAAATCACAAACCGCGCGATTTCTCCGAGCTTCAAGAGGAAAACGCGAAGGCATATTGGGATCAAATGTTGTACGATTGGCCATCGCTAGTATTTCTCCGCTAAAGGGATCTAAAACTACAATGCTGGCCCCTTTGGCATTATATTTTCTAAAAGCCTCATCTAAAGCATTTTCGGCGATATATTGAATCACCTGATCAATCGTCAAGATAACACTATAACCATCTACAGGCAACTTATCAGAATTTTCTAATCTTAAAGCGCTCTGGTGTGCGTCACGAACAAAAAAAGCATATCCGGGCTTACCTTGCAAATACTTATTACAAGAAGACTCTACGCCTTCTAGTCCCTTGCTATCAATATCTGCAAAGCCCAAAATATGGGCTGCCAGTGAACCGTTAGGGTAAGAACGTTTATCCTCCTTCATAAGAAATAAGCCGTCTATTTCTAACTCGCGTATTTCCTTTGCAAGCTTATCGGAGAGCTTCCTCTTAATCCAAATAAAATGCTTTTTCCTATTAATTCGACCTAAAATAAAATCTTCATCCAATTCTAGCAAATCAGATAAGGTCTTTGCCACACTTGCCTTGTCTTTTATTTCTCTGGGCACAGCAAACAAAGAATACGACCTGATGTTTACAGCCAACGGCTTAAGACGACGGTCGTAAATAGTGCCTCTTTGTGCAGGCAACTCAATGTAGACATTATGCTGTTTTAAGGCGAGTTTTGTCAAATACTCTGAGTGGAATACTTGGATCAGGATAAGTCTTACGATAAAAACAAAAAGGCAGGTGATAAATAAAAAACAAATAAAGTAAAACCGAGATAGATTCTTTTCAGGGGGCACTTCAAATTATAAGCTAAAATTTATTTTATGGTCTTTGCCTCTGCTTGCCGTCCAGTAAATAACTTTCTAAACGCGAGGAAAACAGGGTTTCTTAATAAAGGATTCCTATTCTTGTCTACCTCTATGTATCCGGTATTCGATTCCGGATACAATCCCAACACCTGGAATGGTTTTAATGCTTTCAGGTTAGAATCTTTTAATAATACATGTCTATCTAAACTGTAGGGAGATTCTAGCGCATAGATATTATACTTTAAAACATGGTTGTTATCAATTAGTTCCTGAAGTTTATCTTCGTTTTTCTTTACCTGGTAACCTAATTTGATTGTCTCGGTCTGTAAAAACACATGGAGAAATGCAAATATAATAAACATAAATATTAAAGCAATTATTTTCGAAGTCTTCATATTATTATATCTTCTCCAAGACTCTCAATTTTGCACTTCTGGAACAATGATTAGCTTTTATCTCTTCATCCTTTGGGATGAGAGGCTTTTTTACGATAAGCCTAAATTTCTCGGTCTTAGCCAAGTTACGAAAATTGACCTTTGCAATTCTGTCTTCTAAAGAATGAAAAGAGATGATGCATATGCGGCCCTTTTTATTCATATATTTGGATATTTTCTGTAAGAAAACTTCTAAGGCTTCTAATTCTCGATTAACAGCAATTCTTAATGCCTGGAATGACCTGGTAGCAGGATGAATGCGCTGATGTCTCTTTTGATACGGCATTGCCTTGGAAATCAAATTGGCAAGATCAGTGGTTGTATCGATAGGCGCCTCTTCCCTTTTTCTCACTATCATCCTGGCTATGCGATTGGAAAATCTCTCCTGCCCGAATTTCCAGAGAATTGAAGCCAGCTCATTCTGAGTAAGATTATTTATTAAATCAAAAGCCGATGTTGAATTTGATCTATCCATGCGCATATCCAGCGGACCTTCATTGATAAAGCTAAAGCCCCTTATAGGATTTTCTAATTGATAAGATGATACACCTAGGTCTAAAATAACTCCGTCCACATGTTTAATATTCAAAGAATCTAGAATCTGATCGATGTTACGAAAATTATCGTAGACGAATCGACACTGCGAACTGTAATCTCTTAATCTCTGCTTCGCTTTTTCTATCGACTCATTATCGCGATCAATACCAATCAATACTCCACGAGGAGATATCTTTTTGACTATCTCTAAGGCGTGTCCGCCCATACCTATGGTCGCATCCACAACCACCATCCCATTCTTCAGCTTTAAAAAAGATAAAACCTCTTCTAGCATAACGGGCCTATGTACAATTTCTTTTGACATATATATCTAAAAT
This sequence comes from uncultured Planctomycetia bacterium, assembly GCA_964520705.1. GTDB lineage: Bacteria > Omnitrophota > Gorgyraeia > Velamenicoccales > JABMQK01 > CAZFPS01. Next base: position 43,317 of record CAZFPS010000003.1, on the reverse strand, counting down.
CCATTATAAGCCATCAATTAACTTCTCAGAGATCTCCTCAAAGGCATCACGTGAAGTGTTGTAAAACTCAGTCCAGATATCCTTAGACCAAACCTCAAGTCTGTTAGAGACCCCTATAATTACTACATCTCTCTTTATCTTGGCGAACTCCTTTAAATACTGAGGGATAAGAATCCTGCCTTGTTTATCATAAGTTAGTTCAGCTGCTCCAGAAAAATACAATCGGTTAAACTTCCTGGCATCTGATTTGGTAAAGGGTACAGACTTAAACTTCTGCTCTTGACTTTTCCACTCATCCTCACTAAACATAAAAAGACAAGTATCCAGTCCACGGGTAATAAAAAATTTATCTACGAAATTATTTTTCGCTGTTTCGCGGACCTTGGAAGGTAAGATTAAACGACCCTTCCTATCTATCTGATGATAGTATTCCCCATAAAACATTATCCACCATCCTCCACTTTACTCCACTTTATAAATAGAGTATAGGTATCTTTTCTTTTTTTGTCAAGGCAAAAATTCTATTAAATTTAATAATTACAATATGTTGTGTAAAATGGGGTGTTAATACAGATATGTTGTGGTGGAATTAGGAAGAAAAGAAAGACTGGGCTTGCTGAATATCCTTCTCTATCTGATATATAAGGAGTGACTTTCGCTTAAACTTCTTTTCACTGCGTAGTTTCTTTATAAAGGCTATGCTTAGGTCTTTTCCGTAGATGTTTTTCTTAAAGTTTAGAAAATGAATTTCTATAATTTCTCTCCTGTCGTTTCTAAAGGTCGGCCTAAAACCAATATTGGCCAGACCTAACAACCTTCTGCTATTTAACCATGTCTCAATTATATATACGCCTTTGGGCGGAATGACTTCATGGTGTGGATCTATATTTGCAGTAGGAAAACCAAGTTTCCTGCCTCGGCTATCACCACCCACTACCGTACCCATAACCTCTACGCTCCGGCCTAATAATTTAGAAGCGCCTTTTAAATCTCCTCTTCTTATTAGAGAGCGGATCAATGTGCTACTTACTATTTTTTTGTTTATTTTTATCTCAGGTTGAAAATGAACCCTAAAATTAGAATCTCTGGCCAATCTTTTTATTAACCTAGAATCATTAACTCTATCTTTTCCGAAGATAAAATTTCTGATTATTACCAAGTCTTTCATGTGGCACCGCTCTATCAAAACTTTCGATATAAACTCTCTAGCCCTAATTTCTCTAAAAGCCTTATTAAATCTTACCACTACGCATACATCGACGCCGAATGAGTTAATCAAACTTATCCTGTGTTTTAGTGAAATCAACAAGGGAGATTTATTCTTGGATTTTACTACTGAATCTGGATGAGGGAAAAAAGTTAAGACTAGGCTCTGGGTCTTGTTCTTTTTGGCGATAGAAACTACTTTTCTTATAATGGTTTGGTGGCCGCGGTGTAACCCATCAAAAACTCCCACAGCAATACAGCTGGGTTTAGTTAACTTGAGCCGACCAATCCCGTATATGACTTTCATCTAATTTATCGATTGTTACTGCGTCTTGAATATTAAAAGGCCCAAGTTGTGTGCGTCTAATATTAACGATACTTGCCCCGCAGCCAATTATTTTGCCAATATCCTGAGCTAGAGTTCGCACATAAGTCCCCTTAGAGCAATGAACATAAAAATCAACGTAGGGAAGATTAAAATCGCAAATTTTCAATTCGTAAATCTTTACTCTACGTTCCTTGCGTGGAACTTCAACTCCCTGACGAGCTAATTCATACAACTTCTTGCCATGATACTTTAAAGCCGAAAACATCGGAGGCACCTGGATTGTATCCCCCTTAAAATCTTGGAATACTTTTTCTATATCGAAGGCGGTAATATTCTCCACTTTACGTTTCTCAATAACTTCCCCTTGGCAATCTCCAGTTGTCGTAGAAACACCCAGTTCCAATGTGGCTTTATAGGCCTTATCAAATGTGGAAAATCTTGAAAACAACTTAGTATCTTTCCCTAACAGTATTACCAATAACCCTGTGGCCAATGGGTCCAATGTCCCGCAATGTCCGACTTTCTTTATTTTAAATCTTCCGCGAATCTTTCTTACAACATCGAAAGAAGTAATTCCGAATGGCTTATCTACAACTATAATTCCCTTGGTCATTAGATTAACACTCTTCTGATTATAATTTAGTTTTGATAAATTCTACTACCTGTCTCTGGGCTTTTTTGAGGTTAGTGTTTCTTATCGTGAGCCCACTAGCGGTCTTGTGTCCGCCACCGCCAAAGTGCTGAGCGATTTTGTTTACATCGATCTTTCCTTTAGATCTTAAGTTTACGCGTATATTTCTCTCTTTTCCGCTCCTCTCCCTAAATAGAGCACAAACTTCTACTGATCTAAGAGAGCGTAAAAAACTCAAAATATTATCGGTTAAATCTATTTTTGGTTTGTATTTTTTAGTCACTTCTTGAGTAAGCTGAGACCAAGCGAACTTACCCGTAGGATCTTGTTTTATACTAGACAATACGCTATCCAGCAACTTTAAGTCGGAGATTTCTAAGTTCTGATAGATATGCCGATAGACATCTGCAGCATCGATATCAAGCTTTAAAAGTTCTGAAACCACATAATGCGTAATTGCACTGGTGTTTTTATAACGAAATGAACCCGTATCGGTTACTATGCCCGTATACAGACAAAGAGCGCTTGGCTTATCTATTTCTAAATTAAGTTCTTTAAATAATAAATATATAACCTCACATGCCGACGAAGCATCGACATCCACAAAGTTTATGTCTCCAAAAAACTCATTACTTATATGGTGGTCGATATTTAAAATAGGTATATTTTTATCTATAAAACGCCTTACATTACCTACTCTAGAAATATCAGAACAATCCAATATGATAGCCGCATCATAACTCTTAATTCCAGGGCGGCTTTTAATATTAGCGATCCCAGGCATAAATTCATATTCCCTAGAAGGCTTATCGGTATTTAAAATATCGCATTTCTTGCCCATAGACCTAATTACTCTAGCCAATGCGAGTTGTGCGCCTAGAGAATCACCTTCTGGACTAGTATGGGCACTAATCAAGAATCTGTTATGTTTTCTTAAGAAATTTTTGATTTGCAACTTTGTCTTTTTAGTTATCTTCATTTTTTATCTCATCGATTTTCTTGGAAATATATACGCTATATTCGGCGGATCTATCCTCTTTAAACATTATTTCGGGAGTAAACCTCATTTTTAAACGCTTAGCCAATAAGCTTCTAATATAACCTTTAGCGCTTTCCAGGGCTTTAAAGGTAGACTTGTCATTCTTCTGTTTCCCTAATACGCTGACATAAATCTTTGCATGTCTTAAGTCTGGAGTTACCTCTGCTTTGGTAACTGTAGCAAAGCCGATGCGCGGATCTTTCAATTCATTGTGTATAATTAAACCTACCTCCTTCTTAATCGCCTCTTGAACTTTTTCTTTTCTAGACATTAGATCATCTCCATTTCATAATCTAGCAGTTGGACTTGCTTGCTGTTCTCTAAGTAATTTATAACTCTAGAAAGCATGGAATTTAAACTTGCTTTTTTCGTACCCACAGTCGACAAGGCTAAAGCTGATTTCTGCCACTTGTCTTGATCGCCTATCTCGGTAACGGAAACATTAAAATTATTCTTCAGTTTATTTTTTAAAGACAGTAAAACCATCCTTTTTTCTTTAAGGCTATTGCTGGATGAAATAAAAATCAGCAACTTTACAATTCCTACAATCATTTTTTATTAATAATCTTTTTTACAAGCGCTAATTCTTCTTCTCTGGTATGTATCTGTCCATTTATCTTCTTTTTAAAAACTGCCTGGAATATCTCACGAAACCTAGGCCCTGGCTTTACCCCTAATGATAATAAATCATCCCCAGTTATGCTAATCTTTTTATGGTGGTGTCTTAAGAAATAATCTTTGATCCTTTGCTTTACCATCTTCTTCCTAGATATGGCCATTGATAGCATAGTAACTTCATAGCTTAAGGGATAAAGTATGCTGTGTAATGTTGCCGCTGATACTTCTTTCCGGGATAATTTATTTTCTATTCTTGGAAAGTATTTTTTAAAAGACATTATTCTCTTTCCATCTCCACGGTGAAAAGCATATTTATTAATGAATCGATTTAGATTCTTTAATTTAATTGGGCCCAAGAAAGCCATTAAATGCATAAGCCAGATATCCAAGCTTCTTCTTTCGGGTAAATTAACCTGAAACCAAATGCTTGCTTTGTTTATGGAGCTAAATACTTTCCCCATGTCTCTGTTTGGCCTTATGTTTTTATCAATAAATGTTAAATTATATAATCGCTTGAGCCTGCTTAATATCCTGTATGGGCACGGCTCTTTGAATATCAACACTATCTCATCCCTAATTCTATGCTTTTGGACCTTCTCCAGCATCTTTAGTTTTTTTGCCTTTTTAATAAAATTTATGGTCTTTTTATCTAAGCGAAATTTAAATCTTTGCTCAAATCTAACCGCGCGAATAATCCTAGTGGGATCATCTATAAAGCTATTTTCATGCAAAAACTTAATCCTTTTCTTCCTTAAGTCTCTCAGGCCACCAGATATATCCACAAATTGACCAAACTTCTCAAAATCAATATGACAGGCCATAGCATTTATTGTAAGGTCCCTTCTAGATAAATCATCCTCTATCGAACCTTTGTTAACTACGGGTAATGCTGCCGGCTCTGGATAATATTCACTACGAGAAGTTGCTACATCTATCTTTAATCCGTCTCTAGTAGTAATAGTGGCTGTCCCAAAAGCTCTATGCTTAACAACGTGGCCATTGAGAATTCTTGAAAGCTTATAGGCAAAATCAATTCCGTCTTTTTCCACAACGATATCTAGGTCAAAGTTTTCCGCCCCTAGCAATAGGTCTCTCACAAAACCACCGACTAAATAAACACCCACTTTCTGAATTCTTGCCAAATTCCTAGAAAGAAAAATGACATTCAATAATTCAGGTGGCAGTTTATCTAATTTCTTAATTATTTCTCCCTTATCTATATTCTTCATGGTCTAGGATGAAATGTCTTATGTATCGATTTTAGGCGATCGCGATTTATGTGGGTGTATATTTGAGTTGTAGAAATATTCGCATGACCGAGCAACTCTTGAACTGAACGCAGATCAGCACCCTTTTCCAATAAGTGGGTAGCAAAAGAATGTCTAAAAATATGAGGCATCACAGGGTTTTTTATTTTAACTTGTTTAGCGTATGCTTTTACTAATTTCCATACCGATATCCGCGTAAGTTTGTTACCGGATGGATTTAAAAACAGAAAGCTAGTAATCTTTTTCTTAGTAAATCTTTTGCGCGCCTGATCAATGTATTGCCTTAAAGCCTTAATCGCAAAACTACCTATGGGCGCTATTCTTTCCTTTTTCCCCTTACCTAAACAGCGGATAAATCCAGCATCCAAATTAACATCTTCAACCTTTAAATTAATAAGCTCTGAGACGCGCAAGCCTGCTGCATACATAGTTTCCAACATGGCCTTATCCCTTAAAGCTTTTCTGCTTATTTCTATTTTAGCATTCTGCCCCGAGCCCTTCTTTTTCCTTATATTCGGAACGGATAAAGGAGCGGATAGTAATCTTTCAATTTCATCGACAGATAGAGCTTTCGGTATTTTCTTCCAAAGCTTAGGAGAATCGATAACATCGGAAGGATCTTTCAAAGCTAACTTCTCCCTTAATAAAAACCGATGAAACAATCTCATAGCTACTAAAGAACGAGCGATAGTACTTGAAGATAAATCCTTTTCTTTTTGATACACTAGATAAGAACGAATATCTTCTTTGTCAATTTTATTTACGCCCGTAATATTGATGGACCTAAGGAACCTATCGTACCTTAACAAATCTCTCTGGTATGAAACTATAGTATTATCTGCAAGCCCTCTCTCAACTGAAAGGTAATTTAAGAATATATCTATCAAGTCGCGCATATTTAGAAATTCTTCTTTTCTCTGCCGATAGTTGAAGGCTCTCCGTGCCCCGGATAAATCTCTACAGCATCAGCCAAGCATAAAAGTTTATTCTTTATAGATGTTATTATTGCCCCATAAGAACTATCGGGCAAATCAGTTCTACCTATTCCGTCTCTAAACAAAGTATCACCAGTAAAGACTACTTTGCCTGTTTTAAGACAGATACCTCCTGCGCTATGACCAGGCGTATGCATAACTTCAATATCTAAATCATTAAACTTAATTTTATCTCCGTCGCTAAGTTTCTTCGAAACCTTACAAGAATCAAATGCACCTAGCATAAAAGTAGAATAATTTTTCTCCGGTTCTTCTAATGCCAAATATTCTAATTCATGTATATAAATAGGATACCCTAGCTGACAATCGGCCTTAATGTGATCTATATGCGAATGAGTATTAACTATAAAATGTACTTTTAACTTATTATCTTTAAGAAATTTCATTATCCTCTGCGCCTCATCACCGGGATCAATTATAAATGCATCGCTGTCATCTGAAACAATATAACAATTTGTCTGTAATGGCCCCACTACAAGTCTATTAATTACCATCTTAAATCATCCTTTACCTTGCTTAAAAAGAAATCCCTCTGGATATTACGCAACAATTGCATAGAATGATTCTTGATGCGTCCTGTAGTGATCATAGCGATGGTCTTTACTTCTATCTCTTCTGCTAAAGAAGATATTTCAATAATATAGCTATCCAAAAGACTAATCTTTTCTTCACTCTCCAAAAGATCTCTCATTCGATCCAAATTAAGTATCGTCTGCTCAAAACAACTTATTATCTTCTTCTTGCTTGTACCCTCAATAAGATAGGTTATTAATTCATTGTGCCATGATTTCCAATACGTATAATACTGTACATAGGCCTCATCTACCGGTATCTGTAGTTTAGAATAATCTTTAGGCACAATTACCATATCTTCTGTTTTAGGCTTATCTTTAGGTTTACGGATAAACTTTCTCCTAAAAGACTCACAGCCAAAAGAATTAAACATAAAAACTACCAAAACAATAATCAGAAATCTGTATTTAAACATTACCTCTCCTTTATTAGTTTCAAGAAATCCTTTTCGTCTATAATCTGTAGCCTCAATTTTTTGGCGCGCTGCAATTTTGAACCTGGACTTTCTCCCACTACAACTAAATCTGTGCTCTTGCTAACGCTCGAACTAGCACTGCCTCCGTATTTACGAACAATGTCTTCTGCCTCTTTCCTGCTAAAACTTTTTAATTCTCCGGTTAGGACAATTGTCTTCCCAGTTAAATGGCCTCTTAACAATTCTGTCTTTGGCTGCTTTGTATTCACTCCAGCTCTTTTTAATTTCGCAATCAAGTTTTTTACCTTCTGTTGTTTAAAAAATTCTACAATGCTCTCAGCCATAACCTCGCCTATTTCATAGATAGAGCTGAAATCTTCTACCTGTGCCTGAATGATTTTATCTAAAGAACTGAAACGCTGAGCCAAAACATACGCTGCCTTCTCTCCAACATGACGAATACCCAAACCGTAAAGCAATCTGCTAAGAGGATGCCTCTTACTTTTTTCTATTGCCTTAACTAAATTCTCTGCCTTTTTTTCCTTAAACAATGGCAATTTTAGAAAATCTTCTTTTTTCAAGAAATAAATATCGCAAAAATTCTCCACCATCCCTCTCTCTATTAGATCCGAAACTACTGATTCACCCATTCCTTCTATGTCCATAGCTCCCCGGCTTGCAAAATGAAGAAGGCCTTTCTCAAGCTGCACCGGACAAAAAGGATCTATACAGCGATATGCAACTTCTTCCTCTTTTTCTTTCACAATAGCAGAATCACATTCAGGGCATTTGCTAGGAATTATTAACTTCTTCTCTTTACCACTTCTAACAGACTCAATCGCTTTAATAATCTTAGGTATGACTTCTCCTGCGCGCTCAACTACGACACGATCTCCAATCCTTACACCTAAGCGCTCAATCTCATCAAAATTATGCAACGTCGCCCGAGAAATAGTCACCCCGCCACACTCAACAGGTTTAAGCATAGCTACTGGAGTCAAAACTCCAGTCCGACCCACTTGAACTATGATATTTAGTAATTTCGTAGTCGCCTGATGTGCGGCAAATTTATAGGCTACTGCCCAACGCGGACTCTTTAGTGTAGCGCCCAATAATCTTTGCTGCTCCAAAGAATTCACCTTTATAACCATCCCGTCAATTTCATAATCCAATTCATCTCTTTTGTCCTCCCACTCTCTGCAGAGATCAATAACCTCTTCCAAATTCTTACACAAAAATATATGAGGATTAGTTCTCAGGCCCCAAGATTTTATTTTTTTAAAAAATTCCCAATGGGTTTTAAGATTCGTACCTTCTACATCTCCTAAGGAGTGCGCGAAGAAGTTTAAATGACGCTGCGCTACAATCTTTGCATCTAAAAGCTTTAAGGAACCAGCTGCGGCATTACGAGGATTAACAAAAGGAATCTCATTATTTGCTGTACGTTCTTTATTTATTAATTCCAGATATTTCTTGGCCATATATACTTCACCGCGAATCTCTATTAATTTAATTTCGTCTTTATTCTGCAGTTTAAGAGGAATAGAGCGTACTGTCTTTAAATTCGAAGTAACATCCTCGCCAGTCTGTCCGTCTCCACGCGTAGCGCCAATATCCAATAGGCCATTCGTATATGTAAGGCTAGCGCTAATTCCATCTATTTTAAGTTCCGCGACAAATTCAACCTTCTGATTTCCTAAACTTTTATACAGCCGCTCCTGCCAATCACGCAATTCATCTATTGAATATGTATTATCTAAAGAAAGCATCTTTTGGCGGTGCTCTGCGGTTTTAAACTCTTTTAACGGCACACTACCTACTCTTTGCGTTGGAGAATCTGGCGTTATTAATTCAGGATACGAATTTTCTAAGTCTTTAAGCTTACCTAATAAATTATCGTATTCTTTATCCGAAATTTCCGGCTGACTTAATACGTAATAACGCTTATCGTGATGCAGAATCTCTTTTCGCAATCTATCAATCTTTCTTTTAATCTCTTTTTTGTTGATACTCATCTCTACTGACCTAAGCCAAGGCGGATTGCTAAAAAAGTAGGTAATTTTGCTTTCAAAATTTTTGCCTGAGCGGATTTTATGTCATATTCAAAACGTTTTATTTGAATTGTCTTCTTATCACTATCATAAACACAAAAACACCCCCAACTATCCCCGTCTCGCGGTTGACCAACACTACCTACATTTACAATATACTGCTTTCCTAACTCAATATGAATATCATTTACTTTAGAATAAAATGTTTTCATTCTATCCTTTATAAATATTACAGGGCAGTGAGTATGGCCTACAAAACATAAAGACACATCCATATGATCAAATGTATTTCTGGCATCCGACAATTCAAAAAGGTAATCAAAATACTCTGGCTTCTTTAACGTGCCATGAACCAAGCAAAAATCTTCTTCGCAGTAGACTAAATCCAAATTACTAAGATAATTGATTTCCTCTTTGCTTATTTGTTCTCGCGTCCAGAGTACTGCTTCTCTGGCATAAGCATTGAAAAAATCTATCTTGAACCTACCTGCTGAAGCCCAATCATGGTTCCCAGCGACTGTGTTTATTTTTCTATCTTGTATAACCTTAATACACTCTCTGGGATTTGCTCCGTAACCTACAATATCACCTAGGCAAAAATACTTATCTATATCCTCCTTTTCGTAAGCAGCTAAAACATTTTCCAGGGCTTCTAAATTTGAATGGATATCTGAAAAAATCGCATAACGCATACTATCTAGAATCTTATCTGGAAATCAGTGAAACTATCCGTAGCCTTAGTTGTACTAATCTGCTCATCAACAATATATCGCAAGAAATAACCTCTTACTGTCCCCAAAAAGTTTTTTATCGTTTCTTCATCCGCTTGCGCCACAACTTCCACATCGCTACTAGACAAATTCTTAACCCAACCCACAACTCCAAAGTTTAAAGCAACCCTCTCCACTGTAAAACGGAAACCGATTCCCTGGACACGACCTTTATATATTACGTGGACTTGAATTTTAGGCATAATTATAATTATTATAGCATCTAAAACAAAGAATATAAAGTTAACAATTTCCTAAGCTGAACTATTGCTACTTCACCACTAATTTCTTTAATATCGTCATCATCAGGTACCAATTAGTAAAATATTAATAAAATTAAGAAGTCGGGGAGGTGGGATTCGAACCCACGGCCTCAGCGTCCCGAACGCTGCGCGCTAAACCAAACTGCGCTACTCCCCGCAATGGTGCTGCTATGTTAACAAATTATTTATTGCTCTACGGCCCTTACACACTCCCCGTAGGTTGTATAGTATAACAAAAGATTATGCCTTAATCAATCAGAGAAATGCCAAGGAAAACGCTATGTTTTGGGGGTATTTAAAGCGTATTTGGCGAGGATATCGAACTCAATATTTACCTTCTGGGCCACATCTTTCTTACCTAAAATCGTACTATTGAGCGTATGGGGTATGACATAAATCGTAAAAGAGTCACGAAAAACATCTACTACGGTCAAACTTATGCCATCTATAGATACAGAACCTTTAGGGACCAAGAAATTCATGAACTTAATAGGAACAACCATTTGGAAGAAGTGGTTATTTTTGATTATGCTTTTTTTTCTTATCGTTCCCATGCAATCTATGTGCCCGGAAACAAAGTGTCCGGAAACCTTATCTCCGATCTTTAAGCTTTCTTCTAAATTTACGCTGTCGCCTACTTTAAACAAACCTAAATTGGTAAGACTAATAGTCTCAGCTAGCAAATCAAAGGTCAGAATATCCGATTTTATCTTGGTCACTGTAAGACAGGCACCATTGATGCTGATGCTATCTCCTATTTTTGCAGCCTTGTAAATTGTTTTACAGCGCAGCGACAGATTCTGACTCTTTTGATACCGAGAAAAATAAACAACTTCACCTATCTCTTGTACTATTCCTGTAAACATGAACACCTCTCGGGTATGCCTGTATTTGGACTAACTCTCTGCAGGTATGCCCATTTAGTGAAATCCGCCGAAGCTCATACCATCGTTATTATATTATAAAGCAAAGGTGGATAGACTAATATCGCCTTAAGGCTCCCTCGATCAATAAATCACTACCGCAACTTCTTGTCTTTACCGTCTGTAACAACAAAACATCTTTAATCCTAGAAAAACCTCTCCCTTGTATGCTAGATATCGAGTCGCATCCACCAATTATCTTAGGCGCAATGAAAAACATCGCATAATCTATTAAATTCTTATCCAGTAAAGAGCCGGATAGCCGGCTACCGCCTTCAACTAATATATTTGTGATTTCAAGCAGAGCTAATTTGTGTAAAAGGTCTTTAATATTTAATAAACTCTTCTCCTTCTCTATACCTAAAATAATCGCACCTCTGTTAATCAAAGATTTAATTTTATTAGATTTATTCATTAAAGATTCTTTGCAAGTTGCTATTATCACGGGAAAATCTGAAGAGTTCTTAAAAAGACGCGTAGCAGGATTAATCTTAAGATGAGTATCTAAAACTATCTTATAGAACTTCTTTCCTTTTGTCTTTTTTTCTGGATTAAGCCAAGGATTATCTTTTAAAACTGTATTTACACCTACCATTATGGCGTCGAAGTTGCTACGAATTCTATGAGAGAATTTACGTGATGCAATTGAAGTTATCCACTTAGAATCACCTGTCTTTGTTGCGATCTTTCCATCAAGGCTTTGAGCAACCTTCAAGGTAACATAAGGCATATTTCTAGTGATATATTTCATAAAGGGTTGATTTATGTCTCTTATGCGATTTGCTAAAGTTCCAGAAATCACCTTTATCCCACTTTTCTTTAGTGCTTTTATTCCCTTGCCGCGATGCCTGGGATTTGGATCTATCATACCTACCACGACTTTTTTTATCCCGCTTTTAATTATTGCTTCAGTGCACGGCGGAGTTCTGCCAAAAGAACTACAGGGCTCGAGAGTCACATATAACGTAGCACCTCTTGCTCTTTTGCCAGCACTTCTCAAAGCACTTGCTTCAGCATGCGCTAAACCAGCTTTCTTGTGATAACCGACTGATACTACTTTACTATTTTTAACAACCGCGGCTCCTACTAAAGGATTCGGAGAAGTCAATCCTTTAGCTCGCAAGCTTAACTTTAAAACTAAATCCATATAGTTTATATTTTTATCTCGCATTTACTTCTGCTTTAATCTTTTCAACTAATTCATAAGGAACATTTATTTTGCCAACAGTGATATTGGGCTTTGAATCCCCATGACAATCAGAACCACCCGTCACTAACAAGTTGTGCTTATCGGCGATTTGCAAATAGTAACGCGTTACAGCCTCAGAATAATCCGGATAATACACCTCTAATCCTCTCAAGCCCGCTTTTACGAATCCAGGAATTAATTCATCACAATTATAAGTATGCGGGTGTGCTAATACGGGCACACCCTTTGCTTCTTTTATGAGCTTTATGGCATCTTGTGGGGTCAAAGAAAACTTCCCTGCATATGCCGGACCATCATTACTGATATACTTAGAAAATGCCTCATGGATATTAGAAACAAGGCCTTTAGAGAGCATTGCTTTTGCGATATGAAGTCTGCTGACGGTACCCTCACCCGCTATACTAAATACATCTTCAGGCTCTAGGTCAATCCCTAATTCTTTTAATTTATCCAAGATATCATAAACTCTTCTATTACGAATTAAATATAGTTTATCAACTTCCTTTTTAAGCTCTGAAGAGTCAGGATCAATGAAATAACCTAAGATATGTATTTCTTTGGAATTTATCTCTGCGGAGAGCTCAATGCCTGGAATCACTTCCAAGGAATCTCCGGCCGCCTTAATTGCCGGCTCAATTCCGGAGATACAGTCATGATCTGTAACGGCGATACAGCAAAGCTCTGCTTTTTCTGCCTGTTCTACTAACTGCTCCGGAGAAAAAGTTCCATCAGAAAAATTCGTGTGCAGATGTAAATCGGCGAGTTTATTCAAGGTTTCTTTATATCTGTTTTATTTATTTTATCCAGTATCCCGTTGGTGAATTTGCCTGAATCGACACCGCCAAACTTCTTGGCCAGCTCGACCGCTTCGTTTATAGTCACTTTGGAAGGAATGTCATCTAAATGCATGAACTCAAAACAAGCCAGCCTTAAGATATTGCGGTCAACTATAGCCATGCGCTTGAGCTCCCAATTAGTGGCAAACTCCATTATTTTCTTATCAACGGCTTCCAAATATTCCATGGTGCCTAAAATAAGCTTACTAGAGAATTCCTTTACATCCTCGGGAGATTCCTGGTTATAGTCAAAATACTCCTGAATAGCTTTTGCAGGCTCCTGATGTGAAATATCAATCTGATAGAGTACTTTTAAAGCTATCTCTCGTCCTTGAGTTCTCTTCCTCATAAGATTTAACTTATATTTGGTCTAACAAATCTGCCATCTCTATAGCAGAAATAGCCGCGTCCTTACCCTTATTGCCCTCTTTCGTGCCAGCGCGCTCGATAGCCTGCTCAATGGTATCAGCTGTGATTACGCCGAATATTACAGGCACGCCAGTCGATAATGAAACTTGCGCAATTCCTTTAGTCACTTCCGAAGCTATAAAATCAAAGTGCGGCGTAGCTCCACGGATCACCGTGCCTAAACAAATGACTGCATCAAACTTCTTAGCCTTTGCTAAACGCATGGCTACTTGCGGGATCTCAAACGAACCCGGAACCCAAGATACCTGGATCTCGGAATCTTTTGCACCGTGTCGCTTTAAAGTATCTATGCAGCCATTCAAAAGCTCTTTTGTCACTAGATCATTAAAGCGCGAAACCGCAATTGCGTACTTCTTACCTTTGCTGACCAATTGTCCTTCTATTATCTTAACCATAACTCTACCTCCTTAATGAACAGATGATTTACGGAGCGTAAGCGACATAAATCATAGGCCGTTAGGCCGTCTGTGAATTAACCCCGCCCTTTAGACGGAATAATTAAGTTATCAACTAATTTTACCTTGTATACTTATTGAAACTAAAACCTCCGCCCGAATCGGCTTAGAGGGCGGGGTAAATTCGGATATGCAATTTGCATCTCTTCGTTCTGTAAATTGCGTCCTCATTTACAGAATATGTCCTAATTTTTCCTTTTTAGTCTTTATATAATTCTCATTCGATGGGTTATGAGGAATCTTAAGCGCAATTCTCTCCACAACCTCTAAACCGTATCCTTCCAGCCCTACGATCTTACGCGGATTGTTAGTAAGAAGACGGATCTGCTTTACGCTTAAATCCACTAAAATTTGGGCACCTATACCGTAATCTCGCAAATCTGCGGGAAATCCTAAAGCGTGATTCGCTTCCACAGTGTCCATTCCTTGATCCTGAAGGCTGTAAGCTTTTAATTTATTCACTAGACCGATCCCTCTTCCTTCCTGACCCATATAAAGGATTATTCCCCTGCCTTCTTCTTTTACTATCTCCATAGCTTTTTGCAGTTGTGTTCCGCAGTCACAGCGTAAAGAACCAAACACGTCACCGGTTAAACACTCGGAGTGTGCTCTCACCAATACAGGAGCGCTATTATCGATGTCGCCCATTACTAAAGCCATATGATAAAATTTATCAATCTGCGAACCGTAAAGTATGAGCTTAAAATTACCGTAATTAGTAGGCAGTATGGTCTCAGTCAGCCTCTCGATCAACCTTTCATTGCTGCGGCGATATTTGATTAAATCCGTAATCGTACAAATTTTTAAATTGTGCTTCTGGGAAAATTCTATTAATTGCGGAGTCCTAGCCATAGTGCCATCTTCATTCATTATCTCACAGATAACTCCTGCAGGATAGAGTCCGGCTATCCTGGTTAAGTCTACCGCTGCCTCTGTATGGCCCGCTCTAACTAATACTCCTCCCTTTCTTGCCTTCAAAGGAAACATGTGCCCGGGCTTAACTAAATCTTCCGGTTTCGAATCATGGTCAATTAAAACCTTAATCGTCCTGGCTCTGTCAAAAACAGATATACCGGTAGTAGTCCCTATCTTAGCGTCTGTAGAAATCATCCAGGCTGTACCGAAAGGATCTTTAGATTTCTCATGCCTATCCTTAGGGCTGGTCAACATTGGATGTAAATCCAACACCTCTAATCTCTCCTCCTCCATAGGCACACAGATAAGACCCCTGGCTTCTTTAGTGATAAAATTTATATCTTCCGGCCGAGCAAAACAAGCTGCCATAATAATATCGCCTTCGTTCTCACGTTCTTCATCATCGATAACGATAACCATCCGGCCCAGCTTTAAATCTTGAATTATCTCTGGAATTGTATTAAAGTGCATGACTTTGTGGCTCCTTAAGTTCTACGGTTAGTTATCCCATAAATCTCAGAGAGATTTATGGGATAACTTCGCGCCTACAACTTACACTCCTTGCGGTCGCGTAAGTTATGCGCTCAATAAAAAATCCCGAAGGTTCCTTCGGGATTAAATTCATGTAATAATTTTAACTCCTGCCCTCTCCCATCTAGACTGTTCCGCCACGATGATTCAGCGGATTCGCCAATATTTTTGGCGGAAACTATTGGCCCGAGAATTTCACTCGATCAATCCCTTTTTACAGGGACTCGTAGGCTTTAACTACCAGTTGGGAATTGCACCCTTTCCCGAAAGCTTATCTAATTTATACCAGAAAATTACATTTGTCAAGAGCTTTTAATTGAAGTATAATTGACTCAAATGCTGCTAGAACAAGTATCAAAATTGTTGTTAAAAAACACAAAGACCATAGCTGTGGCCGAGTCTTGTACTGGCGGCCTGATATCTCACGCTTTAACAAATGTCAGCAATAGTTCAAAATACTTTAAATTAGGCCTTACTTTATATTCTAATAACGCAAAATCAAAGATACTCAAAGTTCGAAAGCAGGATATCAATCGTTTTGGTTCTGTGTCAAAAGAAATTACTATTCTAATGGCAAAAAGGGTAAAGTCCCTAGCCAAAACAAATATAGGGTTAGCTACAACCGGTTTTGCCGGACCAAAGGGCAAAACAAAGAATAATCCCGTGGGCACTATATATATTGCGCTAGCCTACAAAAATCTAGTCACCGTAAAGAAGTCGAGATTTAGTGGAACAAGAATTCAAATTAAAAATAAGGCTAAAAATAAAGCCTTATCCCTCGTAAAAGAATGCCTCCTGAAACCATAAGAACATTCATCGCCATCGAAATCAGCGAAGAGATCAAGGAAAAGATCACCCAAATTCAAGAGCGGATTAAACAGACTAATTCGCTAAAGGGAAAATGGGTCTCCAAAGGTAATATCCACTTGACCCTAAAGTTTTTAGGAGATACACGATTAAACAATATTGAAAAGATCAAAAACAAAATTAAGGAGTGCTTCGAAGGTGAAAAACCAATAAATTGTATCCTAGCTAATATTGGGGCATTCCCCAATGAAAGATTTACCCGTGTAATTTGGGCAGGCATTAAAAATGGGGATATACAAATTATAAACTTGTCCAAGAAACTAGATAAATCGCTTCGCCAGCTCGGTTTTAAAGAAGAAAAAAGGGACTTTAAAGCACATATTACTATTTGCCGCCCCAAGCAAATATTAAATCACGGCCAATTCATATCCACACTAGAAGAAATCAATCAGAGCTTCCAGCCTCCAGAATTTACTATAAATAGAATAACTTTCTTTGAAAGCACCTTAACTCCGCAAGGCCCGATATACACTTCTCTATTGGATTATATATTAAAATAATCTAACCAAATTAGAAATCTGCTTAATCAAAACACAATAGATTAAATTTAGGAAAGTTACTCTAGGTAAGATTTAATTTCTTTACTGTAGGCAAGAACCATCTTTATATCTCTGCCAGATATAAACCTTAGATCAGAAGTCGCTAAGACATCCTCTGGGTTGAAAGTAGCTACAACCAGAAAGCCATCTTTAATATCGATGGGCATGACATTATAGTGCTTAAGAACATCCATGGGGATTATGGAGAAAGCGTCGGGATTTATGTCGTACTGCGATAAATTAACTTTTTCTAAGTTATATTGCTTGGCTTGGGCATCTATCAGATTTTCCTCTGTAACATGGCCTAGCCCTATCAAGATATCCCCCAAAAGGCTAAGACTGGCCTTTTGCATACTCAAGGCTTGTTGCAATTGATCGAAATTTATCACTTTAGCGCTGATAAGAATCTCCCCTAATCTTGAACCAAATTGTTTTGCCAGCGCTGCCTCTAATTTCTCTCGAGGGACATAACCCTGCTCTATCAATATCTCACCCAGCGGCTTCTTGCTATTCTCCTGAACAGAAAGCGCAGCCAGAAGCTGCTGTTCAGATACTAAATTATTAGCTATCAATATCTCACCGAGTTTTTTAGAAATCTTTTGCATTAATATACCTTTTAGATAGTCTACTCTATGGCGAACACCCTATTTATCTCTTGCTGAGTAGTTAAATTATCTTTAATTAATCTATCAATATCTGTTTGGAAAGTTATAAAGTTATCGCCTGCCGCTTCTCTCAGCTGTTCTGCAGAGGCCCTATTAAGGATAAGATCTCTTAACTTATCGGTTATTATAAGTAGCTCAAATATTCCCACTCTCTTCTTAAAGCCGGTGTTCATACACTGGGAACATCCCTTTCCTTTACAGATCTTACATATCAATCTTACCAATCTTTGAGCGAGAATTGCACTAAGTGCTGAAGATATAAAGTATGGCTCGACCCCCATATCAAATAACCTTACAATTGAATGTACCGCATCTCTACCGTGAAATGTTGAAAACACCAAGGAGCCAGCTAAGGCTGCCTGTAGAGCGGTTCTGGCAGTCTCTCCATCTCTAATTTCTCCTACTGCTATAATGTCGGGATCCTGCCTCATGATTGCCCGCAGTCCGGTAACAAAAGTCATGCCAAACTCATGCTCAACCTGGATCTGATTCATTCCCACAAATTTACACTCCACAGGATCTTCGATTGTACAGATATTCTTCTGACGCGAATATACCTGCTGCAAAGAAGAATAAAGGGTAGTGGTTTTTCCTGATCCAGTAGGACCGCAAATAACAATAAATCCTTCTGGCTTAATTAGTACTTCATGATATTTAGCGGAGAACTCTTTAGTCATTCCTAACTCTTCTAAATTCAAGCTATAGCGTGATCTATCCATGATTCGCATAACTAACTTTTCGCCAATAATTGTAGGCATGCTTGCCAAGCGTACATCCACATAATCTCCGGTCAATGTAGCAACAGTAAAACGACCATCCTGCTGTTTTCTCTTTTTGGTAGGATCTAGGCCACCCATAATCTTTATTGCATTTATCAAACTATCTAATTGGGCCACAGACTTTAAAACCTTTTCTACATCCCTTAATACTCCGTCAATTCGAAATCTTATTACTAATTCTTTTTGCCCTGAATTAACAAGAGGCTCCCAATGGATATCAGTGGCACGATCATGTATCGCCCTATTAAGCATATCGTTAATGAAATGTAAAGACTGCTCTTTACCATTACTCTGTATTCTCTTATCCACTCCTACCTCCTAATAAAAATATATTAACTAACCATATTAAAACTATAGTGTAAAAACAGCCTAAAAGGTCATCCCCCATTATACCCCAACTCCCTGGAAATTTCTCTATTTTTTTTAGTGGATAAGGCTTAAAAATATCTACTGCCCGAAACACCAAAAATGCCACAATCAAAAGCAATAAATCCCTAGGAATAAATATAAGTAGAATCAAACTAGCCGCTATCTCATCAATGACAATAAAAGAACAATCTTTCTTTTTAAACTTACTTTCCGCCTTGCCGCTAACCAAGAAACCAATAATAACAACAGCTATGGTAAGGCACGCATAAAAAACAAAAAAATCCCGAAATAACAAATATATACCAAATCCTACAAGGCTAGCCCATGTTCCAGGGCAATACGGCAAATATCCTACGCCAAAAAATGTAGATAATATTTTAGCCAAATCCAGCTTCATAGGCTTCTGATAATTTTTCTGTTTACCCACATATAAGAAAATCCCGAACTTACGGTAAGACTTACAGTTATAAACATCAATACGGTTATGCTATAATTGACTATATTTTCAATATTTGCGCTCCAAAAATTGTTTCTTACGCCAACCTCACGAAAAATAAGTACTAAAAGAATAAAAAATACAGTAAGCATCTGCGAAACAGTCTTGTGCTTTCCCGACAAACCCGCTTCCAAAATCTTACCTTTAGTCATAGCCAATATTCGTAAACCCGTAATAAGCAGCTCTCTTATTATTATAATAACAACCATCCAAGCCCAAATCAGGCGCAACTCTACAAATGATAAAAATGCAGCTAGAACTAATACCTTGTCTGCTATGGGGTCTAGAAGCTTTCCTAAATCTGTAATCTCATTTCTCTTTCGAGCCAACCAACCATCGAGTAAATCAGTCAAAGAAGCAATACTAAAGATCAAAAAAGCTATTATCTTGTTGCTAAGGCCAGGCATAAACAAAAATGCCATAAAAACAAACGCCAAAAGCAATCTTAAAACCGTTAGTCTGTTTGAGATATTCATACCAACTCCCCCACTAAATCGTACTCCAGCGTATCTATAATTTTAACCTTGCAGAACTCCCCAGGCCAAAGCTTTCTTTCGCTCTTTATATAAACCTGCCCATCAACCTCCGGGGCATCTTGTTCCAATCTTGCAAGATATAAATTCGGCTCATCATCATCCTTATCATCAATCATAACATGTTTTTCTTTTCCCAGAAGCGTCCGATTCAAACTAGAGGCGATTTCTTGCTGGACAAACATAACTCTATCGAATCTTGATTTTTTAGTCTTGTAATGAACTTGCCTCTTAAATGAGTAAGCTTTTGTATCTTCCTCCTTAGAGTAGATAAATGCACCTAAACGCTCAAACCTAACTTCCTTCAAGAAATCTAATAGCTCGTTAAATTCAGCCTCAGTCTCTCCGGGGAACCCAGTAATTATTGATGTGCGGATATAGACACCTTTTATTCTCTTTCTTATTCGATTGATTAAAGATATAATTTGTGATTTCAATATGCCCCTATTCATCAATTTTAAGATTCTATCATTTATATGTTGAATAGGAAGATCTACATACTTACAAATTCTTTTTTCTCTTGCTACCAAATTAATCAATTCATCATCTACATGGGCAGGATGAAGATACAAAAGCCTTATCCATTTAATATTATGCGTATGTTTTAAAATCTCTTTTAAGAGCTGAATAAGTTTTGGCCTTCCATAGATATCCAATCCATACAAAGTAATATCCTGCCCAACGAGATTAATCTCCCGGACATCGCTTCTGTCTAATATCTTAACCTGATCGATTATAGACTCTATGGAGCGGCTATGAATCCGACCTTTAATTTTTGGAATGACGCAATAACTACAATTATTTCCACAGCCTTCACTGATTTTTACATAGGTAAAGTGCTTGGGCATAATCGAAGATTCAGTGGTGAACTTCCCGTTTAAATTTAATCTACCTACGTAAGCATCAACACCTTTAATATTTCTCAACAGCTCCTTCTTATAGCGCTGAGCTAAGCACCCATAGACAATTACCTTTTTGATATATCCTTTTTCTTTTAATTCAAGAAGATTGAGAATAGTATCTATTGACTCTTCCTTGGCCTCTTTTATAAAAGCGCAGGTATTTACAATAGCTACGTCTGCTTTTTCTAAATCTGTAATTGTAATATTCTTATCTTTTAGGCGGGATAGTATCGATTCGGAATCGACTAGGTTGCGCGGACAGCCTAAAGAAACTATACCTACTTTTAGACTCATTTCTTTATAACCAGACCGTCTTTGGTAATAAATACGCTCTCTAAGGACTGTCCTTTTCTGCCCAGGGAGCTTAGAGTTTTTCCGTTTAATTCCAAATCTACCGTTCCGGCATCAGCTATTCGAAGTTCTATGCTATCTTTTGCTTGCCAAGTTTCAGAAGTCGCTTTTCTAAGTATGCCCTTAAAAACAGCCGCTTCATCTTGCTTAACCTGCATCCAAGTATCCTCTTTGGCAAATATAGTGAGCCTTAAGGCATCAGTTGCTTCAACTGGAACTGTTTCTTTTGTTTCTTTAGGTTCAGGTTCCTCTATCTTGGCTGGCTCAGCCTCTTTAATAGAAGTTGAATCGTTTATGGCAACCTTACCCAAAATGACAATGTCTTTATCTTTAGCGGTTGGTTTTCTAAACAACCCGATCAAAAATACCAGCATCAATAAAACAATACAAACAACTGCAATTTTCTTAAAAGGTTGGATCTTAAAACGCAGATTAGCCAGGCCGGATATTTTGTACAAACTCTTAACCTTGATCTCTTTTGTCTTGGAATGAAAATCTAAATGAGGTTTTTTTTCTTTAGTAGAAGCTGCTACTGGATGAAAATACTTATCCAGTTCCTGCTGCTTTATTCCTAAATATTTAGCATAAATTTTTATATAGCTCTTTACATATATATGACTAAGCCCTAAAGTGGCGCCTTCTTCTAGGGAGCGTAATATATTATGATGAATCTTAGTGGCTTTATGCGCTTCATCAAGACTAATGCCTTTATTTTGACGAGCTTCTTTTAAAACCACGCTGATAGGCTTAATTACGGAATTCAACTTATACTTCCTCTTTATTTTCTGGACTTAAAAAACTGTCCTTATCGACTAATATTTCTCTGGGTTTACTTCCCCTAAATGGGCCAATGATACCTTCTTCTTCCATCATATCAATCAATCTGGCAGCACGCGTATAGCCTAAGCGCAATCTTCTCTGCAATATTGAAACTGATGCGTGTTGAGCCTCTAAAATTAATTTGACCGCAGTATCGAATAATTCATCCTTTTCAAAATGACCAATGATCTCACTTTTCTCCTGTGTCTTTATTATCTCCTCATCATATATAGGCTCTGCTTGATTGCAAATAAATTCTGTCGTCTTTTCTATTTCACTATCCTGCAAGAAGCTGCCCTGGGCTCTGGTCACCCTTGCTTCTCCGGGTTTTAAAAATAGCATGTCGCCTTTACCCAGAAGCTTGTCCGCACCGTTCATATCCAGGACTGTACGGGAATCCACTTTGGAAGCAACCTGGAAAGATATGCGCGCGGGAAAATTCGCCTTGATTACGCCAGTGACAACATCCACAGATGGGCGCTGTGTGGCCAAAATTAAATGTATACCTACTGCTCGGGACAGCTGGGCCAGGCGCGTGATCGCCTCTTCTATATGATTTGCCGCAACTACCATGAGATCAGCCAATTCATCGACTATTACTACTATATAAGGAAGTCTCTGATTCTTTTGATTATAAGCTTCTATATTACGCACACCTTCTTTAGCTAACATTTGATAGCGCTCATCCATCTCTTTGACCACCCAGTTAAGCGCGCTGGAAACTTTTTTAGCTTGAGTAACAACCGGACACAATAAGTGCGGTAACCCGTTAAACGGAGCCAGCTCGACCATCTTGGGGTCGACCATGAGAAATTTTACTTCCGACGGCGTGGCATTGAATAACATAGACATAATTATGCTGTTAACGCATACCGTCTTGCCCGAACCTGTAGTACCGGCAATCAATAGATGCGGCATCTCACCTAAGTCCGCAATCACCGGTTTTCCCGCGATATCTTTACCTAAGGCTAAGGTTAACTTTGATTTTGCATTCTGAAATTCCTGAGTTGCTAATACTTCCTTAAGAAAGACTACGCTGCTCAGGCTGTTAGGAACCTCTACTCCCACGGCAGATTTTCCCGGTATAGGAGCAACGATCCTTACCGAAGTCGCCTTTAAAGCCAGTGCAATATCGTCGGATAAAGTAACGATCTTTTGGATCTTTACTCCCGGCGCTGGCTCTAATTCATATCGGGTAATAACTGGACCTCTTTCTACATTGGAGACTTTTACGCTGATTCCAAAATCTGAAAGCGTATCCGAAAGAATATTAGCGTTAGCCTCTAAATCATCTTTTAATTGCCTCATAGATAATGGAGGCGGCGAATCCAACAAATCCAACGACGGCAACACATAGTTCTCGTCTTCGACTTCCCTTATCGACCTATCCTTCATAGCAACTGCTTCATTCTGTTTTAGTTCTGGTTTTGCTATTTGAAACTTAGGTTTTACGGGGACAGACGGAATATTGATCTTAGGCTCCAGGACTTTTTTACCGTTATTAATATTTAGCTGTGCCAGTTTTGGTTTAAACCCGGGGATGCGTGGTTTTTTTATGGAGAACTTACTCTGCTGTTTAAAATTAGAGATGTTGACTTTAGGAAATCTAATTCTGCCTATTTTGCTAAATAAATTAGTAGCCGCTGCAGGAGATTGTTTGAATAGAGCGAATAAAGGAATAACTGAAATTTCAGCTACTAGAGGTAGTGATAACAAACCTAAACTAGCGATAATAACATATGCGCCGATCCTGCCGAAATAATTGATCAAGAAGTCTGAAAAGACTAGCCCGATAATCCCGCCTCTAAAAAAACGAATAGCATTGTCGTCAGTAGCTAATACCGTAAAGAATGAGCTGAATGCCAAAAAACAAATAATTAGGCCGATTATGCGCGCCGCGCCCATAGAGACCTCCAGCCTCTTAAACCACTTGATACTGAAAATTAACAGTATCATCGGAATCAAATAGGAAGCGTGCCCGAATGCGAAATACAAAATTCCCGACAAGTAAGCTCCGAATACATTAATGATATTTCTTACGGGAACGTTAGGATTTGTGG
>CAZFPS010000003.1:0-19471 GCA_964520705.1 uncultured Planctomycetia bacterium | reverse complement strand
CCAAGAAAGGTCTTGCGGTGCATAGGAAAGGAGACTCAAAAAAACAAGAGTCGCTAAAGCTAAAAAAATTATACCTACTACTTCTTCTAGAAGGCGCTCTTTTTTCATTTATCACGTGGATAACAGAAACTACTTATCTGCCTGTGGCTGCTCGGCTTGTTTCTTGCTTAAATTTACTCGGCCCATATCATCTATCTCCACAACCTTTACCATAAACTCGTCTCCGATCTTGACTAAACCATCGAGCGATTTGACGAATTTACTGGAGAACTCTGAGATATGTACTAGACCATCTTTATTAGGAGCAATCTCGCAGAAAGCCCCGAAATTAGTGATGCGTTTTACTTTAGCCTTAAGGATCTGGCCTGTCTCTACCTCTTTTACGATAGAGTTGATAATTTCAATGGCCTTATCCGAACTCTGTGCATCCGTAGATGCTACTAGTACGGTACCATCCTCTTCGATATCGATCGTGGCTCCGGTCATCTCAATAATCTTACGGATAGTCTTACCACCCGGTCCGATGAGCTCACCAATCTTCTCCTGCTTTATCTTTAAGCTGGTAATCTTAGGTGCATAAACAGACATCTCCTCGCGCGGAGCAGAAATTACACTCTGTATCTTATCTAAGATAGACAATCGAGCTTTGCGTGATTGCGCGAATGCCTTCTTTAACAATTCTAAATCTACGCTGCCAATCTTTAGATCCATCTGTATTACAGTGATGCCTGTCTTGGTACCGGCGACCTTAAAATCCATATCGCCGCAGTGATCTTCCAAGCCGTTTATATCGGTCAGAATAGCATGCTTCTTTCCTTCTTTAACCAGGCCTAATGCTACTCCGGCAACCGGATCGCTGATAGGCACACCCGCATCCATCAATGCCAGTGTCCCGGCACAGACAGAAGCCATACTGGAAGATCCATTAGACTCCAATATCTCTGAGACAACTCTCACCGTATAAGGAAATTTCTCTTTAGAAGGCATTACAGCTCTTAAGGCTTTTTCTGCCAAAGCACCATGGCCGATCTCTCTTCTGCCTGGGCCCCTTACCGGCCTGACTTCTCCCACGCTAAAAGGCGGGAAATTGTAGTGAAACATAAATGTCCTGTAAGTCTTCTCTGTCAAAGCATCAATCATCTGCTCGTCAGAACGCGTACCTAAAGTTATGATAGATAAACTCTGTGTTTGACCACGGGTAAATAATCCGGAACCATGCGTACGCGGCAATACGCCCACGTCACAGCTGATGTCGCGGATATCTTCTAGACCTCTAGAGTCTATGCGTACATTCTTTTCTAAAATAGAGGTACGTACCTCTTCGCCTAAAATACTATCTATCGCAGAGACTATATTCTTCTTGGTGATACCGCTCTCGTCATTTACCAACTCGACTTCTAATTCTTTTACCAGAATAGCCTCTTCTTCTTCTCTCTGCTCTTTACTGCCTATCTGACAGATCTGCTTTATCTTATCTAAGCTCGACTTCTTAACTTTAGAAACAACTTCTTCCTGCTCTGTGGCCTGAGATACTTGTATTTTTTCTTTGGCGCACTTCTTGGCTAAGTCTTTTTGTAAATCAATAACTACTTTAAGATTTTTTGAGCCGAACTCGATAGCATCTTCTACAGTCTTCTCATCAACCTGCTTAGCGCCACCTTCCAGCATAACCACTCCTTCTCCATTACCTACGACTACTAAGTCCAAATCACACTCCTGTCGCTGGCTGTATGTAGGATTTATCACGAATTCATTATTGACTCTAGCCACCCTAATCGCACCAATAGGTCCGCCAAAAGGAATCTGTGAAATAGTCAACGCGCTGGATGCGCCTATTAAAGCCAAAATATCCGGATCATACTCTCCGTCACTGGAAAGCACGATAACCGTAACCTGTACATCGTTACAAAAATCTTTAGGAAATAACGGCCTGATCGGACGATCGATCAAACGGGCCGTAAGGATTGCGTTTTCTGTGGGGCGACCTTCACGTTTAAAAAATCCACCGGGGAATTTTCCGGCAGCATAAGTCTTCTCTTGATATTCAACTGTCAAAGGCAAAAAATCTATATCTTTTCTGGGCTCTTTGGAGACACAGGCAGTAACCAAGACTACCGTACCTCCGTACTGAACCGTAACCGCACCATCCGCCTGTTTAGCGAATTTTCCAGTTTCTAGAATAATATCCTGTGTCCCGAAAGGGACTTTTAGTTGCTCTTGCGTCATAAAACTCTCCTTACTTCTTCAAGCCCAATTTATCCAAGAGCTCTTCGTATTGTTTTTTATCTTCTTTTTTTAGGTAATTAAGAAGGCGTCTGCGCTGTCCAACTAATAACAGAAGTCCACGGCGGGAGTGATGATCTTTTACATGCTGCTTAAAGTGTCCCGTTAACTGATTAATCCTCTCAGTTATAATGGCTATCTGGACACTGGCCGAACCAGTATCTTTTTCATGCTTCCTATAGCTCTTAATCACTTGCTGTTTTTTTTCTTTTAACAAACTCAAAAAATACCTCCTGTTTAAAATAATCTCTTTACCTATCTAATATATGTATCGAAAGCGATATTTAGTATAGCTTCTTAACTTATTTAAGTCAAGATAAAATACCGCAAAACGCTCTTATCAACCCTTTGAAATGAATAAAAATCTAAGCCAACAAATTCTAACGCTTTATGATGGCGGGTAAACAGTGCGGAATTACTGTTTTGGTAAATCAGGCCCGATATCAGTGCTTAGATAGCAGGCCTGATTTGTATTTTACTTATGCCTTTGTTACATTCTTGGCTTGCTCGCCTTTAGGGCCTTGTTCGATTTCAAACTCTACTTCCTGTCCCTCTTCCAAAGTCTTATAACCAGAACCCTGGATTGCTGTGTGATGGACAAATACATCATTTCCTGATTCAGGAGTGATGAAACCGTAGCCTTTTTGGGCGTTGAACCATTTTACTTTACCTTTTGCCATTACTTACTATCCTCCTTCCCTCTGAGATTTTATAGTAAATAATGGCAGAAACAAAAAAACCGCAAGGTCCATGTTTCTTGACCGTGCGGTCCAAGACTTCCAATCCTTTATTTACTACTAACAACATACTACTAATTAATAAGTTAGGTAAAATATACTATAATAATGGTTATTTGTCAACTAAAATCTTTACTCAGCCAAAACAGCTACCCCAGACCATTTAGAAACCGAAAAAGGCACTCTGGCATATCTCTACAGTTGTATCCACCTTCCAAAATAGAGAATATTGGCTTATTTAAGGCCGAAAGCATCTGCCCCAGGGTTTTGTAGGTATCTTTTGCTAAGCAAAAGCTGGTGATCGGATCGAGTTTATAAGTATCAAAGCCCATAGATACCCCAATTAGATCCGGATTGAACTTTTTTACATTATTTAATGCTGAATTTAAAGTATTTATGTAAAAATCCGTATTTGTATCAGCGGATAAAGGATAATTAAAGCAGTTATCCTGGCTATTTAATCCTGTTCCCGGATACAGCGGACTCTGGTGCAAAGAGACATAAACAACATCTTTGCTTCCTAAGAATATATCCTGTGTGCCGTTTCCATGGTGGCAATCCAGATCAATGATGGCGACCTTATCCACCAGTTCCCTTGCTCTCATAGTCGCTATAGCGATATTATTAAAATAGCAGAATCCACCCAAACTTTCTTTAGTGGCATGATGTCCCGGAGGCCGCATCAGGGAAAATGTCTTCTCTCCTTTTAAGCTAAGCAGCGCGGACTCGATAGCTGCACCCACAGATAAACTGGCATATTCGAATATATTCCTCAGCGCAGGAGTATCCATATCCATAAAATCTTCGTTCTTTACTTCCTTCAATAACTTAGAGCTGTGCGCCAATAAGACATCTCTCTCACTGCAGGCCTTGGGCTCCTTAAACTCAAAACCTTTACTTTTTAAATAATCATAAGAAGTACTTACCCGAGTTGGACACTCCGGATGTCCCGATTCGCTATACTCTAAACACTTCGGTGAAAAAAAGATTTTCACTTTTCTACTTAAGTTTTTTAAATATGCTGGAACTCTCTGTGAACTTAATGATCTTATTCATCATATCCACAGACTGGACCGGAAATTTTCCTGTGGCGGTCTCGGCGGAAAGCATGACAAAGTTCGTACCGTCTAATATGGCGTTGGAAACATCGGTGACCTCCGCTCTGGTAGGGCGCAGGTGCTCAGTCATACTCTCTAACATCTGGGTGGCCGTGATCACGAATTTATCCTTCTTGCGGCACTTCTTTATGATCGCCTTCTGTATAATAGCAATCTGGTATATGGGTATGGAAACACCCATATCACCCCTAGCTATCATTATGCCGTCTGATTCATCGATTATCTCATTGATATTGTCTATACCTTCTCTATTTTCTATCTTGGCGATTATCTTGCACGAAGGCAGTCTCGGCCTAACCATATCCTTGATAACCTTGATGTCTTTCTTCGTACGTACAAAAGACTGCGCCAAGAAATCAACTTTGTTTTTTATGCTAAACTCAATGTCCTCAAAATCTTTTTCATTCAATCTGGGAAATTTGAACTTTGCTCCGGGGACGTTTATACCTTTGCGCTCCTTAAGCAGCCCATCCACCAGCACCTGGCACTGTAATCTGTCCCTGTCGACTTTAAGTATCTTTAAAACTAAGTTGCCGTCATCGATAAATACGTTCTGGCTTCTTTTAAAGCATTTAAAATCCCCGTCGTAGTCAAAAGGAATGATATTGTCCATATCCGAAAAACTGTCTCTGACTAAATAGATTGTTTTTTTGCGGCTTAAGTAAACAGGCTTCTTTAATCTGCCTACCCTGATGCGAAAACCTTCGAGATCTCCCAAAACCAACAAGTGCCTCCTGTATTTTTTGTTCAGCTTCCTGACCGTATCGATCCTCTGTTTGTGGTCTTTTAAAGTGGAGTGAGAAAAATTAAGCCTGACCACATCTAAACCGGCGCGCATCATCTTTCTTATCACGGCATAGCTGCTGCTGGCTGGTCCTAGCGTAGAAATAATTTTAGTCTTGGGCGTCATAATAGTTGTTTCGGTAGAGAGATATCCGCGATAATAATTCTGCCCAGATATCTTTTGGCAAAACTACTCAAAAAACCTCTTTTTACCAAACCCATAGTCACGGTCTTGTTCGCCACTATGGCTACGGGAAGAGCAACACCCCTATCCGCATCCAGACCCGAAGGAATATCAATAGATAGAACCGCAGAACGCATGCTGTTTATAGTTTTGATTAAGCGGCAATAAAAATTGTTCAGCTCTCCTTTTATACCGATACCAAAGACAGCATCAACAATAAGCTGCGGAGTCTTTGAGTCCTTTAGCGCAGTATTGATCTGCTTTTCATTTGTGATCTTCTTAGTCTTTATCTTCATCTTGGCCATAATATTAAAATTCAACTTTGTATCAGCGCTCATATTTTTGCGCGACCCGATGAGAAAGACCTTTACTTTATATCCGCTATTGGTTAAATGCCGGGCGACCACAAATCCATCTCCGCCGTTATTTCCATAACCGCAAAAAATAAAGACTGGAGCGGATTTATTATACAGCACTTTCCTGGCCTCATCGGCTACAGCCCTGCCCGCGTTCTCCATCAAGATCAATGAAGGAATACCGAAGCGTTGCGTGGCCAGCCTATCGATGTTTTTCATTTTTTGGGAAGTGACGAATTTTAAAGGCATATTTAAAACTGTAATAACAGAAAACTTAAAATAATCACCGCGACCACGGCGATAATGATCAATTTCAGTTTATTAGATTTGATAAATCCGAATGTGGTCTTGGTGGAACGATGCAGTCTCTCTCCACAGTATAGACAGAGCATCGCCTCATCGTCGTAGATAGGATTCTTGCAATTTGGACAGATATACTCCACTAAAGACTATTTCTTTGAATTGCCTTTAAGGTGCCTCTTAACACTGCGCTTGATATGGGAAGGTTTTTCACAAAGGTAGTTATAAAATTCAGCAATCCGGCCATTTTCTATAGGGAATTCCCTGCAGAACGCAGGCCTGTGTTCATATATCATACACAGATAATTTTTTCTTTGGAACAGGCACCTACCGTCGCGCTTCACCGTGGATATTCCCCAGCCGGAAGGCATATCGCTATCCTCAAATAGACCTTCAAACCAAGGCTTCTTTACGTTGACTTTCAACTTAGATATCTTCTTTGCCTCATCCAGATCCACTTCCACGCCGTCCTGACAGCAGGAACCGGTCGCGCAAGTCGTGCACATCTGTAAAAGTTTTTCTTCGGTAATCTTTTCGCCGTTAGCCATGACTCTCCTTAAGTTGACCACATCTTTTGTTTGTACTCTTTGACCATCCTATGGGTATTAAAGTAGTTACTCTCGTAAATACAATTTATCATTAAATCAATCCATTGTGAATCAAAATTTATATCTCCGTTATTATAAGTCCCATAATACATCTTAGCCATTCTCTCTAGTGAATCATATAAAGCTTTGGAATCCGTATCCAATCTTAGATCAGACTCTGAACCCAAAGGCTCGCCTTCGTTGTGCCGGTAGCCGAAAAACTCACCGATATTTTTATCATAGACATCAGCTATCCATCCATCCAGAGTAGTCAGCTGCAATACACCGTTTAGTATAGCCTTCATTCCGCTCGTCCCTGAGGCCTCAAAAGGCGGCAAGGGGTTATTGAGCCAGATATCCACCGAGCTAGTCAACAGCTTGCCAAAAAATATATCATAGTTTTCCAACATCAAAATCCTAATGTGTTTAAACTCTTTGTTCAATCCATCGATCGTATTCATCATCTCATCGATATAAGTACCCGCCAAGTCGTCAGCCGGATGTGCTTTACCGGCGATGATGATCTGCAGCTCACCTATATTCTTTGCGATAGATAAAAGCCTCTGTGGATCCTGAAAAATCAAGCTCGGCCTCTTGTACTGGGCTATTCGCCTAGCCCAACATATCGTCAATATATCTTCCTTGATCCTCCAGCGTTCAAAAATCTGCGCCAAGATCTTCTTATTTTCCTGATGCGCACTCCACAAATCTATTCTAAACTGTTTATTATCTCTTAGATCATATATATGTTTCAAATCATCGGGATCATCAATACAATTACCCAATACATCTTTATACTTATCAACAAGGCTGCATATACTCTTGGAAACCCAAGTCGGCGTATGAATTCCATTAGTTATGCTGGCTATCTTGTCCTTAAATTGAGGAAACTGCTGGTGAGTCACGTACTGGTGTTTTTTGGATACTGAATTTACATGTTGGCAATTACTAAGCAACACTAAAGTAAAATTAATCAGATCCTTCTTACCTTCTCTTCCAAATCTTTTGATAAATGTTAATTCCGAATCAGGCAGAATCTTTTCTAAATCTTTTATGAGAAATCTGTCGTGGCCTGCGGCAACCGGCGTATGGCAGGTATAGGCAAATTGCTTTCTTAATTCGGGAAGTTTTCTCTTATCTAAATCTTTAGCCCTCTCCACAAAGGCCATGGCCGCATGACCTTCGTTTAAATGATACCTGGATATTTTATAACCCAATTCATCCAACGCCTTAATCGCACCCATACCTAAGATTGAGCGCTGCATGATTCTTATCCAGTTGTTACCGCTTCGATAGAGCCGATCTGTTAATCTCCTTATCTCTTCTTTATTTTCCTCGACGGTTGCATCAAGGAGCATCAAAGGCACGACGCTATTTTTATCATGGCTGTAAATATAGTACTTCCAGAGCCGCAGTAAAACAGAGTGATTTTTGAATTCAATCTTAATAATATTATTTAAAGGTACTAATCCGGGATAACTATATGGGTCCCAATTCATCTCCTCCGGCACCTGTCCGTACTTAAACCAGAAGTTCTGGCGAAAGTAACCCTTCTCCCACAAGATTCCCACAGCCACCATAGGCAAGCCTAAGTCAGCGCTAGACTTTAATGTATCTCCGGCCAAAACGCCCAAACCTCCGCTGTAAATTGGTAGATCGATTATCTTATCTATTTCAAAATCAAACAAAAAATCTTCGATCCTCATATTAGAAAATATCTCGTGGTTGCGGACTTCGTTCTTTTGACTAACACCACTCTGTTTATTAAAAGAATTATAGAAACTCGTGGCCAGGCCGTACTCCATTGACAGATAGGCGATTGAATTAGACTGCTCGCTGCGCAATCTCTTTTCAGCTTCTATAACCTTCTCTAAAGGGAACCCAAAATACGAATCCTCAGTGATATCTTCTGCATATCTCTCTTTGAATTCATAGACATCCACCAGAGATATAAATTCCTTTAACTTACTCATAATGGTATTAATTTTATGGACTTACTTTTTTTGAGTGCTATTTAGCTTTTTTTAACAACCTCTTCTGTGCGGTTATCTGATTATTTAAATCCTTTACCTCTTTAATTAACTTGGCCACCTTGGTTGTCTTCCCACTCTTAACAATTTCTTTACCGATAAGATAATACGACTGCTCTTTCTTCGCCTTAATGATCATTATTTCGAAATTAATCTTCGCCTTGCCCGATGCCCTTACTACTTCCTTCTCTCCTTTTTTGAGTAGATTCAGGGTCTCTTTGCTGAGCTTAAGCACCTGTTGCTTTGTCTCCAACCACATCTTTTCAAAATCTTTCTTCTTTGCTGCCATGCCTACCTCCCCTTAATGAGCACACAATTTATGGAACGAAGTGCTCGTAAATTGTATGCGCGAATTAATCCCGTCGCTTGTCCCGTCATATTCTTTCGAATTACGGGACGGCGGGACAGGTTAAATTTGTTTTTTTGATACTATCTAAGCAGGATTGTCGCGCCCTGCACATAAAAGACTCTGGCTACCGCCGCTATCATAAAACAAGCAAGCGTAGCTGAGAATAAAGCCCTGAAACCCAACTTGGTTAAATCCTTTGTACGTTGTAATATCAAAGCAGAGATCCCTCCCACAAAAATAACTAAAGACGCGATATGTGCGAATCCACATAGAGCATAAGTCGTCAACACGATCGAGCGGTATTGGAAATCGCACCTTGAGAAATCAATCCGGCCAGATTCTGAATAGAAAATGGCTAAGGTAAACCTTAGCCATTTTTAAATTCTAAATTAATGTTCTCAAACAAAACACGCTACTGCTTAACCTTCCAGCAGGTTACCTTCTTTAAGTTCTTTTTCCAGAGCCAGTACCGCTTCTTTAAGCTGAGGATAAAGTTTTACATTAATAGAGACGCCTTTTCCTGTAGGTACCATCTCCTCTGCGCCCTTAGGCATAGTCCAGGTACGAATATCTATTAAGTCATTACCCTGATATTCGGTGATGCTTACTCTGATCTCCTGAAACTTATTCTTTTCAAATACCTTAACAGTCTTATTCATCGATCCTCCAATTAAGAATTAATTGTCTCAACAACCTTTTGATTTTCTTTAGAACCTATCACCATTAAAGCCGGCGTATCTGCGCATCCGCAGGTCGAACCATATATATAGTCTAAATTAATCCCGGCCTGTTTTATCTTCTCAGAGATTTCTTTTGCCTGTCCCACCTTATCCGGTAAATTAACCGCCACGACTTCGCACTCATCTACCTTAAATCCTTTAGCGACCAAAACATTTTCTGCTTTATCATTATCACTAGTGACAAACCTAAAAATCGCCTTCTCTCCCATAGCATATGCGCTTATGGCTGAGATATTCACTCCTGCTTCCGCAACAAGCCCGGAGACTTCAGCCAACATCCCTACCTTGTTATCTGCAGCAACAATTAACTCTTTTGCTAACTTAGCCTGAGCCATTACTACCTCCTATTGCTATATTATTATTTATCTATATCAGATATGGTATTATATCTTAAAACCAAAAAAACGCAAATAAAAAGTAACAGGCTGAAATAACGCTAGATCAATACTGTTTTTTGTGCTAATTACGTAATTCCTAGGTGGATTACAATCTAATCCTCTATCCAGTTGAAGATAAGTAACACTATCTATTTAAACTGCTCCTTAACTTTGGGACGAGTGAAGAAGTAAATCAGAAATACGGCAGGCACCAAAGTTTCAAAATAGTTATACACCAACAAAATCCATATCAGCAATTTAGGTCTTTCCATGAATATACTTGGCAGCACACCTTGTTCTGACATAGAGTTAACAACATTTTTAAAAACAGAAAGGGGATGCTTCCAGTAGACGGCGAAAATTGAAAAAAGCAAATAAACACCATGGCTTTTCTAAAAAATTCTTTCCGCAACAAAATACCCATTCCTGAAACAAGTGATAGTAACCTAATAAACATTGAAAAAGAATAACGAAGCAAGATCATATTTTCCGGCAGATGCTTAAACAGAAAAAGATATTTTTCATAATGAGAAAAATTTATTAATTGATGTAGCGCATGCAAAACGATAAGAATTCCAAAAACACTAACGCATATGGATAGTTTGTTTTTTATCGCCCTCTTCAACAGATCAGACATTTTATCCTTTTATAATAAACAAAGGTAGGCCAAAAAGCGCGAGCTAATATCTTGCGTCTTTATAATCTTTAAAAGTCCTTACATCAATCCATTCAATTTCTTTTTTTTGTTTACTTTGACCTAGGCTAACTTTGCCTCTGGCAAGCATAGTAAAGAAGTGTTTTGTCTCAGCTAAAACATTGCTTATATTGAAGTGATTTTTGTAGAAGATTGAAAACATGATTATGATTAATCCGATAAATGCAAACTTCTTCACCCCTGGACTAACGCCTCTGCTAACCAACGATGCCGCTTTTTTATTTGGGGGCATAAGCGGAAAGTTTGTCGGTGGCACAAAATTTGGGCTTATCCTATCCGTCTTAGAATCATAGCCGCAAATTTTACAAAACGCGTCTTCCTCTTTAATCGTTCCGTTACAAAATCGACACTCTGGCATAATTACCTCTAACTTCTCTTAATTTATCTTTCTCTGATTCAACGCAATAAAAAATGTTAGTTCAATAAACATACTAAAATAATAAATGCATCCCAGCTGCCTCTAAGATTATTTTCAGATACCTAGGTTGTATCTATAATCATACTGCTCAGGCAAGATTTTGTCAACCAAGCAGTGCGGCTATTTAACTATCCAATGGCTCTACTTATTATCACAAACCTCAAATAAAAACTCCGCGTATCACTCTATGCGGAGTCTGGTATATTTTATTATGCCAATTTCCTGCTAAGCCACAGCTACTATTCTATAACGGCTGTGGGAACATCTAAAGCCATAGTACTATCTTCTGCCTCTACTAAAATGGAATAAATAGCCCACCTATTATAATAAGCGGCAGCAGCCATACCATTATTAATTGGCTCTTTTTCATTTCAACAATCTCTGGTAAATCATAAAATTCTCATCATCAAAACAAACAAATATAACGCTCTCGATTGATCGATTTCTCTCTAATAATTCTTTTACTGCAGAAATTGCGATGTTCGCTGCGCGTTCTTTTGGAAAACGATAAACACCAGTGCTAATACAAGAAAATGCTATTGACTTTATATTATTTTCTGTGGCGAGTTCGAAGGAAGTTCTGTAGCAATTTGCCAACAACTCTTCTTCGTTTGATTTCCCACCGTGCCAGACTGGACCTACGGTATGGATTACGAACTTTACGGGAAGATTGTAACCTTTTGTTATCTTGGAATTGCCAGTTTTGCATCCACCGAGAGCTTCGCACTCTTTAAGCAGATCCGAACCAGCGGCTCTGTGAATTGCGCCATCAACTCCTCCGCCGCCAAGCAGAGAAGTATTCGCGGCGTTAACAATAACATCGACTTCTAATTTTGTGATATCGCCTTTGAATACCTTGATTCTCTCCAGCATACTAAATGCGTTTAAAATCGCTTAATTTCTGCCACCAATCATTCAACTTAGTAGTTTTGGCCAAGCGCCAAAGTCTGCGAGCGCTCTTTGTTTTAAGGCACTGTGGTGCTTTTTTGAAAAATTTATCTGCCTGCTTATAGCCATGCTCTTGATACTCTCTGGCCTGAATCAGACACTCCAGGATATCGGCATCCCTGGCGATGATACTCTCTTTATTTTCTTGTCCTCTATACTCTTTATGTAGCCCAGATATTTCGGACTTGATATTCTTAGGAAGGTCTTTAATCTGTTCGCTGAAAGCTTTATCTTCTGCTTTGTGGAAATTCATGTATCGCTGTGCCATTTTATGTAAGTCATTGATGCGCGCTTCGTGTATATCTCCGAACAAAGTCATTATCAAAACCTTATAAGGAAATACCCCTTCCATCTTGGCGATGACATAGCCGATGACAGCACACCTAAAGCTGTGCTCCGCCACGCTCTCGCCATCTTTAATTCCCAAAACCCACCAGCCGGAGCGCTTGATGCGCTTAAGCAATCCCGCCTCACAGATTAATTCCAGAGTTTTTTTATCCTCTCTGCTCATTTATTCTTTTGCCTAGTTATTTCGTAGCAGAAAATCGCACAGCTTACAGCGACATTGAAAGAGAGATGTGCTTTCATGGGCAGATTAATCTTTAAGTCCAATTGATTATGTAATCCTTTACGGATTCCTTTACCTTCTGAACCTAAAACAATACACAAAGGAAATGGCAGCGATGTTTTATCTAGATTTTCTCCTTCGTGGACTACTGTTCCAGCAATCCAGTATCCGACTTTCTTAGCCTGAATAATCGCCGAAGATAAATTAGAAACCATTGATACGGAAACAAAATTATCGCCACCCGCAGCAACATGAATAACTGTATCGTTTACCTCGCAGGCATCGTGTTTGGGTAAGACTATGGCAAAATTACCAAAGCAGGCCACAGTCCTGATAATCGAACCTAAATTCTGGGGATCGCTTATGCTATCTAAGAATATAAGTGATGTTTTGTTGCTAATGGAATCGGCTAGCAACTCCTTAAAAGGCACGTAAGAATATTTCTCCACCTCAGCGATAATACCCTGAAGACAATCGGCCCGCTTTACGCGCAAGAATTCATTTCTGTTCAACCTGACAATGGGTATCTTTCTTCTGGTGGCGATAGTCAGGATATAGGCATCATCAAATTTATCATCCAAGAGGATCTTATAAATACTCTTGGGATTTCTTTTGAGCCGCTGGAGAACAGAATTTTTGCCGTATAAAAGCGTAGTAACTTTTGTCATTTGTCTTTCTCCTCTACACCTTCTTGAGAATAGTTAATCGCACGTATGGGAAACGGAATAGTGATACCTTCCTTGGCGTATCTCTTATTTAGTTTTTTGATAAATTCGTGTTTAATTAAATAGTTATCCACAAATTCCTTGCAGCGCAGTATCGCCGTAAAATCAATGCTGAAATCATTAAACGTATGGTAACGGATAAACGGCTTGAATTCCGAAACGCCTCCCCTCTCGCATCATATAAAAAGGGAACTCTCTAAAATAGCCAACTAAATTATACACAATATTACCTATATATCAAGAATTATTGAGCGTTTAGAGAGGTAGTTTTAGGCGATTTAATAACTTAAAAGCTCGAAAAATGTCCGAAATGTCCGATCATTTTTGATTAGAATTTGCGTAACTATCTTAAGAATTTAGAGATATAAATGTCCACCTCTTTTAGATGGACATAGGGTTATTCGTGCTTTTCTCCTACTTATAAATCGGTTATCTTTTTTGCCTTGGTCGTGATCAAACATAGTCACTCCTTTTCGGCTCTACCACATTTTTTTCAGATCTTATTCCACAACATACAATCCAAAACCATTACATTTGTTTTGCAGATGAAATAAGCGTTAAGACGCCTTTGCCAATTATCCATGCGATAATGATGACTATCGCTGCAATAATCAATGGCTTTAGAAATCCAGCGCCTGACTGTAACGAACTATTCTTATCTACCATGTTTTTACCCTCCCGTTTTGTCCGTTAATTTCTGACTGGATTAAACGTAACTATTTGAAAGGTCAAATCTTACTGGTTGTCCACCATTAGAAGGTAGACATTTAGCATATCCTGAAATTGTATGCCTGTATGTATCATGAGGAATGACTACATACTATGGTAAGCCCAAGCAGTTCCTCCACCATTGATACAAGCGAAGAAGATTGTTTAGAAACGCTATCAATTGCTTTCTTTTGCTCCTCATTAAGAGGGCCGTATAACCCATCTTGAAGCATTGATAAGTTTCCACTAATCACTCCCAGCGGTGTACGTAGCTTATGCGAAATGAGAGCTAAGGTATCATGTTTTAGAAATTCTTCAGTGCGTGCTGCGGTAACATCACGTAAAATAAAAACAATGCTTAATAGCTCTCCAGCGGAATTTTTTATCAGATCCAAATTCGCCTCTAAATATAATGCCTCTGTCGTTTCTGATTTCTGGCGTACAATATCAAATGTTTTATGCGCAATCGCTAAATCCATAAGGGCTTCTTTATTTATAGAAACAGAATAATTCTTAAATAGCATTTCGACCAAATTAACATTCTCCGGATCAGTAATATTTAAGTGCTTTAAAAATCGCTGCATTGCTATCTTTAATTAGATAATCCGGGCTACAGATAGCAATGCCATCGCTTATTTTATCAACCACTGCCTTAAATTTCTCCTCTTCCTCTAACTGTCGGCGGTAATCACTTATCTTGAGTATAGACTTAACTCTTGCCAATAGCTCAACCTTATCAACGGGCTTGGAGATAAAATCATCACATCCTGCCTCAAGGGCTTTTACCTTGTCTTGGGTATCCTTAAGTGCGGTTACCATCACCACCGGGATCGCCTTAGTCTTTTCATCGACACGCAAATTCTTGAGCACTTCTATGCCGGACATCTTGGGCATCATTACGTCCAACAGCACCAGATCGATTTGATTATGGGCAAGTTTTTCTCAACGCTTCTTCACCGCTTGCCGCCTTGACAATTTCATAACCTTGCGGAACAAGATATGCTTCGAGAAGTTCAATGTTTTGGAATTGGTCATCAACAACTAAAATTACAGATTTGTCTTTCATCCTTTACCTCTTTTGAGTTTGACTTCTCAATATATTATAGAATCAATACTTCCGAAAGCCGAACTATTGCAATTATTTTATAACTTCAATACACTGCGATAATTTTTCTTTACTAGTCTCGGAAATATCCGGAAAATAAACATTCACACGAAAAAGCTCATCCTTAGACTTCCCCTTACACTTTACTTTACAGGTAAGTTCAAATGGAGATTCGTCTTTGGGGCGATAGATATGGCACAAGAACTCTTCGTTAGGAATGTCCTGAGTGAAAAGGAACAACATGCCTTCTTTAGAGATATTGACTATCTGAGGAGATCCGACATTTTCTTTACCAGAGGAATCAACTATTTCTAATCTCGTGCCCGGGATGGGATTAAGCCGTATCGACTTTCTTCTTTCTAAGACTGTCAGATTTTTTCCCTCTTTCTTGGCTTGAAGCAAAGCGTTATCCGCAACCCAAAGCAATCCCTTAAGGTCTTTGGCATTAAGCGGAAACACGGCTATTCCTGCGCTAAATGTTGCTGTAACTTCTTCTGCATTGTCCAAATGCGATAAAGCTATCTTTGTCTGCGATAGTTTATCTCTAATTCTTCCCAGGGCCATTAAAGCATGTTGCGCGTCTGTTTCCGGAAGAATGAGGATAAACTCATCACCCCCGTATCTACCGACATTATCGATACTTCTAAGGTTATTTCTAATAATATTTGTAAAAGCTACCAAAATATCATTGCCCGCCTGATGGCCATACTCATCATTCTTTCTTTTGAAATCATCGATATCAATCATAATTATAGTGAACTGTTTTTGATAACGCTGGGAGCGGACGATTTCTTTCTCTAAGAGCTCCATTATCGATTTGAAATTTACACAGCCGGTGAGCTCATCATAGCTGGCCAGAGTTTTTAATTTCTCCTCTAATTCCTTGCGTTCGGTGATATCTTCAATAGCAAGGAAGATAAGCTTTGTGCGGCTGGCCTTTTGATAAATTTTGCGGGCATTCAGGAGCATTATTCGCTTGCCGATATTAGGAAAATTGTGTTCAACCTCAAAGTTATCAAAACTTGTGGCCTTAGGAAGGATATCTTCTAGCAACTCTCGCAGCTTCGGGATATCCCATTGGTGATCCCCTAAATCATAGATATGCTGTTTCTTGGTCTGTTTGGGTTTTACCTTAAAGATTTGATAAAAGGAACGACTGGCTGAAATTACCTTTAAATCCGCATCCATAATAACTAAGGGTTTACGCAGAGTATCTATGATACCGTTGGCGTATTCAAGGGAATCCTGAGTTACTTGCTCTGATTGCTTGCGTTGCTCAATTTCACCATGAAGTTGTCTCTGAATGATTCTTTCTGCGGATGCACGGGTCTCTAAGCGCTCCTTGAGTTTTTGGGGATGTTTCTTCAATTCTCTCTTATTACGCTTGAGGTTTAATTTTAAAGCTTTAAAATCTGCTATCTGTTTCTGCCAAAACTTTATTCCCTCAAGAAACTTCTTTCCTTTAAGAAATTCTTTGTTTTTCTTTTTATCTTTCATGGTTTTACCTTATCTAGGAAAAAAATGCATCTTCCAATTATACTACTTCCATTACAAAATACCAGGAAATTACCTCTCTAAATTCTCTATCAGCTCAACAAGTTTGGGATAAACGACTGCGATCTTCTGATAAGGCTGCTCGGGGTCAATCATATCGTGAAAAGCACAAATATCTTTATCAAATTGAAAGCGTGTTATCTTAACGTCCCTGTGCCGGCGCCATTCATAAACAACCCTATCGAGATTTCTCTCATTGACCGAATCATCCAGCGCACTTGTGATCACAACAATAGTCCGAGTCTTTAGCGCAACCCAACCAACCATGTTCGCTCCCATAGAAAACCCAACAACAGTAATATGCTGACCCAGTCCTTGGGCAATATCCACGGATTCGTCACACAATTGGGTCAATTCCAGAGCACTTAGCATGACTAGATCTTTGGTCATCCGATCCTTAAGACCATGGTGAGGGACCCTAGGAATCAGAACATTATATCACTTTTTATAAAAAATTCTTCAATAAATTTTAAAGAAACTCCCTTGAAGCGTCCAGAAATATGGCGCGTCAGGAAAACTTTCTGTATACAGTTAAACTTACACCCGGGTCATTGAACATTTTTTGCAAGAAGCCAAGGAAGCAAAGACGATAAGCGTGGCAAAGGGAGCCGTCACCGCACCGACGACGACCATTAAACCGAATCGCTGTGTGGGAGGAAAGCCGGAAAGACCAAAAATTCCAAAACCCGCACCGACAATAATCGCAGTGTAGAGGATAGGGCGCCAAAAAACCAAAGTCGCCTTTTTCCAAGAACTCCAATCCGTCGCATTACCGGGAAACTCCCGCTTAATATAGATCAACATATGAATCATAGCATCCACTCCCATTCCAATCGCAATATTCACCGCAGGGGCCGAAATGATATCAAGAGGGATTTTAAAGTAACCCAGCATTCCAAGCACAGCCGCTGGCATCATCAAAAGGCTGAAGAACATGGCGATGGCAATCTTTAGGCTCCGTGAAAGTAGCCACCCCATCAAAACGAATAAGACAATCAGAAGCGAAAGTCCTGAGATCAAACTAGATGTTAGCAGTTGAGACATTCTTCCCTG
This sequence comes from uncultured Planctomycetia bacterium, assembly GCA_964520705.1. GTDB lineage: Bacteria > Omnitrophota > Gorgyraeia > Velamenicoccales > JABMQK01 > CAZFPS01. The sequence goes on along the minus strand of CAZFPS010000003.1, from coordinate 1,833 downwards.
TAAACTATAAACACCTCCCAGCAGATAAGCTTGCATCCCATGTTGGTCGACTATTTTGACGAGTCGATCAATTACATCAACACGTGAGCTATTACGCCCCGCCTCCTTCATTCGTAACATGATAAGCGCCCTTATCACGATCTTCGGTAATGAAATGCTTTGCGACACGTCCAAACGTTTTAGTTTCTAGTATGTTAATCAGCCATTCCATAGCCAGCATCTTTGCAATGAAATTTTTTTCAGCTTGAGCAACAATAATTGGCATCGAAATAGCACTACCAACTTCTTTATCTTCCTCGAAAGCTATTGTGGTATCCCAAATTTTTTCGTAACCGTCTTTTTGATTAAAAGGGGCTCCGTTGGTCTGGCGTACCACGATAAACAAAGGAGAACTTCCTCCGTTACAATCAATATATTCTAATCCCTGTCTTAGATCGCCGCCTTTCTTAAAATAGGCTAACAAACTAGGATCCGTATTAAGATGACGGATGCCCAGCGATAAAATGAAAGTCACGAGTACAATCACCACAAAGAAAATCCAATGTTTGCGATAGAAAAAAGGTTCTATTTTTTTCTCTTGTTTTTCATGTTCCACTTTTTTAGCCTGAGCTTTTTTATCACTCAAGAAAAATGGAAATAATCCATAAGCTGCCAAAAAAGCGACCAAGGTGCCAATGGCTCCTCCTGCACCCAATTGTTTCAAAGGGGTAGCTTTCACCAACAATAAAGTTAAAAAGCCGATCGCCGTTGTTGCCATACTCCAAAAAGAAGCATAGAAAGTAATTTTTAGGGCTTCAATAGTAGGATGAAAATCAGGTTTCCTTTTTGTTTGCTTTGATGTAACACGCCAGTTGAAAATAATAAAAATAAGGTGGGAGAGCGTAAGAACAAAAACAATAGTTGAAAGGTTTGCAGTGAGTGGACCTGTTTGGACACCTACGGCTTGCGAAAGGATCAATGTTACCATGCTGGCATTGGCACAAGTCAAAAGCATTCCCAGGAGAATGCTCCAAGATCGAAATAAAAAGAAACAAATCCCGCCAAAAACTAAAATGGCTACGAGGCTGAATTTTTTAATATCTTCAAAGAGTCTGCGCCTTAATAGCTCAGTAATGTAAGGCCCACCGGAGACCACGATTTCAAAATCCTTTTCCTGATGATTTTTTACGATGGCCTCAATTTCCGGAATGAAAACTTCGGGATCAACTGCTTCAATGAAGATCAGAAGCAGCGATGATTTACCATCTTCCGCAATAAGAATTCGAGACCACAAGGGACCGCTTTCAGCATTCTCGATGTTTCCGGGACCACTAGACAAAGATTGTACGCTGATGGTTTGTGGAAGATTAGCCAGTTCATCCGAAAGTATTTTAATCCGTGACAGATAATGCTCAGATTGCAGATCACCCTTGACGCTCAGTACAAGTTGAGAGTCTTGAAGAAAAAGCGCCTGAATTGCTTTTTCTTCTTGCATCTGCGGATCATTACTTGAGAAAAAAAAGTTGGAGCCGATTTCGGGCTTGAGTTTAACGGTTCCTACAAAAAGGGTGGCAATAAACAAAGTCAAAGCAAAACACATTAAGAGCGGGACAGGTAGAGAACCTTTAAATTTAAATAATTTAAAGGGAACCTTAAAATCAAGAAACTTCAAAAGCAGTGTAATCATGATATTTCATACTAGCACAAACCGATGTTAAAAAGAACATAAAATCGAAGAGAGCGCCTTTAAAAGAATGGGTACTATTCGTTTGGCTCCGACACACAAACAAATATCAAAGGTATACTGCTCCCTATTAACAGATTAAGGTTTTTAAGGTAGAATAAGGCTCATAC
>CAZFPS010000002.1:0-50804 GCA_964520705.1 uncultured Planctomycetia bacterium | reverse complement strand
ATCCTCTTACGTCTTCTCGCAGCATCATCTCGGCAATCGCCTCTTTACCTACCGGCGAGCTGGCTTCTTTCTTCGGGGTTTGGGATGAGTAAAGTTCAACCAATAAGCCTAATTCATCCAGCTGCTTTAGCTGTAAAGATATATCTTGCGGACAATTTAAAAGTTCCTGTAAGTAAGCCCGCGCTGCCTCAAGCGCTCTCAAAGAATCCTTATGGATAACTTTATAAGCATTCGGCCCGGCCGCAGGCGTATCCTGCTGGTGACTCAATAATTCCTGTGAGTACTCATGCGCTCTCTGCCTCGCCTTAAGAATATCCTTAAGAATATCTTCTGACGTCCTCGCCTCCACCGGAGAGCTAGTGCGTTTGGGATTACGTAAAATATGGCTATACAACGAAAGCGCTTTCCGCAAAGGTAAAAATAAAAACCCACTATCAGCCATGCCTCGTACCGTCAAGCTGAAGCAGGTTGACTTTGCCAGTAAAGAATCAGGTGTATTCGTTAACGATATCGGGCTTGACAGATTAAAAAAGAATGTGTTATACTGCTTAAAAATAGAGGGGAGCGAAAAAATGAGATCAAAATCATTAGTTAAGTTATCAGTTAAAGAACTTGTCAAAGTAGAGCCCATTGAGAAATTTGCGGCTATTCCTAAAGAATTTAAGAAATCGGAACTTAAGAATTTTAAGGCTGCGGCAGTTGTGGATAAAAACGGCGCCCCTAAATATTTTATCTTTGATACGGGCTCCCTATGGGATCTCCTCTGCGCGTTTGACGCTAAATTTGAGGAATCCGCTCCCGCTAAAGAGTACGTCTTCCATAATCCTGTTGGCTGGCTTATTGATGGAATTGAAGAACGCCTGCCGATTAACCCTAAGCTAGCCTTAAGATTAAAGAAAGGCATTGTGGAGGCCCAAACGCTGGGGTTGGTGTCCTTTGATAAAATTAAGCATAAATTAGGGCTGTCCTGAATCTTGCTATGCTTACCAAAGTTGAGTTTGCTCCTGCCGGCGAACGGGAATTTAAAAAGCTTCCTCTCCCGCTGAAAAAACGCATTATAGAAAAAATTGGCCTCTATATTTCTTCCGGTAAACCCTTGTATTTTGCCAAACCTCTCGTTAACCTGCCTCCCGCCACTCACAGATTCAGAGTAGGAAAATACCGTATCTGTTTTTATCTTGTAGGCAAAAGCATTGTCATAGATGGAGTAGACACTAGAGAAGACGCTTATCGCCGAAGATAAATCTCTTTCCGCCGGTGAGCTGGAGTAACCCTTACGAAGTACAAGAATCCTTCCTGCCGGATCGCCTTCTAAAATTTCAAAACCAGACTCTTTAATACTTTCCCTTCTAAGAGGAAAGCCAAAATCAGAAGTATGGATGCTTAAGCCTCCAGCCTTAGTCAATTGGCTGATCCTCACCAATGCTTCTTTCCCTAATTCAAAGCTGGCTTCGGGGTTATAGGGCTTAAACAACTTTCCATTAACCTGCAAAAGATCTAATACATTTTCACTAAAAGTAAGGTCGTAATGATCTAAAACAGGAGGATTCAAGATATCGGCATTTAATACATTTAATCCTCTCCATTGGGCAAAGCGGCAAAGATATAGATTAATATCAATCCCCTCAAACTCCATATTTTCTAGCAGCCTTTTTAATTTTTTAAACCATCTATCGTATTCCATATTCATTAACTTTTTCTGGAATTCTTCCAGCCGCAGATTATCTTTTAGAGGCTTTTCTTTTAAGGCCTTAAGGAACAACAGGAACCATCCTGCGCCTGAACCAATCTCCAAGGCCTTTATCTCTTGCTGTTTATTTAGATAAGAGGAATACCGCCAGATAAGATATAAAATATCAGTATAATAATAAGCATAAGGAATATACCCGAGGTAACCAGGCTCTTCCCCATCTAAACTCAATGGCCTATTTAAAGATAAAACCTGTTGCCTAAGAATTTTATTCTGACAGTCAAAATAATTAAATAAATTAAAGATTAGTTGTAGCATCTCTGCGTTATCTCGAACTACCGGTGAGCTGGTCTTTTTCTCCCAATACACTCCATTCTTAATTAATTCTTCTTCAGTATAAAGGTCCGGATTATTCAGGTTGTTCTTATCGGATACACCTACTAAGTCTACAACTTCAGGCTCTTCTTCTTTAGGATTCATCCCTTCAAAATAAACTACGGCTTTACCGCCAATGACATTGTCATTAATAAGCTGCGCTGCGACAACACCGATCTTTTCCCCCATATGAATATCATAAGCATCCGGGGTAGCGTCTCTGGCTCCGTAATTAAAGAGGACTCTGTTGACTTTAGTAGCGCCGCCCAATACTTCTAAGGCCTTGATGATGAAGTTTGTGATTCCAGCGAGTTTAGTGACATTGCCATGGGGGTCAAATTTAGCCTGCCAGGTGGTCTTGGCAAATTGAGCAGCTAATTCCGGATCTTGAAGCATGAGACTTAAGTCATCAGTCGGAGACTCTCTTCCTTCTTTGTGGATAAGGCTAGAGATACTTTCAACAGGAAGGTCATGCCTGAACCAGCGGTCTCTTAATGATTCATCTAAACCAAGCCTGATGATCTCTGATTTTAATTCTGGAGGCATAAAACCCTCGGCTACTACCACCACTACTCCACCCTGTTCTTGCTTAATCCTTTTGGCTTCCTGGGCAATGGAACGCAAAGAAGTAGGTTTTTCAGGAACGATAATCATTACCAGGTCGCGGAATTCAATAATTTTACGCTGCTCTTCTTTGGAGAGTGTATTAAAATTCTCTGGATATCTGCGGCTTGAAGCATAGGCAAGTTTGCCGCAACCCCGGCCAAAAGTCTCAACCACATGCCGCTGCTGATGAGTATAGGCGTTCTGGGTAATTGCCCAAAGCTGCCTTTGGTAAACTCCGGTTGCAGTGTAAAAACCCAGCATCTGAGCAGGCCTGCCGGCAACCCAACCATCACCATCAATACTTTTAAAAGTCCCTACTACCACTAATTCTGGAAGCAATCGAGAGAAGCGCTCTAAGAGGCCTAAATGATCATTACCGCCGGTGCCATAGAAGAATTTAAAACCGGAGAGATTCCTTTGCGTGGTTTCTTTATTCTTTTTTAAAGGATCTTCGCGGGAAGAGCCGTAGGGAGTAGAGGATTGGCCGAGGAAGTCTTCAGCTAAAAGAGGGTCAACTAAGATTAGCTTGCTTAAGAAGTCTTTATCCATTAAGCCTTCACCGGCATTCCTGACACCGAGCATGGTTAATTCAGGTTTTAGATTATACCTTAAAGAACGGAAGAAGTCAGCTATACCGGCGCAGTCGCCGCCGCCTGAGATACCAATACCGGTAGTAGACCTATCTAAAGATTCGATAAAAGCTTTTTCAGAGATTAGCTTGAGTGTTCCGTTAGCAATACCCTCAAGAACCATACCTTCGCTAATGCCTTCTTTACGCAAGATGCGCTTGCCGGTAACCGAAGGCCGCTGAATGATTTGATTAGAAACAAGGTCGATGACGAGCTGATGCTGGATGGGGGAGCTGGAGGTAAAGGTGTTGACTATGGAGCCCAGAGGAGATGAAGATTTTGATTTTTTATTCAGCAGATCTAGGATTATTTCAGTCTGCCAGATCTTTTTACAGTCAGAGAATAGATTAAAGAAATACGGGTGCAGGACTATGTGGGTTGCGGTTAATCTTACGGCAACGCTGTAATCGGTAAATTCTATATCAGTAGAAATGTAAAAGGTAAGTTTTCTAGGAGGGCCGCGAATCTTTGAAGATAAATTATAGGCTAAATCCCTTAAATCCTCTTCCCACTCCTTGTGCATTTGTCCTTCGCTTAAAGTTATTTCATAATTGTTGCCATAGAGAATAAAAGATAACCTGACAAATAAATCCGCTCCAAATTTAACTGATGCCTCTTTCTGCTCGGCCGCCGGGACATTCAAAGGATAAGCCCGTATAGGACTTGATCCAGATTTTCCTTCATCCAACAAACGGCTGTATTCTTTAAAAACAATATCTTCAATTAGCTTATATTCTTTATTAAGTATAACCGACAAGGACATTGCTATTACTAAAAGCTGAGGCGCATTCAATCTTCCTTTTTTATCTTCTTTTACAGCCTTTGCTCTTTTATATCTTAGAATGTTTCTAACGATATACCCTAACTCTCCTAAATCTTGAGACTCAATACCTTGATCTACCGGCGAACTAGCAATCTGTTCTAATCCTAAAATCTCCAAAGCCTGTTCTGTTGTATCAACAATACGCATTAAGTTCTCATCTCCCGCGGAAATCAAAGGTGGCGAGCGAAATAGAGTAGCATTTACAATGGCATCCTTTATGGGCTGCCAGAATTCCCCACCGATGAGCACAATGGGCCTACGGGACACTTTTCCCGTCTGCATTACGCAGAGTATATCAAATAATTTATTTAATGTGCCTATCCCGCCGGGCAGAAACACAAAACCCAAAGAATTTTCAGTGATCAAAACCTGATGGTTAAAGATATCCTGGATAACTATAAGATTCCTGCCTAAACTTAGTTCTTCTACGGTCAGAGGAATATCTTTTTCCGGCAAGAAAATAGTAGCTTGCAGTAAATTAAGTTTATGATTATCCTGAGTAGTTTTTAAAAGCCGCTTGAATAATACATCGCGGCTGGCTGTACGAATAGCGATACCATAGGACAAGAGGCGGAAGGCTATTTCTCCAACAATATCTAATCCAAAGTAATCTTCTCCTGGCCGGCCGACAAAGGTAACTGTCGGCGGTAAACCCTTAAGCCGCAACAGGCCTTCTTCAATCTCCTTATTGTCCTGCCCCAGTTTATTTTGGTCGGGCTTAATAAGTTCAATATTCTGCGCGTTACTCTTGATGTGCGCTAAGGCCTCTCCGATAGAATCTGTAATTAAAAACCGCAGTCCGATATTCTTCTGTAAAGAGCCCCTCGCCCAACTCTCCTCAAAAGCATCCATAATCGGCTGCCAGTAACTTTTGACTAAAAGAACTGTCGGCACGCCTCTAAGCAAACTCTCGAATAATTCATCTATCGTACCAAAGCCGCCCGGCAAAACAATAGTTCCTATAATATTTTCACAAAGAGCTAATTTACGGTTAATAAAGTGAGAATATGTCAGGATATCTTCGCAGTAAGGAGAAGCTTCTTGTTCAAAAGGAAGAGTGATTCTTACGCCTTGAGTTGCATTTTCTTCTGTTTTTTCTACGCCCGAAGATTCCCTGGCTTCTATATACCCCCTGAATGGCGCATCCATCATTCCCGGGCCTGCGCCTGTGCGAATAACCATACCGTGGTTATATATAGCTCTTCCCAAATTAACGCCGATTTGGTAGTAAGGATCTTCTTCAGAAATACGCGCGCTTCCGAAAATTGTTACCGCTACTGCCGGCTCCCACCGCGACTGGATAGAACAAACCATCGCGCGCTCTTTCTGCAACTCTCCGATCAGCCGAGTAAGCGGAACAGAGAACTTTTTAGAATCTTGTAAAATCGGGGACGGTTCTATATTCTTCTTGTCTTTATCAACCGGTGAGCTAGAAGTGGCGCCGGATACATATTTAATTAAATCAGCTATAGTAGCAATCTTTAGATTATACTTTTTGGAGAACTCCACCAGCTGCGGCAGGCGAGCCATAGTCCCATCTTCGTTCATAATTTCACAGATTACCGCTGCCGGATAAAGGCCGGCTAATTTTGCTAAAGTAACTGAGGCCTCGGTATGTCCGGCTCTTTCCAACACCCCTCCCTCTCTGGCCCGCAGAGGAAACATGTGTCCGGGACGGTTTAAGTCTTCAGGCTTAGTTGCTGGATTAATCAAAACCTTAGCTGTCTGAGCGCGATCAGAGGCAGAGATGCCGGTAGTGGTCCCTTCTCTGGCATCAACAGAAACCGTAAACCCGGTTCCCTGCTTGTCACCGCTCCCCTTAAACATCAGCCCAATCTTTAACTCATCCAATCTCTTAGCCTCCATAGGCATACAGATAAGCCCGCTTGCCTCTTTAGCCATAAAAGTGATTGCCTCAGGAGTAATCTTCTGGGCGGCAATCATAAGATCGCCCTCATTCTCACGATTTGCATCATCAACTATAATAATCATCCTGCCTTGCTTTAAATCTTTGATTACCTCTGGGATGGAACTAATGCTAAAATTGGCGGTACCTTCATCTTTCTCTCCCAGCCTGGAAATACGTGCAATCCGTAGCCTTGCATTCAATTTATTTGCTAATAAAGTGAACGGCGCAACAAGACCATGTACCAACAGCGCTGCCGAATTATCCCATGGCCTACCAAGCTTAACGGATGTTAAACCTTCTATGCCGTTTTGGACATTCCTGAGCCATTTTATAAAGAGTGACCGTCTAATTGACTCCATTAAATCTTGTCTTTCAATCAGCGAAGCCTTCTGTTCATGCAACCCATAACTGTTATATAAGGAATGTAACTGCGAAATAATAACATTTGCTAACGCCCTACGTTCAATGGGAAAGAGAATTTGCACAATAAAGTTCTGTCCAAAAATCCATAGGCGCGTCAACCAATACATCTCATATGCGCGCTGGGTCTTTAACACTCCCGCATTTCCGTTCTGATGCTTGGTATAAAATGTCTTTGCCCGGATATTTAAAAGAAGGTAACTAAGCAAGAGCCCTGAAATAAAACCACGCACAAATTTATTAAACGGAGCAATCGCGATAAAGAATGCCGGCACAATAAGAAACTTCAATAAGGCATACATTGTGGCCCCTTTAAAGGCCTTCCAAGAATACTCCTCTCTATTAGTACGCTTGGCTAAATAATCCGTCATGACCCCAAAAACAAAAAACCCAACGAATGTCTTCCACAAAACCTCTATATTAAAAATAGTCGTCCTGACTGCCTCTAGCCATATATTCAAATAACCGCTGGCTTGTCCGCTGGCTATTTTTTCAGGATATAAACCTAATCCTAAGAATATCCCGGCCATCACACCAAGGGTTAAGACATTGAATAAATAATTTCGAGTATATTTATCCATACAAACAATCAAAGAATCGAAAGCACTTCTTTTTTCCTCAACCGGCGAGCTGGAGTTTACTCCTCTATAAACCTCCATCATCCTAGTAAATAAAACCATCAGGCTGGCTATGTTTTCTTTTTCGGTTAAATCTTTAGCCATCAACACTACTGCCTCGGTCCGAACTTCGCTAAACCTCTTGGTATAAGCCCTTAAGTATATGGTTCCAACTTCAGAAGGATATAAACCATGGAGATAATTAGGTACGCATCCATCATAGATAATGGGCTCTTCGGTATTTTGCACCTTTTTTAAATCTTTTACAGACTGGATAAGCACCTCTGTTGATACATCTATACCGCCTGATGTAAGCTGGAAAGATTTGTGCTGCTCTGCGGGGCCAAAATCAAAACGGTCAAGGCCTAAGAAATCGGCAAATTTCTTAATAATCTCAGTAAGGATGTTTCTATCTTCATAGAGCACAAAATTCAGACTCTTAGCATCCTTGTGGGCTTTAAGCATTAAAACAGCTAACTGCTTAGCTGTTTCTTCTTCCTGGCTAGTTAATGGAGTATCTGATGCGAGCCTTATGATATTATCAAAGAATTCATTTCTTCTATTCTTAAGGGCCTCTATATCCTGGTAGGAATCTATTGGCATGCCTGTTCGTAGGATTTCTTTCTGCAGGGATTCTAATTCATCAATAAGTGTAATGATTGCGTCTTTTTTGTTATTGGTATTGGGCGCGCGGGACTGGTAAGGCAATCTTTCAAGAATCTGCAAGAGGGTCGCTCCTGCCTGAGCGCCTATTTGATATTCTTGGTTATTGTTTACTTTTAGAACCAGGGTACTCAAGTCTAAAACTGCGCCCTGAGATACTTTTAAGCTATCTTCTTTATAAGCTAAATCTCTTTGCTTCTCATCTCTTACAGGAAGTTTATTTTCATCCGTATTCCCGGCATCATTGAATTGTTTAACACCTAATCCACCCTTGACTAATTCTTTGGCAAATTCCACATCCGGCTGACGGAAAGGAGTTATGTCATTAAAAACTCCATTTAGTCCTTTATGCGCACCATCTAAAGCCGCGTATTTAGGGTCTTTTTCATTAGGTGTAAACATAATCTTTATAATTGACTCTTCCTTAAATAAATCTACTGATTGCGGACTGCCTAATTCAGCGTACTTATCCAAGAGTGCCCTGGCAGTATTAAATATACCGAAGTTTGCCGTTACATCTTCTAGAAATTGGACTAATTTAGCTAATTCCGTTTCGGATATTTCTTGTAGCTCATACCGGATAATCAAATTGTTGCTTCCAATCTCTTTATCCAGTTTTATGGGTTCATTTCCTTTAATATCCAATACTAAGTAAGCTTTATCGGCTGGCTTGATATCCTTAAAAGCTTTATTTATTACCGCTGAGTCATAGGCATAAGTCTGTATGCCTACCGGTGTTTTCGCTCTTCTTCCCTTACCAGTGCTCTCCGGAACCATCTGGCCCAAGGCTTCTGCTAGACGACCAAAGATAATGTCATTGGGTACAGCGATCAATAAATGCTGTACTTTGCTAAGCCATAGATTTATAGCCTCTTTTTTTGACCTATAAACAGATTCTGTCCTTTGCAGAATAGCTACCTCTCTGGCTACCTCAAGCATGGCTCTTACATTCATGCCTAAAAGCGCATTATAGATAAAGGAATTAGGGCTTAAGCCCTGGAACCTTCCGCCTAGATTATTAAGCATAGTAATTGAAATAACTTTATCTTCTTCCTTATCATAAAGTTCATCAAATAAGACTTTCAATCCTGCTAATCTGGAACCCGATTCCTTACTACCCGTAACAATAATCAAATTCTTAAACACAATCCGCAGAATTTGAAGTTGCTCCGTAGTTAGATTAAGGCTGGCGAATCTTTTCTCAGAGAGCGGCTTTCCATCAAATAATTTAACAAAAAGCCCTTCTGTGATTTTATCCACTTCCTTGTCTCCATATATAAACCTTGACCAGATCCTGATCATCGTCTTCAGATTCATCTGGAAGTTAACCATAGTCTCATCAGTACTGCCGGATTTTGAACCCACTACCCAGAGAATTTTTGTTTTTGGATTATCTCTTAAGGCCTGCAGCCACTTTTCTTCTAAGGCCCGGTAATCAGTCCCAAAAGAATCGCATACATATAATAATCTGTTTCCGTGTTTTACGACAAAACCCAAGGCCGGAACCGCGCAGGTAGTCTGACCGCCTATGCCTATACCAGAGATAATAACTGGATTCTGGAATGATTCAAAGTTTTCCCCATAATGGCGTTCGACAAACTTATCTATTGATTTTAATGCTGTATTCATTTCTTCGCCAAACCTGGGAGCCCTTCCTTCGCCATCCTCTTCAAAAGTAATGTAGCCAAAGCCTTCTGGGTCATACTTAAGACCGACTTTAGAAATAAATTTCGCGAGTTTATAAATTTCACCCTGGATAAAGGAGGTAATATCTTTAACTTCAACCGGTGAGCTAGAGGATCTATTATTATTGAGAGACGCGTTTCTGCTTACCTGCATTTTACTTATCCATAAATCTAACAAATATATTAATATCCCGCTCCAGATTACTGTCATATTTGCGGCAATAAGTACAATTTTTTCAGGCCAGAAGGTCCATCCAATAAATAAAGCGGGTCCCCAATACAAAGTGCTAAAGGTATAAATACGCATAAAATCTTTCAGGGTTTTCTCCCAATTTACTTTTGCTTTATCCTCTCTGTAGATAAAATATTTCTGGATTAAGAAATTTATAGGTAAAACTACGATTATGGTATAGGCAGTTAAATCAATTAACACTTTTAATAAATTGCTACTTATAAAGTTGGCTTGGAACCAAAACCATAGACCAAAACCTATCAACCCATTGAATGCTACACCTGCAATTATCCAGCGCCTCACCTTAACCCAATCAACATCTTCCCTTCTTATCGTCTGACTAATAAAGCTCCCACAACCCCGTGCTATACCTCCCACGATACCAGCTATAGCTAATCCACTCAAAAAAGAGGCCTTTACGGAAGAAATATATAAATCACCTGAAAACCAGGAAATAACAATACAAACCGCGGGGATAAATGATATTTTTGCAAGACGCGAAGCTAAAGACTGATTTCTCTCTTTATAAGCTTGATGTATCGGGCTGCTGGATTTTTCTTTTACATTAATATCTAAAATAGCAGTAATAGTCCTTACTACTTCATTAACTCTATTTACCGGGCAAAGAATAGTTACATTCTCATAGAAAGCTGTTCCGCCTGCATGATCCCAAACCTCTTCCGCTTCTTTTGTCACTTCAAATTCTAAATCCGGTATATTTTCTTTTAATAATTTCGGACCTGCGTTTATATTTTCGGAAATACGATTTCCCATAAAATGGCTGCCTTCTGCATAACCATATACATTTGTTTTTATATTATAGAATTTCACTATGATATTAGCTCTACCATTATCGAAAGCTTTGATTTGTATATTTGTTCTATCGGTACTCTCTCTACTTTCGATTGCGAATGCTTCATTTGCAATCAACCTCTCAATACTTTTAGCTATACCCAATGTCTCATTACCTCTAACTTCTATTACTACAGAATCCCCATAACCAGCAGCAAGTGCCAAAAGTTGCATAATAGATTCGGCATTAGCCTTGTTATCTCCTTTATAAATAGTTACACTGGCATTTGATTCGTTAACTATCTTTGCTATTCCTACCGCTACTCTTGTATGCAAGCCTAAGCGGCTAGTTATAATTATCTTATATTTTGTATAAGTCGAAGCGGCAATCCTCTCTTCCGCCGGCGAGCTGGCCTCTTTACTCGGGGTTTGAGATGACTGAAGTTCAGCCAATAAACCTAATTCATCCAGCTGCTTTAGCTGTAAAGATATATCTTGCGGACAATTTAAGAGTTCCTGTAAGTAAGCCCGCGCTGCCTCAAGCGCCATCAAAGAATCCTTATAAATAGCCTTATAAGCATTCGGCCCGACCGCAGGTGTATCCTGCTGATGGCTCAATAATTCCCGTGAATACTCATACGCTTCCTGCCTCGCCTTAAGGATATCCTTAAGAATATCCTTTGGCGCCCTCGCCTCCACCGGCGAGCTGGAGCGACCTAAACCAAGGTTATTCTTAGAGAAGAAAACAAGGTATTCTCTCTTTAAATATTCCTGTTTCCGCCTTGACAACAAAGTATAAATTCTTGCGGCTTCTTGTTCTATTCGTTCTCGCTCTAGACTTTCTTTCTCAAGAACAGCCTTATAATTATCTTTGTATGTCTCAAACTTATCAGGCATAGCCCGAATGAGATCATCGAAATAAGACAGCGCATCTTCCAACATACAAGACGGATTCATCCCGAAGGATAAATATAATTGACCATAATTATCCTTTATCTCTTCTATAACAACCTTCCTAATAGTATGCATGTCTTTGCTGTAATACAAAAGCGTCCATTCATTCATTAACTTATTAAACTGCTCCACATCTTTTCTTAACATCGTAATTAATTCAATAATCCTGTCTACAACATCCCTGGCCGACATATTGTCATTATGTATGACTTCGATGCCGGTAATTTCCGGAAATTGCTGCGGCCCAAAATCAACCCTTCCTGTTTCTTTATCCCGCTTATCAACTACTTCAAGGATTTCTCCTAAGCGGATACCCCTAACTTCCGTATCCGCATCTAACATAATATTCAGGTCGGCTTCAAGCCAAGGCTCAGTAGACCTAATAACTATTCCACTATATGCATATCCATGCATAAGATATTCTACAATTCTGTTCAATTGACTCTGAAGAATTGCTTTCACAAAATCTAAATTTGCAAAGGCATCAAACATTTCAATACGATTAGCGACTTCCAACTTAATTTTTACCCGCAAAGATGTACCGTCATTTCCTCTTTTAGCGCTATTAATACCGTCAATAATTAAAGGCTCTTCCCAGATAATCCTGTTATCTTGAAAGAAATTAATTAAATACCGTGAAATAGTGGCTTCGTCTTTTAAGGAAATTCCGGGATTATCCTTCACAAGGAAATAGAATAAAACTCTCATCAAAAATCCGGCATTAATGTATCTAAGACCTAGACGGCCGGCCAAAGCACGCGCAGAAACCCGCCTCCCTGAACCAGCAAGCCCGGAAATTACAATAAGAAGATTATGCGGGCTAACATGACTGATAAAAGGCAGTGTATGCAGTGATGCATTCATGGGCGTGGTTAAAGTGAGGATATTTTCTTGATTGCTAGTACTAGCAAAAACTGCCTTGCCGCCAATAAGATCACAATTCCTTTTAATGGCTGCTAAACCAATACCCGAGCCTTCAATAGCCTCTACCGCTTCTCCCCGCTCTCTAGGTAAGAATATTCTTGCCAAGGTTTCGCTTGATAAAACTTCACCAAAACTTGAAACTTTAACTTCTAATTCATTGCCTTTGATGACTCTTACATTTAAAGCAATTTGTATTCTATCGCCGTATTTCCACGCATTATAAAGAGCTTCATCTAAAGCAGCTCTCAAAATATCGGCATAAATAAATACTGGAGTAGTCGGCACGTTTTCCATATAAACGTTTATAATTGTTTTAGGATGTAAGTGCCTAAACTTTTCTACAGAAAAACCGATTATCTCTTTAATAATATCAGCGTCTCTCATGGAATGCCCCATCCAAACATAGGAAAGCGACAGAATAGAATCAATTGTTTTTCCGGAATCTTCGATAACCATACTTACCCACTTTAGTGAACGCGTATCCAGTTTGTTCCTATTCAAGGCGAACCATTTCTCCAGTTGCGTTCTTGCGTCAATAAACGCCATTAAATTATTCTGCAAATATTCTAATGTTACTTCGCTTCCCAGCTTTCCTTTAAGATAATTCTTGAGATAATCTTCAAATCTTACTCCTAATTCCATGAAGACAATCAACGACTCATTTTCTGGCCCGGGCATTTTCCTAGTAAAAAGAGACATGAACCCATTGACAGCAATAAACTTATTTTTGATATCATGAAGTGCCTCTGTTAATGAGAATGCTTTCACATCTATAGCAGAAGACACTATAGCAATAGGTAAACCAAGTTCCAGATTTATCAGACTGCTGGATCTATTCTCAACCGGCGAGCTGGAGGTAATAGATGAATCCATGCCTTTTTTCTCTGCGCAAGAAGAAATAATCGGAATATAACAATCAGGTTTCTCTACTATTCTGATAGGTCGTTCAAGGCGTGAAGTTACCCGGCCAATAACCGCACCTTCTATATCATTATTATCAAGGATCTCCATTATCCTTCGCGCCTGTTCTGGACTAGCGGAAATAAGCATGCCTCCAGAGGTCTGCGCATCATACAACAAAGCTATTCTTCCAGCATTAGCATAGCTATCTACATTTCTGGAGATTTCAACAAGATCCGAGAAATAATGCATATTACGGTTTACGCTACACGAAAATGCCCCTGAATAAAACTGTTCTGCGCTGCGTAAAAATGGGATGTTATTAAACCACAATTCTGCTCCTAAGCCAGTCAACTCCAACATCTCATTTAGGTGCCCGATGAGGCTAAAACCAGTCACATCAGTAGAAGCATGCGCGCCTATCGTACGCATTGCATAACATGCCTTGTCATTTGGCTCTATAAGGTGGCTTAACATATTCTCATATATCTTAATTTCTTCGGGACTCAACTCGAGCCCTTTCATAATCATATAGCTCGCTATAACCCCTGACCCTAGAGGTTTCGTAAGAATTAACCAGTCCCCTTCCTGAACAGTAGAATTACTGATATAAGCACTACGTTCGCATATGCCATACATAAGGGCACCATAGAATAAATCTTTGTTGGGTACAGAATAACTCCCGAGATATGTAGTTGTAAGACGCGACATCTCTTCTTTTCCACCTTGTATTATATTGGTTAAACTTGCTGGCTTTATATATGCAGGCGTAAACATTACTCCAATTGAACCTTCAGGAAATATGCCTTTAGCATACAAGTCGCTTGTGGCATGTACCACGGCAATGCGGCTAAAAAGCTTACTGGAATTAACAATGGGTTTAATAATATCAACAGTAAAAGCAATCGAACTTTGATCATCAAGATGGTAGAGAATAACATCATCCTTAACATGTATGTTACCGAAATTATTTAATGGAAGCTTTGTTATCGCATGTTTAATAATCTCATCTAGTTTATCCGGGGGATATTTCGCGGCACACCCTTGCGCTCGGAAAGTAGTAATTAACTTATCTTCATTGAATGCCCACTTGCCAGTTTGAGCAAGAGCAACTTCTTCTTTCTGAACCGCTAAGAGTAATTTAGATTCAGCTATAACCTCTACGAATACAATGGTATAAATTATACCGGAGTTTTCAACGGTATGCCCTCCGACAATCGGGATACCAATGGCATCCGTAGCCTCCACCATCGAAGCCAAGAAATCCTGTAACAAGTCGATACCCACAGAGGGACCGGTGGGTAACCCAAGGATACTAATAGCAAAACGCGGATGTTTATCGTTAACCGTTATATGCTTATCTAGATGCGCTACAAATCCTTTTGTAGCATAAGATAAATCTGCATTGATATCATCATAATCTATGCTAAGCGTGGCAAAGGTAAAACGCAACCCCAATCCTTGAAGCCTACTATAAAATTCTTTAATAAAATAGTTTGACTCAGAAACTACTTTTGATCCCTCTGCACTGATTTTTTGCCCCCATATAGGATCAGGAATAATTCCCATATTAGCTAACGCATCAATATTACCGCTGACTGCTTTTAGAATTGTGGGTTGTGCTTCTAAAAAGCCAAACGTGTGTATATCCCCATTTTTCTGATCGTATCCAAGTAAATGGTGGAACTGGATTTCATCAAAAAGGACAGCGATAAAGAAATGGTTGAGGTATTCTGCGCCTAAATTACTATTTAAAATGATGGGGTGTAACTGAACTACGTTGGGATAATTTATACCGTCTTTAATATATTCGGCGATAATTCTTCCTTGTGCGGTCTGGCTTGTCCGTGGGGTTATATAAATAACTAGCTCCTGTTTTTCCGGAGGGGCATGCGCTAAGTAAGGATGAACCAAATCAAATCTCGCCTGCAAATTATTAAACTGAACAGGCGTCAAATGCCCCTCAAGAATTCCCAATAAAACTCTCCTATCGCTGATAACAGCTTTTAATTTTACAGGATTAAATACCTCATATTCACTATTGTTAACGGAGAAGGGAAAACTAAGTACTTTAGCTGTTAACCCTTGCATAATTTTTGTAATCGTTGCCGGCATATTTATATTCACCAAATGCACAACATATAGAGGCTGGCTAAAATTCTGCTGGTAATGAGAAAGATACTGGAATATTTCTTCTAAAGAGGTAGCAGGACATGCAGTAACACTGGTCATGCTCAACCCTATGAATTCTCTAATTTGTTCATTAGAACCACCTAACTTTTCAACTCCGGAAATAAATGATGCTAAATTATATAAATTATTCCGCTCCTTTACAAGGGTAGGCAATGCTACTGTTTCCCTATATATGCTGTACTTAATCGGCTCTCCATTAAGCCCTTTAATGGTTATTTCTCTATTTTTAAACAACAGGAAAAGGTTAAACAAAACAAGGCTATTTTTTTCCTCTATACTTAGGTTTTCATTTGTAAAAATGCTTTCAGCGAAACCAAAGCCATTATCATCATAACCAGAGATGAATCCATTAGAAGTAAAAATGTTAACTCGTAACCCATCTTGGCTATCTATAAGTTGTTTCTCAGATAACCAAGCAAAAGCCTTTGCTATAACTGTTTGGCTGCCAAATATTCTTTCCGCAGAACCCCCGTTAATTAATCCCTGGTTTAATCTATCAGGAGCAAAATATTCTCCTGATGCTAATTTATACAGTAAAGACTGTGAAGAACATAATTCTTCAACATTAGTAATATTTTCCTCAGGTATAAGGTATGTGTCTATAACGAAATCCGCGATCTGGCGCATATAATCGGTGCGATATCGCATAATAATGTTATGGTAGGGATAATACTGCAAGAAATATTCTAAACGTTCCTTGTCGTTCCCGTTTAAAAGATACTCCATTCTTCGTTGTTCTATTGATTCAATGTATACGGTAAAATCTCCTATCGGCAACGGGTGAGGCATATACAATTCGATAATGGTACCCTCTACTAGAATAACCTTGTATTTCTTGCTGGATAATAATGCCTGATAATCACGAGAAAAAGAGTCACTATCAAATAAGAAAAGATCCGGTTTCTTGTAATCATTAACTTCAATTAAAGCTATCTCATCTTTGTTTACGTGCCTTGCCAAACTTTCTATAAGCAATGAAATGGAATGTGATTTACGGTTACCCGGTCTACCATCTATTCTTACTATCACAGGATTAGTAGGATGCTGTTTTAATCGGATGAGAATCTTATTATTTAAAGCCCGTATTCCTGTTTTAAGAGATACAGCCTTAATTTCTGGCGCGATAAATCCTGCATAAGGATGAACCAAGAAGCGTTTACTAGAATCATCTCGCCTGAAGAAACGAAGTTGATAACTACTGCCTCTTTGCCGCATACCCAGCTGCTCTTCCAGTTTTTCTACCATACGAATATTATAGCCAAGACCAAACAAATCATCATAAATACGCCTGATGAAATCATACATATCTGTGAATAGCGAAAACGAAACAGGTAAAAGCGTACAATATATTTCAATATTGAACTTAAGGCTATGCAGACGTTCTCTTCCAAAATATCCATTGTCGCGAATCGCTCTAGCGAATAGCTTATCTAGCGCTTTACGATATGCGGCAATAAGAGCTGCGTCATAATAATGTATTTTACTTGTATCGATACATCCACGGATCTGTTCTATCGCTAAAGCAAGATTTGCCTGTCTGGTTGCACGGATAACATTCTCCAGCTTGCTCGAATAACCACGATGGATAATCCTCCACAGCATTTGCCTACCAACGCTTTCAAGATTACGACGCAGATGACGGAAATAATTCTCTTTAACCAGGGTATTCTCCAAAAAGATATTCTTCTTTATATCATATTGGCATCCGATAAGACGGTGCATATATTTCTTTACAGCGCCGGTCCGCGGCAAAACTGTTACCCCAAGCTTTTCTTCAATTAAACGCACATCGCCTATTTCAACTTCGTTAAGGCCATATATTTTGCTTAATTCGGCATACTTGCGGGATTGCATATAATCTATAGCTGCCATATATGCCGCGCCTATAGCAACGGCGTAATCAACGCCAATATCGCTTATCATTACCTTTAAGGATAAATCGGAATATTCTTTTTTAAGTGTTTCTTCAATAGACCTTAATATAATATCTCCGGGGCGGCCTTCAAGGTTTTTACCAGATATAACCACGCACTCATTACCAAAGATACTCGCCAGCTCAGCAAAGCCTTTAGCAAGATATTTTCCGTTTAACACAAAAACTTCTTCTGCCTCTAGTTCTTTTCCTGAATTAAACAAATCTACTACTTGATTATAATTAAGCGGTTCACCTAATACTTCTTGAGAAAGATTCATAAACGCCTCGGCCGTACCATAACTACGCAGCGTTCCTCGCACCCCTGTATGCGGATTAACTAACGCGTCGAAAGATTCGTCGATTATAATCTGCCTTACTTCTTCATAGTTCTCAGTGATATCTCCATCCTTATTAATCATTTTCCCTGCCATAGCAGTACCAAGTTTTGCAATTAACGCATTTTTTACTCCTATGCCAAACCGTTCACCTAATGCTGCAACCTTATTATCCATCTCGATTGAAACAGGCATTCCGCCAAGACGCTTTGATAAATCAACTTTCAGCGATGCAACTTTAGAAAAATCAACATCACAGAGACCCCGGGTCACATTTGCCGTGGTTACAATACTGTTGTCTTTAACCATACCCACTGTGCCGATACCTATGCCTTTTACCTCATTTATATCTATGTTTTCTCCTGCCAATGTTGTACGTATAAACTGCTCAATGCCTTCAACAAATTGTGCATATGTTGCAGGCCGCGCCCAATTCTGGGTTCCTCTTTCAGAATTCCAGAGAATTTGACTTGCCTTAACCAATACCTTATCTCCCCTGATCACTGAGCAACGCGTATAAGTGCTTCCGATATTGATTCCGATAAATAATGCGTTTTCTGTAATCTTTGGAAGTTCTTTAAGACTCCAAAGTATGCGATCAGGCACATCTAAATGAGAAATTGAATATTCAACATGCTTAAATTCCAGGGATTTACCGAAAATAATCCTTATTCTATCCCTTATCTTGCCCTGCTCGTCAATTCTATTAAATGCTTCTACTACTTCATCAAATTCAGGAAGGGAACACCGGACAATAATCTCATGCGATAGATTAACCATTAAGCGGTTATAAATCTGCACAGCCATTTTCTTAATTCTTTGTGACTTATCAAGGCCCACTGGGATATTTATTTTGAAAGTTATTCTACCTATATCTCCCTTATCGAATGTAACTTCAAATATTTGGCTATCCTGTATTCCGCGCTGGTCTGAAACCGTTTTCCTTTCAGTATAAAAATTTTTCTCCGCTGGTGAGCTGGAAGATTTATTTCTGCTATACATCTTTTGCTTTCCAATAGGCAAAATTAAATCGGATTTCATCGATATTACAGGAGAACTGGAATAATTTATTAAGCCTTTATCTATAAAACCAGGGATAAATAATACCGCGCCTAAAATACCGGCCTTATCGAATAATCTTGTAGATTGTATATTATTGATGTTAAATCCGGGCTTTCTTTCCTCCATAGTCTTTCTTATCTCTTTAATATAAATATTACCAAGCTTGACTACTCCGCCTCCGAGCATAAATATTTCTTCACTATATTCTTCGATCAGTGAAGATAAGGCCAACCCGATATACCTTGCCGACCTCCTGATAATTTGCAATATGACTTCATCTTTGCTTTTAGCCCCATCTCTTATAATATTATCACTGTTTATCCTACGGCCTTCGTTAGTATCGCTAAATGCGCTTACCCTCCCTTCCTTGATGGCCTGCTGAATATCGTGTATCATTGCTGATCCGGAGGCTAAATTTGTTAATTTCACATCCGGCCTCACCGGATCGATGCCCAACATATAGCCAGACTCTTTTATATGAAAATCATTTCCCTCTTCCTTGCTCAATAGCATCCGGTTACGAATTATCCCGGAGCCTATGCCGGTGCCTATTGACATATAATAGAAATCCCTGAACTTTTTCCCGACTCCGAAAACCGCCTCCCCTAAAGCAGCAGCAGTCGCATCGTACTGGATGAACACCGGCCAGTATGCCCCATACCTGTGTTTTAACTCCTGTTCAATAATATCCTTCAAATTTAAATCTATAAAACCAGGGAGGTGATTGGCTTTCTTGATCACTCCTAACGCGGGATCTAAAATTCCAGGGGCGGCAATTCCTATCCCTTTTATTTGCGATAATACAATTGCGCTCACCCCAAGAGATTTATTGATCTGCAGTAATATGTTGTCTATTATTCTATCTTTTCCGAGCTTGGCATCTGTTGGTATCACCGTATACGAATCTCTTATCAGCTTACCGCGGGCATTAACTGCCGCAGCCGAAATTTTAGTCCCCCCCAAATCTACCCCTATAGCTAACATATCATTTTTCTTATCTAAAACGGGGGATGCTGATTTTGAAGACGTATTTTCCTTTGAAACCCTGCCGAGAACAGCTAAATATTCTATTATTCCTTCAGGACCAATTATTGCGGGAGTAAACACCTTCTTATCATTGGATACTTTAAGAATATGCGGCCCAGCGTTGACTATATAATTTACTTTCTCTATTACCGGAGTATCATTTCCAGATAAATCAAAAGAATCCCCAAAGTAAATAACTGAACTTCTTTTGATATTTAACATTTTAATAATCTTATCTATGGCGTTGCCTTTTGCATTTATCAAACCGATATCTATCGAAGTCGTCCCGCCAACTTTAGCTTCAACCGTATTAAACTGTTCTTCTTTTAATCTTTGGTTGATATACCCGGCGTACAATTCTCTCTTCGTTCTCCCCCCATCGACATTATATTGATGTTTATCTTCTTTTGTAGCGTCTTTACCAATTACCAAAAAGGTAATCTGCCCACCCCTATTATCTATAAACTCTCCCCTTATGGCTTTAATATTAAATTTATCCACTGTTTCAAAGATAATCCGCTCAATGCTTGCTATCGCGCTTACTCCTAGCTCAAAAGCTAAATCAAGCTTATATATTTGTTCAAACTTATCTTCTTTTAAATTATACCTGTAAGCCTCTGCGCCAGCGTTAACAAATAAATAAAGATTTATTAAGATATTCTTATTGGAAACTAATGGTAAAAACTCGCTTAATATTTGTTTCTCAACTGCTGCTTTATCGGAACTTGAAAGGATTACAAATTGTCTTCCTATAGATAGAATCCCTATCATGCCTTGGACAACCTCTTTACTAATTATGCTGCGAGAAGGAGTCAGTGTTTCATCCATATCTGCTATCACTACCGGAGATATCCCTTTATCGGCTAAAGACTTGATAAGTCTAATAAAATTTAAATAATCTTTATTATCCGCTGGTGAAGAGCTTAACTCTATATAATGCCTTGCTTCTTGATAATCACCTACTTTGCTTTGCAGATCACCGAGCATGTGTTCAGTATAATCATGAAATTCATCTTCTGGCTTAATCTTAGCTAAGCGTATAAGCAATCTGAATAAATCTTCTCTTTGTTTGTTTTCCTGATGGGTATTATGGAATTTAAAAGTTGCGCCTATTTCATGTACTAAAGAAGCGGATAACTGAAGAGGAATGTTGTATTCAGAATAAAAATTGGATAAAAGAATATATTCATCAGCCTGACCATCCGTATAAGTAGTAGCTAAGAATCCTTTGAATGGACCTGCCCGAATTAAACCCACATTGGCTAAGTATTCTAAGTAGCAGGCCATAGCCATTTCATTTATATGACACAAATAGGCTACAGCTTGCGTGATTTCATAAGAATCAGCGGCAATAATATCAAGCTTCCCGATATTATACCTTAAGACCTCTTTCTTTACTGCTTCAGGGGAAGGCAATGGTTGCCCCGGGAATGGACAGGAAGGATCTTTAACTCTAATGCGACATGCAATTATTAACTCCTCTAAATTTCTAACTACCAAATCTGCATGAGAAAGCAACCCCTTGACATCTGGGTCTATCCCGATGGTAAATATATTTGCACTTTTAAGGGAAGCAACTCCTTTACTTGTATCTTCAAAACCTATGCATTCCTGAGGCTGAAGCCCTAAACGAGCTGCTGCCTCAAGGAAGATATCCGGTAATGGCTTACCTTCGATATTCTTCTTTAGATAACTGCTAAAATGACCGATATCATTCCCGGTAATAATAACGTCAAATAATGCATCCAATTCCAGAAGCTTTAATATATGAATTGCGGTTTTACTAACCGTGGCGACGGCTAATTTCACCCCCCTGTCTCTAAAATAACCCAACAGCTCTCGTACCCCTGGTAAAGCCTTTATTTCTTCTTTTCTCTCTTCCAACAAATGATTAAGATACTCATCTTTTTTATCAGCTAAAAACTTTATTTCTTGTATAAGCTTCTTGATATCCTCTGGCAAAGATCTATATTCCTGTTTATTTATCTCAGGATGAATGTAACTGGCTAACTTTGAAAATTTCTCTTTTGTATTTGGTCCTTGCTTCAACATATTCAGGCAGCCGTCATGTCTTACATATTCGCTCAAGTATTCTCTATAATCCTCCCTGGTAAGTTCTTTTCCGAGGAGCAAACCTTCTTCAAATATCATCTTCCAGGAAAGATAATGCAAATGGTTAACTATTGCAAGCACGCCATCCAGATCAAAGATGGCAGCCTTAAATGATGTGATATCAATTAAGCTCTGATTTAGCGCATTTTTAACATATAAACAATCAGTATCTCTTTGCCAAATAAACTTGCCTTCAGAAATAAATATTCTTGCAGCCTCATTAATCTCTTGGAATTGCTTTTCAGTAAAATCATTTAATACCACCATGGTTGATAACGACCTGCCTCTTTTTTCTTTATCCTTGTATTCCTCTTCTTCTCTTGGGCGCGTATCGCGCTCCAGCCTTCTTTGAAGCCTTACAGCATCATTTTTATGAAGGATAGGAATTAAATAATCTAGCTCTCCATACACCTGGTTATCAATGCCTAGACACGTGATATCCATTATCAATATTTCTGTTTTTGGTGAAATCTTTCTTATCTTTGCTTTTATATTTTCCAGCACATTCTTATCATTCTGATCAACCCTAACTTCAATTTCCTTTGAGTTTCTAAAATCATATAAATCCTGGCGGAGCTTCTTTAAATTGTAAATGCCCTGCCCCCTAAGAATGGTGAATCTTTCACCCGCCTTGATCGGAATATACCTGAAATCCTTATCATGCAAATAGCTATCCAAACCTAAATAATCAATTTCTTCTTTTTTACATCCTACTTTTATTAATGACGCTCGTAACATCTTAACGAAAGTTGTCTTTCCGGCGCTTGAAGGCCCCATAAAGCCGATAATTACGCGCCTACCCTGGTTCTTTCTTAATAAATTAATAATCTGTCCGGTAATATATTCAATAAATTGACTGTTATCCCAACGAGAAATTCTATCTGAAATTCTATCTATATCAAAGTTTGCCTCTATTATTTCCTCTAATACCTCTCCTTTATCCACTTCGCTTACCAGAGTGCTTATTCTCTTCCTGAGTATGTCTCTATAACTAATAATCTCTCTGATAGCTTTCGCACCACGTGAAACTATTTCCCTCGGGATTCCTTTACCTAGCTTCTTTCCAATCTCAAATCTTACATGCTCTGGCTGTAAAGATTGAGGCAAGTACAGTTTAATTTCTTGGGTTCCTTCTTTATATGCATATTCAAAAAGTAAATCTTCCTGCAGGCATGACTCCAGCAAGGCAGGCAAATGAGTATCTAATATCCGGCTTATATCTTCAAGCACAAATCCTTTAGACTGTACCAACCCCCTTACCCTGCTTTCAAAATAGTAATAATACCAAGCCATGAGAAGGCGACTATCTGTGATTTCTTTGATAAGCCACACACTACCTTTTTTATTTTCCATTCTTTTTAATGCCATGAACGCGGCCTGCTTAAGCATGCCCGCGGGATCCTTAAATACTGAATAATTAGCCAAAAACCCAAACAAATATTCTGCGCTTTTCCTCTTGTATGCCGAATATATATTTCTTAATAAATTCTTATCTATAAAGTAGCTTTCATGTCCAGGGATACCTCTAATAAATGAACTCTTGTCATCAAAAAAAGGCATAAAGCATTCAATCCACTCGTGGATTATCGCCTTAGCTAATTTTTTTTCGTCTTCCGACCGCAGCGCGCTTTTTGAAATATGAATAAGATAGACTACTTTATAGTTATTTTTCTCATTCTGGGGCAATTTACCGTATTTTTTTTCATCAATCACTTTTCTTAAATCATCATAGATAAAATTTAACGTTAAGTAAGTTGATACTCCCTTGACTGGGGGGTCAGTCCGGAAATAAATATCCAGCGCGCTCACATTATCTTCTTCTATAAAACGTATGCGGCCGGTATTTAAATAATAGATCAACGCCTCCCATGAAGTGAAAGGTTCACTCTCTTTCCTAAGAATACTTTCTATTCTTGACTGAGTAACTTTCAATTCTTTTCTCATGATTTCCATAATACTTTCACTAACTAATTTTATTTCGCTCCAGTAGATTGGCGAGGAGGTATTTCCAGTTGAGCTAACCAAAGCTATCGAAGTGCCGAAGCGAGAAGAGGATTTATTAGGAACACCAAAACAATAATCAAAAGTTAACTGATTAGTCTCTCGTAACGATAATAAAGTTTCCGCAATCTCGTAACCATAAATCCCGGGGCGAATAGCATAGGCGAATACGAGGTCATCAATCTCTCCGCCTTGAGCATAGACATTTTCTAAAATATAGATATCTTTATAGCCATGGTTAAGCTGAATGACTTCTAACAATTCTTGAAACTTATTTCTTCCGGGATAAGTGCGAATGAATATTTTCCAGAATTCATAGATGTCGTGACCTTTAGTCATTGCAAAATACAAAAACTCTGCCTGTTCAGCTACTGATAATCTATGAAAAAACTCTACTCTGATTTTATCTGTAACAAGTTCTATAATCGCGTCTTCGGTTGGCGTTGTCGGCTGGCGAGTTGAATCAAAATGACGGGATAGATGTAAAAATTCTTCTTCAAGGTTACTTTCCATATACGGCCTACACGAAGTGATTTCCGCATTAATAATAACCGCGCCGTAATTTCTAGTGGAGTCAAACAAATAAGCAGTGCTGTAATATGCCCTCTTTACTAATATTATATCCAACTCTCTTTCAAAACCAGATTTCTCCTTGGCTTTTAAAAATGCATTACGATATGCTATTTTTAAATTTTCTATACGTTCGTTTGACCACCCTTCTTGAATTAGAAAACTGGATATTTCTTCTAGGCTGCCCTGCTTAATTGGTACTGCGCCACCCATCTGCCCTGAAGTATACTCAACCTTACTAATAGCACTACTAGCTACATCATTAACGATATTTTCTGATAAGCTGTCAGAATTAAAGACAGGCGATGACCCCTGTTTCTTCTTGAATTCTTCAATTATTGTCTTAAGGTTAAGCTCTGAGAGATCAGTAACTACGATGTCTGCGCCGTTTTCTTTAAGTTCTTTGTGGTTGTCTTCCCTGGCAACGCCAATGACTAAGCCGAAGTTGCCGTGCTTACCGGCCTGGACTCCGGATACCGCATCTTCAAAGACAATTGCCTCTTGAGATGTAGCTCCGATATACTCTGCGGCAGTAATGAAGATATCCGGCTGGGGCTTGCCTTTAAGTTTTAGTTCTGCTGATACTTTACCATCGATCTGGGCTTTAAAATATGCCCTTAAGCTTGGGATCTTGGCATTCTCTAAGACAAAATCACAGTTTTTGCTGGAAGTGGCTATGGCCAGCTGAATACCTGCATTAATGAGTTCCTTAATAAGGGTTACTGTCCCTTCAAAGACATCTGCCTTGTCTCTTAAGACTAATTCCTGGAAGATGACTTGTTTCTTGTTGCCTAGGCCTAGAGCGGTTTTCTCAGTAACAGGCTCATCATCGTCTTTTACTGTTGGAGGGGTAGCCTTCCAGTTCAGTTGGATATTTACTGCCTTCAATAACTCTAGTTGTTCTTTAGTATGGGTGCTTCTGATAAGCTCTAGCTGGCCCTGATTAAGAGAGGTATAGGTTGAAGGTGTATTGATTATAGTAAAGCCGCGGGATTCAAAGAAGTTGCCTACGCCGTTATACCTGGGCTTACCGTCCACAAAGGGGAGATAATCCCCTTCATGGGTGAATGGCCTGAAGAAAAATTCGAATTTATTGGCTTGTTCCTGGCCAAGACTAGCAATAAGCTCGGCGTATTTCTCTTTAAGGTAATCATTAAACATCGCACCCCAGGCAATGGAATGGAACTTGGCAGTGGAGGTGATTACCCCATCCAGGTCAAATACAGCGGCCTTGAGTATGGGGGAGGAGGAATCTTTAGTTGAGCTGATTAAAACTACCAGGGCGCCGAGGGGGGAGGAGGATTTATTAACTTTTAAATATTTAACTATTGTAACTTCTGTGCCAATTTTCTTATTAAACTTATTAACAAGCATATTAAATTTAATCTCATCGCTGTACTTACCAGCTTTATAAATTCCTAAGCCAGCACCACGCAGATTACCTTCACAAAACAATTGCCATGCCAGTTCAGCATTTGCTTTTACTTCTTCTTCGCCTTTATTAAGATACCGAGCCTGATCATTTGATGTAAACGAACTTCTACCTTCATCGGATATGATAAATAATATTTTTTTATCTGTTATCTGCCAAGCTAAAGTCACATATTTTGACCCAAGATAACTGTTACCATGCTTTACGGCGTTCGAAAATATTTCATGTATTGCATGGGTAGGGATGTCTTTAATTAATACAGGAAACTCTAATTTTAACTTATCGGTAAATTCATAATCAAATTCTTCCATCGCTTTGAACCAATATTGATCTACATTATTAGGATAACTTTTCACTCTAATAATACCTATTTTGTTTAATGTGGTATTTTTAAACTCTCTACTACGAATCTTATCTATAACTAAAAGAGGCACTCCTCTAAATATATGACTATTTGATTGCAAATAAGAATTAACAGGCGCTTTCGCTTCTTTAAGCCATGCTGTTATCTGCTCAAGATTAATCCCTTGTAAATCCGGCAAGATAATATCCGAGTTTTCAACAATTTTTTCATTAGCGTCTTTCCCGCTGGATAAACCTATAATTAATTCGAATGAAACGTGTTTTGCGTGCCAAGCTGAACTTGGATTATCGGTAATAAACACATTCTTTGGCGTAGGATAAGCTCCAGGATCAATACTAACATGCGCCCCCTGGAACCTAAGACTTTCTATAATATTCCCGATTGATTGGCTAATGCAAGCCAAATCAATATCTATTTTTATTATAGAAAGAGAGCTATTGATACTAGATTCAGGTTTATTATCTTTAACAGGCGATGACCCCTGTTTCTTCTTGAATTCTTCAATTATTGTCTTAAGGTTAAGCTCTGAGAGATCAGTAACTACGATGTCTGCGCCGTTTTCTTTAAGTTCTTTGTGGTTGTCTTCCCTGGCAACGCCAATGACTAAGCCGAAGTTGCCGTGCTTACCGGCCTGGACTCCGGATACCGCATCTTCAAAGACAATTGCCTCTTGAGATGTAGCTCCGATATACTCTGCGGCAGTAATGAAGATATCCGGCTGGGGCTTGCCTTTAAGTTTTAGTTCTGCTGATACTTTACCATCGATCTGGGCTTTAAAATATGCCCTTAAGCTTGGGATCTTGGCATTCTCTAAGACAAAATCACAGTTTTTGCTGGAAGTGGCTATGGCCAGCTGAATACCTGCATTAATGAGTTCCTTAATAAGGGTTACTGTCCCTTCAAAGACATCTGCCTTGTCTCTTAAGACTAATTCCTGGAAGATGACTTGTTTCTTGTTGCCTAGGCCTAGAGCGGTTTTCTCAGTAACAGGCTCATCATCGTCTTTTACTGTTGGAGGGGTAGCCTTCCAGTTCAGTTGGATATTTACTGCCTTCAATAACTCTAGTTGTTCTTTAGTATGGGTGCTTCTGATAAGCTCTAGCTGGCCCTGATTAAGAGAGGTATAGGTTGAAGGTGTATTGATTATAGTAAAGCCGCGGGATTCAAAGAAGTTGCCTACGCCGTTATACCTGGGCTTACCGTCCACAAAGGGGAGATAATCCCCTTCATGGGTGAATGGCCTGAAGAAAAATTCGAATTTATTGGCTTGTTCCTGGCCAAGACTAGCAATAAGCTCGGCGTATTTCTCTTTAAGGTAATCATTAAACATCGCACCCCAGGCAATGGAATGGAACTTGGCAGTGGAGGTGATTACCCCATCCAGGTCAAATACAGCGGCCTTGAGTATGGGGGAGGAGGATAATCTATTTACTATATCAGCTACGCTATCTATAACAAAATCCGCTTCGCCTAAAAAGCCCTTGCCTTCAGTATCAACACCAATAGTTAACATTCCTGAAGCCTTAATGGCTTGAACACCTGGAACTGCATCCTCTAAACCAAAGGCTTCTTTGGCAGATACGCCTAACCTGGCAAGGGCTTCGGAGAAGATGTCCGGACTAGGTTTTCCTTTTATCTGCCTATTAAGATAAGATGAGTAGTTGCCAATGTCATGGCCAGAGATTACTTCTGTAAAATATTCTCTTAGGTCGGTTAATTCTAGCAGCATGGGCGCATTCTTACTGGATGAGGCTATAGCCATACGCACGCCTTTGGCTTTTAGATAATCCAGTATGGCCCGAGTACCAGGTATAACGGTAATATCTTCAGGATGAGCAAAGAGATGCTGGTTGTAGTAGCCGTCCTTAGTATCACCTAAGCGGATAACCTCTCTTGTTAAATATTGCTGTTCTTGAATTAGAGCGTCGAATTCGGCCTTATTTTTATTAGGATCAACGAATTTAACGAGTTTAAGAAATTTATCCTTGGTAGCTGGTCCTCGCTGCAACATGTTTAAACACCCGTTATACCTAAATATGCCCTCAACGTATTTTAGATTATCCTCATGAGTGAATTCCCTGCCTATTTCAGCATCACCTTCAAACATCTCTTTCCAGGTAATGAAATGAATCTTGGCGGTAGTAGTCAAGACACCGTCAAGATCAAAAACTGCTGCCTTATAGAGTCCGGATTTCAGGTTAGAGATGAATTCGGATAGGGTGATGGGCGACGAACTAATGGTAGTAAAGGTAGTGTGGGCGTTAACCCCATAAGGAGGAGCTCTGGCTAAAAACTCTTTTAAAATATTAATGCGGTGAAAAGATTCACTGCATTCAGCAAAGACTGACTCTCCCTCTATCTTATTTGACTTGGCAGTACCAGACGCAATGGAATCTTTTCTAAGCTTAGCCGGATGAACGGGAGATGATGAATGCGTAGACTGGCTGGCTTTCAGTGCTTCGCGAATAAACCCGGGATTTCGTTTTAACATATCAAGCGCTTCGGAACTATAAAGAGCTATTCTACCTGCATGCTCAACTACACTTACTAGAAAAACAAACATAGGTAATAGACTGCTTCTTGCAACATCATTAAGTACCACAGCAGAAATAATAGAATAAAAACCCTTTTCATAATCTAAAACTACACCAAAAGGAACGTCTTTTTGTTTAAATGCATTCAGATAATCTCTACTGGCTATCTCCAAATCATCAAGCAAATAAGAAGAAAATGACTCTAATTTTCCAAGCCAATTATTTACACTGGACTTTATTACAGAATTCTTATCGTTAGTCTCTGTAAAAGCCATCCTACCTTTTTTTATATGCGTCAACAAGGGAAGTTCTTCTTTGAAAAACTGTAAATGAAAATGAGGTATACTTGCTCCAGCTCTAGGCGAATGCATTATTATTGTGAATCTATTGCCTAAGGCTTTTTTGAAAAGCAGGGAATCTTTGATTCTCAAGGTAAAATCCTGACTCAGGGCTTCTTCGCTCATTAAAAGCATGTGATATGTTGCCCAGGGAATTTTGTTTACCACTAACCTGTATAAATTATTGTTAATTTTTAGTCTAAATAAAATACGTTCCGGGCCAACATTAGTACATAAAATACATCTGGTAGAATCTACAGGATGCTTCATATCTAAAGGCCTGTTAGTATCTTTTACATAACCTGTCCTCCATGGACAGAAAGCAAGGTTAACGTTTACCGAATCCCCTGTTGGAAGAGGCACTAATAAGGGTAGTAGGGAAATTTCCATTCTTTGTTCGTAATATTGCTGCGGGACAATTAATTCACTCTTGCGCGACTGCTCAACTAATTCTACAAATCTGGCTTCAATTATCTTTTCAAGATGCCCTTCTTCTACACCATTATCAATCTCAATAATCGTATCCGGCGTTAAACCAGTGCGAATATAAATAGGAGAACTGACTGACCCTTTAATTTCTCCAAACAGCTTATTAATGATTTCCTCCCTCAAGGACTCGTTATCAAAATCTATGGGCGAGTTGCTTTGAATACCTAAAAGTTCCTTGATTTTCTGGAAAGTTGCTTTATCAGCAAAAGCAGGAATGAGGGCATCAGTAAAATCAGCCGGGTGCGCCAAGAAAGAATCCCTTACTTCATGAATATCTCTTTCAATAAATCCAGCAATACCCTCTGCGCGTTCAGGACGGATATTCTCTGCCTCTTCTTCTAAGGCAGAATACACAAACAAAGCTATCCACTCACGGTTAATCATATGGTCACTAAACGGCACCCCTGTCTCCTGTGCGATTTCTTCTGCATATCCTCTTAATTCTCCAGATTTTGATTCATCAAAGGTATAAACAAAAATGGTTCTATAAGCCTGTTGATAGATAAAAAGCGCACGCTTAAGAGGCATACTTTCTTCCCTGGCGGATTTGGCTTCTAATTTCTGGCGTATCTGCAAAAGGGCTAATTCTTCTTCTGGAGTAACTGCGGTAAACTCGTACATATCAAAATAAATTGGATGATCAAATTCTAGGCTCTCATCTTTTACCACTTTAAAAAACTTACTACCATCTGCAGGAATACCGAGTTCTTCGCCAAATTCCCTCATTCCGGCGGCTATTGCTTTTTCACCCTTTGATACAGCTCCGGTTACGGTAAGGGTTTGGGTTTCCGGGAACATATATTTATTTTGACCACGCAACTGCAGATAGATCTTACCGCTAGGAGCTTTAACAATCACATAAGCGCTGGCATGATGCATTCCTAAAACATGCGCCCTGACATAGGCAACTGACTGACCAGTTATTTTTCCTTCTCCATCGAGGATATCTATCTCTTCAGACCTAATATATCCGTCTATGCGAAATAACCTCAAGTCTACAATCGCTAAATTCCTCTTTGTTTGCGGCTTAATCTCTGCGCCTCCTGATATACTAAGCCTCTGATAAAGCTCTTTAGCCATAAGATAATTAATCCTCGCCTCTAGATAATCACCTTTGACTATCAAGCTCTCTCCTGTTCTAAATAATCTATTAGCTTCTCTAAATAATAAGAGAGAGTGAATATGGATGTCGCGTTCTTCAGGAAAAACATAACCTAAGGCATGAGCGATGGTACGATCATCAATTAGGCGTGCTTTTTGTTTAACCCAATCCGCCCCCATTCCCAACCTTGCTATAACATTAGTCTTGGAAAGTGCCTCAGAATCTGTCCAGAAGATAGGCAATTGTATAAACGAATACCCGGCATACAAAGCAAGCAGCAACCACTCAGTATCAAATGCCCAGCGTGTATCCTTGGCGTACTTAAGGATAGCGTTTATTGCACCCAGCTGAAAGAATTTAAAACCGCACTGTGTATCCTTAACTTCATCCAGCAGACCGCTTAATACATATTCCTTGATTGGTTTTAATTCATCACCTATCTTCTTGTCTTCAGAACTAGGTCCTGGAAGGGCAACCGCATCCTTAGACGCCCTAGTGCCCGTAGCTACTGCTTTCTTATTCAGCACAAGCGGATAAACAAGTAGTCCTAACTGATCAAGCCGGGTGGTAATGTCGCAATCGGTATAGCCTATCAAATCATCTTCAGAAAATTCCGGCATAAGCTCATTAAGGCCATACAATAATGTGCCGCCTTTCTCCATATATAGCGCAAGATCAAATACTCTTATTGTCCTAAAACTCCCCGACTCTACAAAATGCCTATAGCGCGGGTCGTCTTTAAGTATACTTACGGCCACCTCGCTAGTTTTATCTGGCGAACGGTTATCAACCATTACTAATCTCCAATCCAAAACGTCTTTATAAGGGCTAAAAAGATATTCGAGTTGATCAATTTTAACCCGCAAGGCATCTTCACCATGTGGATTATCTTCAGTTTTAGGCATTATCCTTGATAATTCGTTATAGACGGCAAATACAACCCAAACTTTAATCTTCTTATTCTGTTCTCTTAATATCTTGGCAGCCTCCGCCATATTCTCGTAAGAAGTAGTAAGGATTAACTCAATCTTATTCCTTTGTTCTTCTGTAAGCGGCCATGCACATTCAATCTTGAAGTTATATTTTTTAGTCTGACTCTTGCCCTCTGCAACCGGTGAAGAACTTTTGCCGGTAAACCAGTTGGTCACCTCTCCTACTGTTACTTGATCTAAAGAATTATCAGCAACATGGTGCGCGAATTGGGTAAGAGCGGCAACACGATTTGAATAGTCTCCTTCTTTATCATTATGTTTTCTTCTGGCAATACCCTGCACGTATCTGAAGTTACCGGCTGAACCAGCCTGCACCCCTACCTCGGCATCCTCAACCATCATCGCGTATCTAGGATCAGCGCCTAAGCGATTGGCTGCTTCAATGAAAAGCCACGGACTAGGTTTAGATTGAGCCTTGGTGTTGGTTACATCCAAGCCGCAGACGATGGTATCGAATAACTCAAACAAACCTACAGCCTTAAGTATCTTGGGAGTATTCTTAGAAGCAGAAGCAATTCCAATCTTGACCCCTGCTGCCTTTAAGACCCTTACCAACCTAACACCGTCGTCAAATATTTCTACTTTTGCTCTTCCTGTATCGATGAGTTCATTGAATAACTTATCTTTTCTATTAGCAACACCGCAGATAGTAAAACTAACTGTATTATCATCCCAGATATCGGCCTTTTCGTCACCATAAGCAAGAACATCCTCTCCTATGCCGCGGCTTCTAAAGAATGCCTCGGTGCCGCGATATCTAGATTTACCATCCACATACTCCTCATATTCCTTAGGAGTAAATTCACTATAAGCAATGCTATGGGTATTTTCTAAACGTCTCAGTGCCCTATTGTAGGTCTCAGTCCAAGCAGAAGCATGGACAATAGCGGTGTCGGTGATAACGCCATCCAGGTCAAAGACAGCAGCCACCAAACCAGGAATCTGAGTAGTAATGGATTGCTCTTTGACTTGAGGTATTTTATCAAGCCACTCTCTTAAACTCTTTATTGAAACTTGGTCTAAAGAGTTACCTGCAACATGATGAGCAAACTTAGCTAATGTATTAATTCTTTTTTCATAATCACCTTCTTTATCATCATGTTTCTTTCTGGCAATGCCCTGTACACGCCTG
Organism: uncultured Planctomycetia bacterium; assembly: GCA_964520705.1. Taxonomy (GTDB): domain Bacteria; phylum Omnitrophota; class Gorgyraeia; order Velamenicoccales; family JABMQK01; genus CAZFPS01. Next base: position 17,988 of record CAZFPS010000002.1, on the reverse strand, counting down.
AAGTTACCAGCCAGGCCTGCCTCTACTCCTACTTCAGCATCTTCGACCATCATCGCGTATCTGGGATCGGTGCCTAAACGATTGACTGCTTCGATAAATAACCAAGGCGAAGGCTTGGACTGCGATTTACTGTTAGTTACATCCAAACCACAGACGATCGTGTCGAATAATTCAAATAACCCTACAGCTCTTAATATTTTAGGTGTGTTTTGAGAAGCTGAAGCAATACCTATTTTGACGCCTATTGCCTTTAATAATCTGGCTAATCTTACACCATCTGCAAAGACTTCTGCCTTGGCTTCACCAGTATCCAGTAATTCATTGAATTTTACGTTCTTGCGGTTAGCTATACCGACGATAGTAAAATATTCATTTTGTTCTTCATCCCAGATTTCTTTTTTATTCTTTTCATCGCCGTACGGAAGCATATCTAGACCGATACCGCGGTTTCTAAAAAAAGCTTCAGTGCCGCGGTAGCGATTCTTACCATCAACATACTCTTCGTATTCTTTAGGAGTAAATTCTTGATAAGCCAAGCCGCAAGTTGCCTCAAATCTCTTTAAGACTCTATTATAGGTCTCAGTCCAGGCAGCAGCATGAACAGTAGCAGTATCAGTAATCACGCCATCTAGATCAAAGACAGCAGCCTCGAGGTTAGGGATAAACCTCAATGCCCTTATTGCAACCAGCTTAGTTTGTACATTAGTAGCAATATGATTGTCTAATGCGCGCAGGTCTTCAAAGGAATGGGTGTTGCCTGACATGGGCTTCTTATCCCAGGTCTTGGCATCTGTGCCGAATGGTACAGCGTTCTGAATGTGTTCAGTTCTAAAAACATCAGCATAGCAAACAGCAACAGCAGCATTAAGTGAGCTTCTTACTGTGTTATAAATGATTGAGAAGGATGAATTTAGTTCTTGAATATAGGAATCCTGAATGTAGGTATAATCTACAGAGAGCTTGGTAATTACAGAATCAGAGATAACTGAGTTAATGACGTTGCCTTCGGTAATATTAGAGTTAGTAACGATAGAATTCTTTAAGTAGACATTGCCAATGGTTAGGCCGCTGTGGATATCTTCAAAAGTAATTGCAGTGTTGGTGTCAGTACGCACACCTTCATGGTTTATATATATGCCGCCAATAGTAGAATTAGTAATCGGATGATCTATGGCACGGAATGCTCTTAAATAAAATGCTTCTTCGCTTTGAGTTTTAGTTGTAGGAGTAATGATAATTTGTCCCTTGGCATCAACAAATACATAACTGCCGATAAGATCAGCGATAAGCTGCATCTTCTCAGCGTAGTTCTCATCAGGTCTGCGGTTACGTACCCAGAGCATGTTGTTGCCGATAGTGTAACCACCTATCCAGGCGTTAAATCTATTCCTGTAGGTTAAATAGAAGTTGATGATATCGATGTAACGATTTCTGTCGTTGAACTTTTCAAGAGAGGTTTTTGCTCCCGGAGAGATGTTAGCGAGAATTTCTTCAGGGGTAGTTAAAGCTTCAGTATTAATACCCCTAGAAGTAGCATCCTGTATGGCCCTTAAGAGTATAAGTGTTGGCTGGATAAAGTCAGGCGCTTCCAGCTGAACGGTTACCTTCTCGATACGCCTGGCAACCCTATCGCCAAAGAACTCATTTAATGCTGCGATAAAGTCATGATGTAACCTGTGAGAGCCGCAGGAGTAGGCAGCGTTAAAAACAGTATTACCAAACTCTGAGGATATATTAGATAAACCTTGAGCTAAAGATTCCTTGTCTTTAAAGGAACCCTTGGGAAGATTTACTCTTACATTGCCAGCAGGATCCATTAAGTACATACCCAAGTCACGTAAGTCTTCAGGCTTAGCAATAGACGGATCAGTGCCGATAACAAATTTGGTTAAGAGATTGTTGATCGCTACATGCGGCCTATGAGTTGTGATGGTGCGAGTACCAAATACAGCATTAAAGGTTTGGTCGTGGAGAGAAACTACCTCTGGGTCACTTGAGGTAACGATTAAAACATCATAACCGTCATATTCCTTATCTGACTCCATAAACTTACGGTACTCTGCTAAATCTAAATCTTTGTTGAAGTAGAACTGGGAGACATAGTGCACATCTACTACTTCAGGGGTAGTGGCATAGAGAGAGTTTTGTATGGCTACGGCTAATATTAAGGTAAGCGGAATAACCTCTCCTGTTTTGGTATTAAGCTCACCTAAGATCCTAAGGTCAGCGCGGGTACCGTTCTGAGACTGGGATAAAGGCGAACAACGCTTGGCACTTCCTGCATCATGGAAGACGGCAATTCTAACCTTACGCCCCGCTATTAATTTGGCTAAGTCTATTCCTCTCTCTTGCGCTTTAGCCTTAGCTAATTCTAATGCTAAAGGCGTAGCCAGGAGTGAGCCGCAATGATGATTCTCTTCCCAATCCGGAAGGTGGACGGATAAAATCAAAGGTTGAGTAAGGATGGGAGAAGAGGATTTCTTAGCCGCATCTTTTGCAGCTAAAACTTTGGCGAAATTTTCGAACTCAAACGTAACAGCTGTAGTGTCTTTCTTGGCTTTCTTCATAACCATAGCCTTATCTACAGCTCTTTCAATGATCTCAAGATCCTTGTCCTCAATGGTCTTTTCTTTCTGAATATTTTTATACTGATCAATCCAGGCCTTGAACATAGTCCAACGTTCGAGGGCATTGGTACCTGAGGCTTCTGCTGAAGAATCAGACCAAAAGATGCCGGTTTCCCTTATGCCACCGCCTACTTCAAGAGTCAAGCTCATTAGCTCGGTATCAAAAGCAAAAGTTGTGTCTTTTACTGAACCAAGAATATCCCCTAGAACTGGTGCAGGGTAAGCTTTAAAACCACACTGGGTTTCTTTATATTTTTTCAAAGTAGCAAAGAGATACTTAGTATTAATAGATTTAGTGGCAGCATTAATTCTGTTTTCTTCGGCATTAGGCGAAGGATCAAGGCCAGGCATAGCAAAACCCTTGATTTCTCCAACAGGTACTCTTGAACCATATGCTGCCATTCTTCCGTTAAACCTACCTTCTGCATCTACTCTTAAGGTTCCGTCTTCTTTTATGAACATGGATTTAAGTAAGAGGCCTGTTTGTCTTAAATCAACAGTAGTGTCAGCATCGGTGTAGAGAACTATGTCAGCAGGTTGATGGCCAGGGATATCACGCAAGGCATCTCTCATACCGTAGTATACCTTGCCGCCTTTGCCTACTCCAGGACCAGTAATATAGATAGCGCGAACCTTTCCTGAGCGGTAATATTTAGGACGAATTTCTTTAACTGTTTCTTCAACAACCTTGCCGCTGTTATCAGGTGAGTTAACATGAGCTACAAAGATAAACTCCCAATCAATGTTGGTTTTATTAGAATCATTTGGCCTACCAAATAATTCTTCATACTGCTCGATCTTCTTTCTAATAGAATCTTCGCCATCAGGATTGTTCTCTTCATCTGCAGCAGTAAGGCGGCTCTTTTCCTTATGCATACCTACAATTACACTAATCTTAATCTTTGAACCGCTAGCTTTAAGTTTTCTATCTATCTCTTCTATGTTATTGGCTGAGGTTACAAAGAACTGCTTAGCCTTCTCCACTTCTTCTACTGTTACCAACCAATTAGTCTCAATAGGGCTAACGAATCTAGCCGGCCAGTTAGCAGAGCCAGTCCTAAGGGCAGAAAATCTTTCAAAATATTTACGAGCAATAGAATGATCTGTGCTAGCTGGATTATTCTCAAGCTCTTCGCGTAATCTTCTTAATGTATTAATTCTTATTAAGGTAAGATAGCAAAGATCGTCGCCTGAGGCAGCGTTAGGACCTTTGTTTGTGATGTTAGGGACCTTAATATTGAAACCCTTGGTTCCATCTATAATATCATAAGCACCAGAGGTTAAGGCTTCGGTAAGTATGATCATTTCTTCGGGATGATATTTAAAGTACTTCTCTGCCCTGTCGGCAAACACTGCCCATTTATCTTTCCCTTCCTTATAGAGAGCGGCATGGGCAAAGATGTCATTGATTACCAGCTGGAAGGCCTGGGAGGCAGCATCTGACTCGTTGTAATCAGGAACTATAGTAGCTAGGCGGTTGTCTAAGGTAACTTTACCAGCTTCGTAGCGGGCGAGGTTACCGGTTGTAACAGTGCCAAATTCATAACCAGAAAATTTAGTTAGATACTTCTCGAGATTAGCTGTCTGTTTATCTGTAGGCTGGATAACGGTGGCGGTGAATTTAGCGGGATAGGTTAAAGCTTCTACCGGGCTTGAGCTCAACCCTAAACCATCTACAATATCCTGGACACTGTTGATCACGAAGTCTGAGTACTGGCCAAGTAAGCCTTTCTTCTCAGTGTCTACGCCGATAGTGAGCATGCCTGAAGCCTTGATTGCCTGAACACCCTTGAAGGCATCTTCAAAGCCTATTGATTCTTCAACTGAAGCATTCATTCTTAAGCGGGCTTCGGTGAAGATATCTGGAGCAGGTTTGCCAACTATCTGTTTATTAAGTAATGTGGAATGATTGCCGATGTCATGACCTGAGATTACTTCTTGGAAGTAGCTATTAAGGTTAGTCAGCTCCAGTATTTTAGGTGTATTTTTGCTGGATGAGGCAACAGCCATGCGTATGCCACGTGCTTTAAGATAATCCAATATTGCCTGAGTACCAGGCATAACAGTGATATCTTCAGGATGAGCAAAGAGATGCTGGTTGTAGTAGCCGTCCTTGATGTCACCGAGACGGATAACTTCTCTGTCTAATTCCTGCTGTTCAGCAATTAAGGTGCTGAATTCTTCCTGGCTCTTGTCAGGATCAACAAATTTGGTAAGTTTTAAGAACTTGGCAGTGCCAGGCCCTTGATGTAACATGGCTAAACAGCCATCGTATCTGGGTATGCCGTCAGTGTATTTTAAATAATCTTCATGAGTAAACTCTCTACCAATACCTGCATCACCTTCAAACATCTTCTTCCAGGCAGCGAAGTGGATCTTAGCAGTGGCAGTTAATACACCATCAAGGTCAAAGACTGCGGCTTTGTAGATGCCGGACTTAATACGGGAGATGAATTCGGATAAGGTAATAGGACTTGAGCTGACTTTATTTCTAAGCCACTCTTCTATCTCTCTAATAGTTATCTCTGAAAGATCAGTAACTACGATGTCAGCGCCGTTTTCTTTTAACTTATCAATGTTGTTTTCTCTGGCAACACCTAAGACTAAGCCGAAGTTTCCGCGGCGGCCAGCTTCAACACCTGCTTCAGCGTCTTCAACCATTACTGCACTAAGAGGCGCAACATTTAATCTCTTGGCAGCTTCAACAAAAAGAAATGGCGCAGGCTTAGATTGTGTCTTAGGATCAGTAATATCCAGGCCGCAAACCACGGCATCAAATAAATGATCTATATTTGCTTTCTTAAGTATCTTAGGAGTATTCTTGGAACTAGAGGCAATGGCAGTCATTATGCCCTGGGATTTTAACTCTTCTACAAATCTGATGCTGCCTTCAAACCTATCTATAGAATCACGGCTGTCTAATATTTCATTGAATTTGGTATTCTTGAAGTTAGCCAAACCACACACAGTTGCCATCTGAAAAGTACCAGGTATCCAGACATCATTCTGCTCATCACCCCAGGTAAGAGTAATGCCTCTTGATTTAAAGAAGCTGTCTGTACCTACATATCTGGACTTGCCGTCTACATAGGTTAAATAATCTTCTCTGGTAAATTCGCTGAAGGACTCATTAAATTCCTGAGACCTTAATCTCATGTAAGCATCAAATGTTTCTTTCCAAGCAGTAGAATGTACGGTAGCAGTAGAAGTCAATACCCCATCTAGGTCAAAGATAACTGCTCTGAATATAGGCGAAGATACGTCTTTAGTTGAAGTAAACATACCGACCAGAGCACCTATAGAAGATGAAGATAATCTCTTTACTATATCAGCTACGCTATCTATTACGAAATCTGCTTCGCCTAAGAGGCCTTTTTTCTCAGTATCTACGCCTATAGTAAGCATATATGAAGCCTTGATAGCCTTGACGCCTTTGACTGCGTCTTCTAAGCCAAAGGCTTCTTTGGTAGATACGCCTAATCTAGCAATGGCTTCAGTAAAGATATCTGGATCAGGTTTTCCGACTATCTGTTTGTTAAGGTAAGTTGAATGGTTACCGATGTCATGACCGGAGATGACTTCTACGAAGTATTCTCTTAATCCGGTCAATTCAAGTATCTTAGGCGTGTTTTTGCTAGATGAAGCTACAGCCATACGTATGCCTTGAGCCCTTAAGTAATCTAAGATATCCTTTGTCCCGGGCATAACTGTGATATCTTCAGGATGATCATTTAAGTGCTGGTTGTAATAGCCGTCTTTGATGTCGCCTAAACGGATGGTTTCTCTGTCTAAGGCCTGCTGTTCAGGAGTTAGAGCATTGAATTCATCTTTGTTCTTATCCGGGTCAACGAACTTAGGTAATTTTAAGAACTTGGCAGTGCCAGGGCCTTGATGTAACATGGCAAGACAGCCATCGTATCTGGGAATACCATCGGTATACTTTAAGTAATCTTCATGAGTGAATTCTCTTGCGATGAGAGCATCGCCTTCAAACATCTTCTTCCAGGATGCGTAGTGGATCTTGGCAGTGGCAGTCAAGACACCATCAAGATCAAAGACTGCGGCTTTGAATAAGCCTGTCTTTAGGATAGAGATAAATTTGGTCAGGCCATTAGTATCTATATTGTTATCTAATGCCCTTAAATCCTCAAAGGAATGGGTATTGCCGTATTCTGCAAGAGGTTTCTTATCCCAAGCCTTAGAGTCAGTGCCAAAGGGAACTGTAGTCTGGATATGTTCAGCTCTAAATACATCGGCATAGCTTACGGCTGGCTTAGCTTCAAGATAGGTCCTTACGGTGTTATAGATTATTGAGAAGGATGATTTTAACTCTTTGATGTAGGAATCCTGGACATAAGCATGATCTGAAGTAAGCTTGGCGATAAGTGAATCAGATACGACTGAATTAATGATGTTACCTTCTTTAATAGTTGAATTACGGATAATGGAATTTCTGATGTAGATGCCGCTGATAGTAATACCTTCTGATATGTCATATAAACTTACTGGCCTATTGTTATCAGATCTTATGCCTTTATGATCTATGTAGACATCACCGATAGTAGCATTGGTAATAGGATTATTGGTTATACCTCTAAAGGCTCTTAAGAATTGAGCTTCTTTAGCCTGTTCTTTGGTTGCAGGAGTTAAAACGATAGCGCCCTTGGCATCCACAAAGATATAGCTACCAATAAGATCAGCGATAATCTGCATCTTCTCTGCGTAATTCTCATCAGGACGACGGTTACGTACCCAGAGCATGTTGTTGCCGATAGTGTAGCCGCCAACCCAAGTAGAGAATTTGTGTCTGTAGGTTAAATAGAAGTTGATGATATCGATGTAACGGTTTCTGTCGTTGAACTTTTCTAATCTTGCTTTGTCTTCGGGGGTGATTGCGGATAAGACTGCTTCGGAGGTAGTAAGCGTATTTGTATCAATGCCCCTGGATGTAGCATCCTGCAGGGCTTTTATCAATATAAGTGTAGGCTGAATAAAATCAGGGGCTTCAAGTTGAACAGTTACCTTCTCAGTTCTTCTAGCAACTCTTTCACCAAAGAACTCATTTAAAGCAGCAATAAAGTCATAATGTAATCTATGGGAACCACAAGAGTAGGCTGCGCTAAAAGTAGTGTCGTATTCAGCTGAAAGCGCAGGTAAACCTTTTTGTTTTGCATTGCCGGTTTTAAGCTCTTCTTTAGTAGCATAACTTCCTTTAGGAAGGTTTACTCTTACATTGCCAGCAGGATCCATTAAGTACATACCTAAGTCACGTAAGTCTTCAGGCTTAGCAATAGACGGATCGGTGCCGATAACAAATTTAGTAATCATTGTCGGTATCGCTACATTCTCTCTATTCTTAGTGATTTCTCTTTGACCAAATACAGCGTCAAAAGTTTTCTGATGAAGCTTAACTATCTCTGGGTCGGAAGAAGTAACAATGATTACATCGTAGCCATCGTATTCCTTGTCTGATTCCATGAACTTGCGGTATTCTTCTAGCTTTAATTCCTTATTAAAGTAAAGCTGGGATACATAGTGGACATCCACTACTTCCGGAGTAGTGGCGTATATTGAATTCTGGATAGCTACGGCTAAGACTAAGGTTAAAGGAAAAGTTCTTCCGTCCTTAGTCTTGATATCACCTAATATCCTAAGGTCAGCTCTTGTGCCGTTCTGGGACTGGGATAATGTAGAACAACGCTTAGCAGAACCTGCGTCATGGAATACGGCGATACGCACCTTGCGCTCTTCAATGAGCTTGGCTAAATCAATATCTTTGTAGGAAGAGTACTTTTCATCACCATTTAAAGCTAGCTCTCTTCTTCTATTTGCTTCCTGCTTGGCAAGCTCTAAGGCTAAAGGTGTAGCTAACAGTGAGCCGCAGTGATTATTTTCTTCCCAGTCTGGGAGGTGAACTGATAAAATCAAAGGCTGCTTTAAGTATTCAATGGGAGAGGAGGATTTTTTAGCCTTTTCTTTTTCTTCTAATGCTTTTCCGAATTTAATAATCTCATTGGCGATATCAATAGTATCTTTTTTAGTAGTTTTTAATACAAGAGCTTTATCAACAGCCCCTTCAACAATCTTTAGATCTTCTTCATCAATAGTCTTAACTTTCTGGATATTCCTATACTGCTCAATCCAAGCCTTAAACATTCTCCAACGTTCCAAGGTGCTGGTGCCTGAAGCCTCAGCTGAAGAATCAGACCAAAAGATACCTGTTTCCTTAAGACTGCCACCTGCTTCCAAAGTCAAATGCATAAGTTCGGTGTCAAAGCTAAAGGTGGTATCTTTTACAGTATCAATAATATCTTCTATAATAGCTTTAGGATAGGCCTTGTAGCCACACTGAGTTTCCCTGTAGCCTTTTGCTTTGATAGGCGCAAAGAGATATTTAGCAGTAAATGCCCTGCCGGCGTCATTTACCACATTTTCTTCAGCAGTGGGCGAAGGATCAAGTCCAGGCATAGAGAAACCTTCAATTCCCTTAACTCCAAATCTTGAACCATAAGCACCCATTCTGCCGTTAAATCTACCTTGGCTATCTACTCTTAATTTACCATCTTCATCTAAGAGCATTGGCTTAAGTAAGAGGCCAGTCTGCCTTAAATCTACGGTAACATCAGCATCGGTATATAGCAGTATATCAGCAGGCTTATGGTCTAAGGTATTGCGTAAGGCATCTTTCATACCGAAGTAAACCTTGCCGCCTTTACCTACACCAGGACCGGTCATATAAGCAGAACGCACTTGGCCTGAATAGTAATATTTACGATGTTTATCATTATCGCTTCCTTTAAGCAAGTCTTCCACCACCTTGCCGCTATTATCCGGTGAGTTCACATGGGCAACAAAGATAAGCTCCCAATCAATGTTGGTGCCGTCAAAGAGTTCTTCAAGTTGGTTTATCTTCTTCATTACCGAATCTTCGCCATTAGGATTATCTATTACATGGGCAGGCATAAGGCGGCTCTTTTCCTTATGCATACCTACGATAACTGCGATTTTGATACGCAGGTTATTGTCTTTAAGGATCGGATTTAATTCTGTGATACTTTCACTGGAAGCAACAAAGAACCTCTTGGCCTTACCTACCTCTTCTATTGTTACCAACCAGTTGGTCTCAATAGGAAGAGTAAATCTGGAAGGCCAATCTTGAGATTCAGGCTTAAACTCACTAAATCTTTCAAAATACTTGCGGGCAATAGAATGTTCTGTGCTAGCAGGATTATTTTTTAACTCTTCTTCTAAATCTTCACGTAGTTTTCTTAAAGAGTTAATCCTTAAAAGTGTGAGATAGCAGAGATCATCTCCATCTGCCTCTTTAGGACCTTTATTGGTTATATTAGGCCTGAAGATGCTGAAGTTCTTGATGCCTTCTATAACATCGTAGGCCCCGGAAGTCAAAGCCTCGGTAATAGTAATTATCTCTTCAGGATGATACTTGAAATATTTCTCTGCCCTGTCAGCAAAAACTGCCCATTTGTCTTTCCCTTCCTTATAGAGCGCGGCATGGGCAAAAATGTCATTTATTACCAACTGGAAGGCCTGCGAGGCTTCGTCAGAAGTGCTGTAAGCAGGAGCACCCATGAGCAAAGCCATATTAATTGTTACAATGATTTTCTGACCATCAAAATCAAACTTTGCCATATTAGATAAACCAACATCATATTTAACCTCAAATGATTCCTGGCGCCCTTTAAGGACAACTTCGATATACTTAGCAATTGAATTAGGATCCAATGTTTTGACATATCCTTCAATGGCTTCTTTGATATCTTTCTTTTTACCTTCAAAATCTTTGCCTTGGTCATTTAAGATAGCATCCACTTTACTACGAGTAGAACCGTCTAATTTTAAAACCGCCAAGGCTTTTCTAAGATCACCTTCCTGCTCTGGCTTAAATGCAGAAATTTCTACGAATTTTGCCGGGTAAACGAGCTTTACTTCTTTAACTTCTTCTTTCTTTTCATCCTCCAAATTCAACGGCATAGGTATTAACTGTCCGGTAGTCAATACGTTCATATAATCCTTAAGCGCAGCCTCAAGAACCTTGATATGGCTATTGACATACTCTTTATGATAGAATGCTGTCTCTTCCATAATTTTCTTTAACCCAGGAATGAACAACGCTGCTACTGCTAATTTCTTGTATAATTCATCATCGGCCTTCTTTAATAATTCCGTTATTTCCTTAAGGACATCTGCTTTGCCAAGATAAGCCAACTTTGCAATCAGGTCTTCAGGTACAACAAAGCTCTTTAACTCACCACCCAACACCTCACCGTCCAAGATAAATATTTCTTTGCTGTCTCTTAACCAGATGAACTGTTTATCTACATCAATTAATATCCTGCCGCTTAATTCTCTTGCATTGCCTGTCTCATCTTTGAGTGCGCCTGCGAAAGCTGCAGCGAAAACAGCCGTAAGCTTCTTGCCTTCTTTACTTACGACCACAATCTCAGCATTATTGCCAAGTTTTAATCCTGCTTCCTGCAGTATTTCTTCAGTGGTCTGGGTTGCCGCCTGCTGTTTGTTCTCTACCTTTACTTCCGGCATAACCCCTTCTTTTCTGGTAAATGGCTCACCTATATAGGGAACTTCAGTGGCGGTAAAATGCATAATTATGGTAGGAGAGCGAGCCGGGAAGTTAGCCGGATACAGACTATAAACCCTTGCTTCTTCCTCAATATCAGTAATATTGCTTTCCCAGATTCTAACTGTGGCTAATTTAATATCTAATACCTTGATATCCTGCTCCGTAATTTCTTTACCAGTGTATAAGATTATAAAAGGAACGCCGGTAATATTATTATCTCTATAATATCTGTAAGCCAGATACAAGAAGTTGACAATGGCTTCAGGAGAAGCCTTCTGGAAGAAGATAGCAGTGTAATTGAATTGCGCGCGGCTCAGGAAGCTCTTGAATCCGGAGTTGGTATTTTCTATTTCATTAATTAAATTAATTACACTGCTGAATCTATCGGATTTAACTTTCTTGGAATTAAACAGATAGGCAAAATACATGCCAGCGACGGCCCTTATTTCCTGTATCCTGTCCAAAGCATTCTGGCCATTGTAATATTTCTCAACTGCCTTAGCAACTACTGCTCTTTGAGTCTCAAAGAATTCTGCATTTGCTGTTTCCTCTCCTACTTTCCTCTGCGCGCCTATAGATAAGAGACTGATTATCTGAACCAACTCCTCAGCAGACTGCGCATCTTTAATAGCCTGGACAAAGTAGGCAGCCAATTCTTTACGATTCAACTCACCTGTAACCAAAGATTTAGGCCTGTCTGGTAAGGAGAATTTGTTAATGGCGTTTTCATCTAAGCCGGCTACAAAAGCATTCACAGCTTTGACTATTGCATCCATCTTTTCTTCTATGCTGGTAGTCCTGTCGCTAAGTATAGCCATCGCCTGTATTCTTAAATCAGCAGGTAAGAGCTCAAATACCTTGGTAAACTTAGCTACTACTTGCTCGTCTGCGCCGATAGCAGTGGGCTGATAATTCATCTGGATAGCTATGCGACTAATAAGTTGGGCTTCGATATTGGCTGCCTTCTCTTCTACGCGCTCTCTATTTACTACCATTCCTAATATCTCAAGCAGTCTCTGGTTATTCAAAGCTATCGCCGGATTAGTTATACCAGCGATATCGCCAACTATCATCATAGCCAGCGCTGCCAAGATTCTGTCTCTATCTTCTGCCTTGGCTATGTTATTTAACTGCTCAGCAAAACCCGCATAAGTATCGCTACCGGTCAAAAGCTTGGTATTTACACTATGGTTAAGCACAAGGAAGGAAGCTAACTCTATATCTTCGGCAGCAAATCCAAAACGCTCCATAACGTTCTTGATCAGCTCTTTACCTAAGCTTAAGTGCTGGCCGGTAGTTACAGCCTTTCCGATATCATGCAAGAGCATAAGCATATAGATAAACATCTTGGCGTTCTTACCGTTCTTTAAGCTGATGTTAATTGCCTGCTGATATGCCCAGATAAACTGGATGAATGTCTCGCGGCTCATACCTTTAAGTCCAGGCACTGCCTTGATATAAGCTTCCATTTTTTCTTTGAGAAGTTTCTCATTTTCAATAACTATTGCAGTCCTGTTTCCGGTAGCCAAAGCTTCCCTTACCTCTTTTAAGCTGCTCAATGAAATAAATGTGACTAACTTCGCTGCTTCTTCTACCTGAGCAAGAGCCTTGATACCCATTAAGCTATGCTCAAACATGGTAATGGTACTATGATATCTTCTATGAGCGACATCCCTTAACTCCGCAAACTCCGGAACCGCAGTTAAAAATCTCTCGGTTCTGGCATAATCCGCAAAGGCTTCTGCGGCATTGGCTGTGCCGGTAAATATACCTTCTAAGTCTCTTGCGACAGCTGCGGTATCTTCCGGCCTTACTGCATTGCCTAAAGTGACTAATCTTCCATATAACTCCTCAACTGCAGTCTGGTCACCGGCAGTTATCTTATATTCTCTTAATATTTCTCTTTCAATTGAAGGAGAATTTTCACCATTATCTAACCTATTACGCTCTTCCTGGTTCAGCACATCCAATACTGTTTCTACTCTGTCAGCGCCCACAAACTCAAAGGCAGAAACAACTTCTTTGATGGTTTCTTCGGTGAGCCCGGCTTTCTTGGCTTCATCTAAGGTATGCGCTAAGGCCATATTGGCGGCTAACCTGGCCTCAACTATCTTATCCAGGGCTTCAGTATACGCCTTGATTACTTCCTCAATAGTCGCTACTCTATCAGTGCCTTCTAACTTAATCTGCTCAGTGCTATTTCTGGTTAATCTTACAATCCTGATATTTCCGCTTAAGAAAGTAATAGAATAAGCTAAGGCCTTGACTTTCTGAGACCTGGTAAACTCAGCCTTTAATTCATCAACTGCCTCCTTAAACGCTTTTCCTTGGTTAGCGCTGAGCAGATTCAAAAGCTTGTTGATCTTCTGCTGAGGAATATTATCCTTAGCCAATGCCTTGACCTGTTTAATTAACTGGACTTTCCAAAGCTTAACTATTCTATCCGGATCAAGGGTTATCTGGGAAGTAAGGGTAACATTATATCGATCGCTTAAGGTCCTGACTATTTCGCTCTGGGTCTCAGCTTCTAATCCGGCTCTTACTCCGCCTTTTAAGACAACTATAATCCCTTCATCATTGGTTCTTACTCCGGCAAAATGATTGATTAAAGCCGTGGTCTCGTCATCTGCGGCAAAGTATTTTGCGGCAGCCTGTAATTTGGTCTTCTCTTCTGCAGTTAATTCATTTAATCTAAACACATCCTGAGGCCTGACCATGGTTGTGCCTAATTGTTCTCTGGCAGCCCACTGTAAGTAGCTTAAGTAAATCTCGACTTTCTTGGTAGCCACATCTTTGCTACGGCCCATGATCTTAGCAAGAACCTCAATAGATTTCTGGCTGGCCTCTTCGCTAATCAGCTGATACCTGATTACTTCTTCTTTCTCTTCTTTCCTGGGATTCGCTGCTTCTTCTGCGGCCTTTTCTTCTCTGGCTTTCTTTTCCGCCTCTTTAGCCATCGTCTCATCAGTGCTATCAATTACTTCCTTGGCTGTTGTGTAGAATATGGTGTTACCTTGTACGCTCACAACAGGAGTTCTATGTAAAATCCTTAATTCATGTAAGGAATCGCTAACCTGCTTTAAGGTATGGCTATCGCGAGGCAAGGCAAAGGTGGTCATGGTAGCGACTGCCTTAATGTCTCTACCCTTGATACCTTTTTCTTCGTCACCGCCGAAATGTTTCATGAATGCAATTGTTGCCCTATCCAATGCCAATTCTACTTCTTTCCTTATTTTCTCTTCTTTGGTCCTGCCTTCAACTATCATTGAACGAGGAGCAACGAACATTAAAGTAGTGCTCTTCTTTCCTCTGAGCAGCTGAACTCTTCCATCAATAACAGCTTTACGAATTAAACCTGAATTTTTAAATTCTTCGTTTACAAAATTCTGCCAAATAGATATAGCTTCTTCCGACACTCGGCCACCGAATAAAGCTTGCACACCCTGCTGATATTTATAGGTAACCTTACCATCTCTGCTCTTAAACACAGGGACAACGGCAACATAAAAATCTTCTTCCAAATCTCTTACTTTCAGGGCTAACTTAGTTCCTTCTTCCGGATGTTCTGTTCTTTCCCTTAAATCTTTTTGTTCATGTTCTAATATAGAATCTATTAAAGATTCATCGTTGGCAAGTATGACGAGCTTAACGAGTGATAATGGCAGGTAAACTTTACCATCAATTGTGCAGGCAACCACAAATCTATCGCGGGATTCATACCAGACGAACGGAGGTGCCCTTGAATCAATACCTGATTCAGGCATAATAATATGGACATTTGCCTTTTCTAAGGCGCTTCTAATTCCCTGAGACTGGATTTGTGATTTTATGGTTTCGGGTAAATCGGCAAATTTCTTAACTCTTCCTTCTTTTCCAGTTTTTTCTACAATTGCCTTGGTTTTTGCTTGGGCATTGTCATCGACCTTCCCTACCAGAGTGTATACGCCTAAACCACAACTTTTTATTCCATCCACATGTTTATTTATATGTGCATCATATTCTTGCCATGTAATATGCCACACTTCGCCTGTTTTTGGATTGATCTTTAAAGGAATCCTGTTATTGCGAGGAATATCTACATATTCTTCAGAATCGCCCTTTCCCCTCCTTGCGTAACCAGCAATAACCTTTTGAGCATAATTATCATCTATTCTACCGCGATAATCACCTGGCCGTCGTCCTTCTGAAAGTATTTCTGAACGCATATCGCGAGAATCAAAACCTGAAAAACTTTCTTCCTGTGACAAAGCTACAGGATAGGGACCATCCCCCCCAACATTATTGGGGCAGGGACCACGCCAAACCGAAGGAGCGGAACTAAATGTCCGGTTAGATATAATTTTCTCTACTTTCTTTAGCAATTGTGGGAATTTTTTCTGCAACATGCCATGGCGGTTTTCTAAATTTTGGATACTTAAAGCAAGATAGTAATCTCTAGCGCAATAAATCACGTCTAATCTTTCATCTAGAACCTCCACTGCTTTTTCATCACCCATTAGATACAAAACACCAACCGACATGTGAGATCGCATCTTATCTATTGCTTCAGAAAATCCTGTTTCTGCTATCGCATCTGCTACCGAGATACGATTATCATCTCCAGGTAAATACATGAAAGCTTTCAATAGAAAATCTGCCGCAGCTCTAGAAGGATAAGTTCTAACTAACTCCCTAAGTTCTCCTTTTACTATCAAATAAATTGCTTTTTCTGCTTGATCCCTTGGCGACCACTCTAATTTCTGTAACGCTTTCGCTGCTTCAGTATTGGCATAAGGATCATCTAACAAGATAATCAAAGCTTTAATTGCTCGATCAGTTATAAGTTTAGCTGGGCAATCCATTTCTTCAAACTGTTGCGCAGCAAATTTTCTTACGTTCCAATATTTATTATTTAATAAAACCTCATATACAGGAATTAATTCTTTGTGTTTAACTCCTAACTTACTTAATAACTCCATCACCCTTTCTCTTTGATCATTGTATAAATCTCTTGACAAATAGCTGATGAGTAACTGTATTATTGGCTCGCCAACTTTCATCAGTTCTATTCCTGTATAATAATCTCCCGTATTAATGTATTTCTTAATTCTCCGGTTCAAAACCAATGTTTCTATCCAACGGACAGGGCTTGAGCTATTATACTTTTCTACCAAATCTATAAAATCATCTTTCTTGGCCTGGCGGGCAGTTGCCCCTGCACCTTTGGTCTCTTCTTCGCCGTAGGCGATCTTAATTCTCTTGTGTTTGGTAACATCTCTCCTGACCTTACCGATAATGGCTCTGGTTTCTCTTAATCTGTTAACAATATCAAATAAGGTGTAATAGGTAGAAGCACCGTCTTTGGTGGGCTGTTTGGTATAGAAGGCTTCTGGCTTGGCCGTAGAAACCACTGCCCAAGTCATAGTCTCATAAAAGTTCTCAAAGGTATCAAACTGTCTGAATTCAAATAGGAAGCGCTGGAACTGCCATCTATAAACTGCGTCTTTTCCTGATTCAATTATGCCTTCTACTACACTGTTAAAGCTTGTTCCATAAACACGGCTCATTAACCTTACCCAAGCGTTAAGCCTATTCAATAATTCCTGCTGTTCACTATCAGAGACGGTAGTAAATATCTCGTTATGCGTAAAGACTAAGTGGTTAACCAGATCTCTTCTTTCTTCAGCAGGAGCAGGGAACCGAACTGGTAAAGAAGTACCTTCTGCGATAGCGTTAATGATCAGTAGCTGTCTTAAATAGAAGCTCTCCTGTTTGGTTTCACTGGACTTTACAGTGGCGCCGTTACGAGAATCAATGGGATGGCCTAGGTTAACTTCTGCCAAAGGATAATCCATTGGATAAACCTGAGCCTCAAGATATTTTCTCTCAAGCTTCCTATCATCTGCGCCTGTTACTTCTTTCTTGTCGTCTACTTTATCAAACGATGTTACTTCTATCTGCTCAGGAGCAGCTAACCCTTCTTTAACAAACCAACCAGCTATTCTTTCTTGAAGTTTATTCTCATTGAACTTGAATGAAGCTACCCCCCTCTTGGCTTCAGGTATCCATTTAGGAGCAGTGATGAATTCCTCAACATTGGCCTGCGGATTATTCTTTAATATAACTGCCTTTAAGAACCCAGTTAAGAGGCCTTCGGCAAAGCTTTCCACAATCCTCACCTGAGGCGCATCTTTTATCTTCTTAGTTAAACGGTTGGCAGTTACTTCTACAATTGTTCTGAATTCTGCATCTTCGTTTACATAAGCCTCAAAATATTTCATAAAGGTCTGCCAGTAATCTGCTTTATCGTCTTTTGCTACGATAGCAGCAGTATCCTCTGCAATCATCTTCATCACTTCATGGGCATGGCCCAATTGTGAACGGGAGAGGTGAAAGATAACGTTATTGTCTTTGAACTCTGACAATTTGTTCTCCTTCTTGGCCCATAGATAACCGGCTAACCAGAAGTTGATACCGTCTCTTGCCAGATATACATTAAGATGATTCTCGCTCTTAGCAATCTGCTGGGCAACCTCAACCAAGAAATTGCTGATGGCAACTAAGGCATGATAGAATGTGTATCTGCCGCTATTGGCTGGCGCATAAGCTTCTTCTATGGCGGCCCTCAAGAAGGCAACACGCTCCTTGAGCGTCTTGTCGTTTGCGCCTACTTTCTCCTCTAATTCTGTAATAATTTTCTCGGGTGTCCTGTGGATTAAAGTAGTGCCGTTTGCTTCCACAATTTCTTCAATTGCTTTGGTCAAATTTTCATCTTTGATGGGC
>CAZFPS010000001.1:19174-60141 GCA_964520705.1 uncultured Planctomycetia bacterium | reverse complement strand
TTGCATCCTGTTGATATTTATGCGTTTTTCAGGCCTGGGGTAACAGATGTAGAGTTAGGCGCGCTTAAGAAGATGTATGATAAAGGCGAGGCTTTGGATTTATTAGGCCAGTCATTTTTAGAAGAAACATCTTTAGACAAGGCGTATGAATTGATGCAGGGCACTCCAAAAGATATGCTGGATTATGCGATGTATAAACTTACAAACTCTAAGATTTTTAGTATAGCTATGGATGTGAGGGATCTTTTTAATCTTATTGCTGGGGAAGGAACAACGAACGAGCAATTGGATGAAATATTGAAGGACACATTAGGAGAGGATTGGGAGCACGGAAAACCAATCAAAGTCACAAAGGTACTGCTGGATAAAATAGCAAAGGAAGAAGGTTTGAGAAACATCGCTTATCTATTTTACTTAGGCCCAACTGCAACTATAAAGGATATTAAAGCTGTAACAAAAAATTATGAAGCTTTAAAAGCAAGAGATGCTGAATTAGCTGATAGTTACGATGTAAAGGTGCTGGCAGACTCTAAAACAATGAAACAGGTTATAGGTGTCTATGATATATTAGTAGATTTGAATCGTGACTTTGCAAAATGGGTATGCTCTTCAATAGAAGAAACAGAGATGTCTCCACAGATTGCTCAGTTATTGCAGATGCGTCCAGAGATGATGCAGGATCCTGAGGCGGTAAAGAAGATTGAAAGACTCATGGAGCAGAATCGCGGCATGCCGCAAAGAGTGTTTAAGCTTTCTAATCTTGTAGGCATGCCTGAAAAGGCGCGCGTTACCAAAAAACTTAGAAAAACCATTGCAAGGCATATGGAGTTGATGCCGGAAGTTTCTAAAGAAGTACCTAATATAGAAGATATTTATTCACAGAAATTGAATGTATTGGCTTCATGTGTCGGAGAAAAAGGATTAGGGCCCAAGGAAATTACTGTTAATATGGAAAAAGCCCTTGATATTTACGATTTCTTGGTAAATAGCGCAATGATAGATAAAGAATCTGTAAAGTTGTTACTTTTGGATGTAGAAAAGATTCAAAAATTAGATAGTTTTTCTGAAACGAAAGAAGAACCTTATTTCAATGAAATAGGCATGGCAATAGGTAGATTTATAAGAGAAATGCCACAAGATAGAAAACTTAAATATCTGTTTACAGTTGCAGATGCGATGAAAGATAAGAAAAATAGAACTCTTGAAAAAGCAGAAGAGATAAGAAGCGAGATGCTTGATTCGTACAATAGAGAGCAAGCTAAACTTGCTGAAGCAGAAGGAAGATTGGGGATATATGAGGATAAGAGCGCTGATAGGCCAAGCATAGGATTACAAGGATTATCTCTAATGCCTAAAGCTGTAGAAGGGTTAGAGAAGTCAGAAGATGAGATGTATAAAGAGTTTGTAGCAGCAATCCAGAGGGTTTTCGGAGAGCGTAGTGACTGGAGAGAGGTTCCAGAGATTGTCCAATCTGAGTTCGTTGATTCCGGAGTAATGCAGGCGTTGATTAAGAAAAAAGATGGCTCACTTGTCCAAGTAGAAGGTAATTTTAAAGAAAACGAGATTCGATTTAGAGAGGAAAATAGATTAGAGATAGAATTTATTATAGAAAAATCTGATGAAGAAAGAAGAAAAATAGAAGCAGCACAAAAAACGTTTGAAGAAAGGCCTTATAAGGTTGAAGACAGCAGGTCTGTTGCATTAGAAGAAGCAGAGGCTTCTTTAGAAAGAAGGCAAGGGGTAGAAGGCGAGGAATCTGAAGAAGTAGAAGGGGGAGCTTCTTCTGTAATTTCTGACCGTAGAGCTGTTACATTAGAAGAGGTTAAGCCATCTTTGGAAAAGAGAGATCTGGAACAACAGAAAAAAGTAGAGGAAAAGGGTAAGGCCTTGAAAGGCCCGGCTATTTGGTGGCAGGATACCAAAGATACAGCTATAGAGTGGTGGGACGATGCGGCGCTTCCTATAAAGGTAGGGGTGGGCATGTTATTGGCGGGGGTTGCGATTCAGATGCTGCCGCTTATCTTATCATCAGCAGGAATTATAGGAAGCCTTGGGTATTTGATGGTGCAGGGTATAAAGATAGTAAGGCAGGCAAGGGAATTAAGAAAGGAAGAGGGGGCAGGCAGGATTTCTGAAGAAGCTGAGGCTATTGGTAAAGGTATAGCGCTTGAAGAGAAAGGTAAGATTGAAGCAAGACTGCTTGATAGTGAAAAGACCAATGCTATTGGTGAAGCCATGGATAGGCTGAGGAGCCAGGTTAAGGGTGCTATTGGTAAAGGAGAATTAATCTGGCAGGATATGGAGAGGGCAAATCAAGTTATTGATAGATTAGAGGCATATTTTGCTCGGGGCGATATTGTTAGTTTTGATGCCATTGTAAATGGCCACGAGGATTATCTATTGGCATTCTCTCGAGACGGCCAGATAGCCTTGATGGAAGATTTCTTTAAAGGTGAATTTACTGATTACCTTGATGAGATACTCTTCCATGAAGGTTATGTGGCCGTTTTTGGTGAAGAGGACTATGAGGCACATCGTGCCATATATCAAGGCATCCAGCGGAATATATTTGGCCAAGCCAATCCGCTTAAGGGGATTTTAAGGGATTACATTGAAGATATTATCGAGGTTGCCAAAACGCATCTACAGTGGAATCCGGAAGAGATTGTCGAAGAGTTTAAGGAGTTAGCGATTTTTAAAATTACAAAAGAGATGCTCAAGGCCATTAATCCAAGGCCGGGCGAAAAAGCGGTTATATTTGGCAACGGCATCCCATTGCTTTCTATTGCATTAGCATTGATGGGGGTGGATGTAACATTTATCGATATAAGTGCTGATATGATAGGGCTTGAGGAGGAGTCTGCTGATTTATATAGCCAGCAGATAGGACGGGCTAAAGGAAAAATCAGATACATCCAGGGCAATGCTAATGATGTGGATGGCCAGAACGGATACAAGGAAGATAGTTATGATATTGTATTTATGGATAATCTGTTTGGTGGTAGCGGAATAACTGGCAATGAGAGATCCCTGATGATTAATTTGGCGCGTAGAGAATCAATAAAGACTTATCCTGATAAAATTATTAATAATGCAATTGCTCTGGCTAAGCATAATGGAGGCAGGGTATGGGTGAATACTAAAGATCCCACTACTGAAATAAATAGCGAGAGATTATTAATAGATATTGCTCAGAAAAATGGAATTAGTTGTTTTAAGGTATCTGGGTACATAGACAGGTCTGATTTTGGAACAGATGCGGTACTCTATAATATTATAAAGCCGACAGATTATTCAATAAGTAAGGCTTTCAGGGATAGCGGCGTGCCTGAGGAAGATATTGATGGGCTTATGACTCCTGAAAATCTTGGCATAATCAAGAACTGCGCTTCGAGTGTTATGGCTATATTCTTAAATCGCTATCGCGATCCTGATGGCGGGGAGAAGATTGATGTTGATGAATATGAGATTGCAGGA
Source organism: uncultured Planctomycetia bacterium (assembly GCA_964520705.1). GTDB lineage: Bacteria > Omnitrophota > Gorgyraeia > Velamenicoccales > JABMQK01 > CAZFPS01. Next base: position 56,664 of record CAZFPS010000001.1, on the reverse strand, counting down.
GCCATAGCGACACAAATGGTAGAAGAGATAAAAGAAAGAAATCAAGGCGTATGGCAAAAGCCAGACGGAACAATAGCGGTTTCCGGAAATGTTTTGATCAATGTGGCTGAGCGTTACGGCGTTAACCTGGTGGGCATTGAAGTAGAAGCAGAAGGCGGCTTGCAGGCCTTGACAGATGATTTTGATTTAGATCAAGGCAGTGTAATACTTTTTGGTAATCCTGCCTCTGGAAAAATTACCGATGGCATCGGCCATTACATTATAGGTGTAAAAGCAGGTAAAAATGGCGTAGTTGGATTAGATAACAATAAACCATTCTTTGTGACTTGGGAGGATTTTAAGTCGTATTTTGGAAATAAGGGTTATGTATTGGTCCCAGCGGAAATAGCAGATGAGGTTTTTGTAGAATTAGATGAAAATAAATTAATAAGAATCCGAGGCACAGACCTCGCAAATGTATTTACTCCTCTTGATAGCTTGCAAACAGCTTATACAAAGCTTTATCCTGTTAGCGAAGAAGGCGCCCGTGTTGTCAGTGAAAAGGGAACACCGGTCTTGCCCCCGGTAGAACTTAAAACTCAGGGCGCCTTTTCTTCTAGAGCAGAGAAGGGCAAGGAATTCATTAAAGATTTTCTGGGAAGACTCATTAACAAGTTTAAGTACTTACTTACCGAAGAAAGTCACTATGCAGGAAAAATGGCATATATATCTTTAATTAATCCGGTGTTTTTAGCGAGCGCTGGCATAGCTATAGCGTGGAACGTCTTTATAAGAGATTACATTGGCTGGAATTGGTTCTTGCATGGATATTTGCAAGATTTCTTAGCACCTATTCTATTTGCGTCTATTGGCATATCGTTATATCAACTTTTGAACCTCTTAGACGAGATGCCTGATTTGGAAAGCGCCTTTACTAAGATTAAACAAGGAGTAGGGAATTTAATCAGTGCGTGGACACTGGGAGTGTTTATCGCGCTTTCTGTGGTGTTTGAAGGTCAGCAGATATTTGTACCAGAGAATGGGGTGTTTGATGTATGGGATATTGTTGCCTTGGGACTCGGGACAATTGTCAGCTGGGTTACTTTACAGCTACAAAGAATCAATGGGCCAAGACTGGTCCAGAAAACACATAAGATAATATCTTCTCGTGCGTCCAAAATTATCTCAATCGCACTTCTTGCCCTCGCAGGTTTAGTCGGCGCGCCTTCTATGGCTGAAGCAGCGAAAGATGTAGTGGTTGGCGCGGCAGATGCTGGTTTTGACTGGCAAAGCATTGCTACTCAATTCTTGGGATTTGGCACAATCATAGCTACGATAACAGGGATGTTTGAAGGTACCGGGGCGAGAAAATTAACCCGTGAACAATTAGGGCCTTATGTTGAGGCTGATAGTAAGCCTGAGAAACCCAAAGAAGAAAAGGCCAGAGGTTTTATAGAAAAACTAAAAGAGATTTTTGGAAAACAGGCAAAATTAGCCGGTATAGCTTTTTCAGTAGCTGTATTAGGCATACTGCTAGATTCATTAGGAGCTTTCCTAGTAATAGGGGTTATAGGGATAGGCATCTCTAGGCTTTATGGCAGGTTCTTTGGGCATGGCAGGGAAGTTCAAGAAAAATCTGAAGAGAGAAAGCTTACATCTGAGCAGAAGATAGAAAAATCGTTCGGTGAAAAGACAGAGAAAGAATTTATACTATTAGTTGAACAGGCTAAAAAAGAATGGGATGGATTGCAGGCGCTTGGATATGATAAAGAAGGAATGAAAGCATATCTTAGAGCTAAAACAGGCGAGCTTAAGAAAGCTTTAAAAAATGGAGAAAATGAAATAGATATTTTGCAGGAAATTATGCCTGAGGCATTAGCAGTAATTAAAGAGGCGTTTTGGCAGACAAAGATAGATAAAGAAGGTAAACATTTTACATTACACGACGAACAATTACTGGCAGCAATCGCAATGTGTCAAGATAAGGGCGAGATTATTAGATTATTGCAAGGTGAAGGCAAGACCGAAGTAGGTGTTGTGGCGGCATTCTTGTTGGCATTAAGCGGTAAAGGTGTTCATGTGGTGACTAAACAGGGTGATGTGCTGGCAGGATATGATCGGGCAAAACCTGTATTGGATTATCTTGAGATTAGATTGGAAAGCATAACACAGAGTTCCTCTCCTGAAGAGAAAAGGACAGCCTATAATGCGGATGTTACATATGTAAGCGATCAGGTGGTATTTGATCGGGAGAATGATTACTTGGCCGATGATAAGAAAGATAGGCTCCATAGGCCGCTTCATGCTGCTATTATTGATGAGGTAGACGCTGTTTTAGAAGATGATGGACGTACGCCACGCATTATTTCCGGCAAAGGAGAAGATACAGAAAAGGAAGCGCGCGCTGTAGATAGGGCAGTTAGAGAAATTTTGGAACTTCAGAATAAGGCTGAAGAACGTAAAGAGGATATAGATTATTATTATATAGAGAAGGTAAGGGAAAGCTTTGAGGTGGAAGCAGAAGACGCAAGTCAAGAGACTCACCGCGCTTATTTCAGTGAGATTGGCTTAGTTAAGCTAGAAGAGCTCTTGACTGAACAGCTTGGGGGTAAGTCTATATATTCGGATCTAACACTCATGGCATTAGCGAATCAGTCACTTATTGCCCATAAGCTTATGAAGGAAAAGAAGCAGTACCTTGTAATTAACGGTAAAATCGAGATTTATGATGTGCAAACTGGCCGTATTATGACTGGCAGGACATGGAGTTATGGGCTTCATCAAATGGTTGAGGCAAAGGAGAATTGCAGTAAGATTAGCCCGCTTAGTGAGACCATATTCAAGATGTCAGCCAAGGATTATTATTCTCAATATCCGATACTCTCTGGTATGAGCGGCACGCCCGGCAGAGAATTCTTCAAGAGATTTTGGGATAGAACTGTGCGCTATATAAATCCACATAATCGTGATTTATTGGAATGGCATAATGATAGGGTATATGTAAATAGCGATGCTCAGCTCGATGCAGCAGTTGATCTTATCATAGATGGGTACAAGAAAGGCAAACCGGTTATCGTTGACGCTATTGCATATGGATTGCTGAATAGGCTGGTGGAGAAACTGAAACAAAGAACTGATATTGATTTTACTCCTCAAGTGTTGAGCGCTGATAACGAAGACGAGGAAAGGGATATCATAGACAGGGCAGGGATGTATAGGCAGGTTACATTTGCTACAAATATTGTAGGCCGAGCAACAGATATAAAACCTGGCGGAGACATTGACTCTATCTTAAAAGATATGGGTATAAGTGATCCTGATAAAGCTACTGGTGAGCAAAAGAAAGCCGCGGAAGAAAAGAGAATGAAGGATAGAGAAGAAGTTTTAAAAGCTGGTGGCGCGCGAATGATTATATTGGGCCGTCAGGAGACTTATCGCACTGATAGCCAGGCAGCAAGACGAGTTGCGCGCCAGGGGGATCCTGGAGAGGTTTTCTTCCTTTTATCTCCGGAAGATGAAATATTCAAGACAGCAGGGCTTAGCGCCAAATTAGCCAGTTTAATTAATAAATATAAGAAGGAAGGAGAAAATGGCGTTGAGGTTAGTGGAGATAAGAAAGCATTGAGTCGTGTTATAAATAATGCCCAAGGAGTCGTTACTGAAAGGCTTTACGAGACTTATGAACAGGAAGAAAAGTTTGAGAAAGTACTTTCTGCTCAAAGGAAGGCAGTTTTTGAAGGGATGTATGAAGAGATATTGACAGGGGATAGAAAAGTACTGCTTGAATATGCCCGCAATATGGCTGAGGATACTTTTGATAGGATTTGGGATGTTTACGCTAAAGCTGGAAAGATCGTTGATAAAAAAGGGTTCCGTAAAGCCATGTTAGAAGTATTTAATATGGATATACCTGAAGCAATGTTAGATAGGGCGCCGGAGGAAATCAAGGGCGCGGTCTTTCAGTCATTCAATATGTTCATGAGGAGCTTTGACAAAGACAAGCTAAAGGCATTAGTACTTGGTACTATAAAAAATAATTGGATTGACCACCTTATCAGGATGGATGATTTAAGAATGGATATAGGTGGCAGAATGCTTTCTGAGGAGAAGATGGATTATGAATATAGCAGAGACGCACATTTATTATTTGAAGATATGTTCTTAGTAGTGCAAGAAGATGTTGTCCAAAGCATCAGAAAAGGCGGGAATTATCATGCTACAGAGACAGTGTGTAAAAGGATAATTGAAGAGCAAAAAGCAAGGAAGAAGGCAGAGAAAGAGCAAAAGGAAGAGCTTGAGCCAGAAGTTTTAAGCGCTAAGCATCTTGCAGGGTTAGAAGAAGGAGAAAGCGGAGGGATTAAGAGGTTCTTGCGTACCAAGCTTGCTAAAGGCTTAGGAATGGGAGCATATGCGGTCGTTCAGGTTGGATCCCCAGTTATTTCACAGACTATAGATATAAATAAGCTACAGACTCAGAATCTCCAGAGAGAGTTTGAAAGTGAATTTCTAGCAAGGCTTGGATCGGCTGCTCAAGATGGCCCTTTGACTGAAGAAAGAATGGGAGAGATAGCTGATGAACTGCGCATTGAGATGGGAATATTGAAGGAAAAACCAATAGAAGTAGCTGAAGGTTTGTACGGAGAAGAAGAACCTTATGCCTTTACCGCAGCCCCCGCAGTTTCCACAGCCGTTGTAGCCGCAGACTTTAGTTCGCCTATAGAAGAAAGCAGGCAGGAAGTCGCTGATGATAGAGAAGCAGTCAGCCCGCCACCTCCTCCTGAAGAAGAACGAACATTTACATCGGTTATGGCTGGTTTTATGGGTGATTTTATAGACGCAACTTCAAGATTTTTAAAGCCTGGGCCAGAGGCTCCTTTAGCTGAGACTAGAATGCTTGCTCAGGAAGATGGGGCAGCAGAATCTGTCTTAGATGCTATCCATGGAGAACTAAATTCCAAAGGCGGCGTACTGCAAGTTGCAGTGGAAATAGATGAGGAAACAGAAGCGCCAAAACGGATAATTAAAAAGTTTAATTGGACAGAAACGTTGATGTCCCATGAGCTAAGAGATGCCACTTTAAAGAAAATAGGCGAGAATGTAGCTGCAGACTTTAGTCTGCGTGATGGCCGTAGATTAGTGTTTAAAGCAAAAGATACGGATGATCTCAGGATATTTACTGCTCCCCAGAACCAATATGTTGCAAATCCTGACCCACGCTATGAAGACTGGTATAAAGAAGGTGGCTATAGAATATTTATAGATGGCAGGGAAGAGCATACCCTTGAGCAATGGACACAGAGGGGCCAGACAAGATTCCATCTTGACTCAGAAAATAGAGACCTTGATATCAAAAAAGGAGAAGTCGGCATACATGACCGCCTGGGCATACCATACACCATTTACGTAACCATAGAAGGCAAAGAATACAGGGTGGAAAGCGGGATAAACGCCGCGCAATTGAATCTGACTTTAGAACAGGATAACCTTAAGGTTGCAGAGAATCAGAAGACCTTAGCCCAGGAGATTATAAGGAATGAGAATAAAGGCATGGCATTTGAAGTTAAACCAGATGGCACATATAAGCCCATAGAAGAAGCTAGAGTCAAAAATATGAAGGAACTAGACCCGGAAACAGGCCAATCCCAGCTTCTTTATCTCTGGGAATACATAGACAGCAATGGCGAACTGAAATACAAATGGCTTGAGGAAAATCATTCCATAGGAGGTCTGGGAGGCCGAGTCATAAAGACTATCAACAAGGAAAATGGCCGGGAAATAAAATTCCACCTCTCTTACCTGAGGGAAGCGCTGGACAAGGCAGAAAAAGATTTAGAAAAACTCAAGAAAAGAATAGAGGAATCTGAAGTCAAACTTATTGCGTTGAGGTCTGAGAATAAAGTTGGAGACGAAGACAGGATCAGGTTCTTGGAGCAAGAGATACTGATGCTTAAGATGTATGGATACAGGCTTATAAAAGGACCTCACTTTAGCTGGAATGGCCTGATACCATCCTCCATGCACTACACCAAGTACACAAAGTTCGAGGATATGACTGCAGAAAAGGTCAAAGAGCCTTCAAGCCGTATAATGGAATGGCTGACAGGCGAAGAGCAGGAAGGCGCTATAATCGAGACTATAGATGGCAAGGATTATGTAGTAAATACAGGCCTTAAGGCTCAAGAGATAGTAGTCGAGAACCTTAAGAGGGCCGTGAAAGACGCTGAAGAAGTCTCGGGTAATTTGACTACAAAAGGTGGAGGGATACGTGTAAATACTAAGACAGGCCAGGTTATAGCTTGTAGCGGTATGAGTGAAATTGGAGGAAGAGAGCATTTTGATAACGCAAGAAACTTACTTGATAAGCTTGCTTCTGAGGAAGACCTTGATGCTATAAAATACAATCCCGTAGATAATAGTTTTATGCGCGGACCTTTTAAGCTGGTAATAGTAACCGGCACAGAGAATATAGAAAAGCAAATCAAAATCCTTACTAAGAGGCTGGAAGACGTGGAGAAAATGCAAGGTGCCCTAAGGCAAAAAGGCGGTTTTATAGTAAGGCCTGTTGCTGAGACTAAAGGAGCAATGGATGAGAAGTTAAAAGTCGAATTAAGAGCTAGATTAGATGCTGTGCTTTCCAAGCTAGAAGAAGATGGCGAGATAGGTGCCAAAGCTAGAGACGCTGTATTTGAAGATTTTACAACTTCCAAAGATTTAAGGATTAACGTAGGCGCACCTCAGGCATTAGTTGCAAGGATATACCTTGAATTCCTGCAAAACTCAGTAGCAGGAATAGCGGAGCATGATACAGAAGAAGCTATCAGGCGTTACAAAATTCTCTTCGGTGGCAAGGTAGCTGTAAGCCAGAGAATAAAAGATGCTAAGGATGCGAAAGAACTCCAGATTTTACTTAGAACTACGCCGAAGTATTTTAACGGTGTCTATTATGATTTCCTTAACAATCGACAGATTACTATAATCTCGGGCCAAAAAGAATCAGTTCAATTAAGGAATGACCAGATTGTAACATTGAAAGCTGTCCTTGGTAGGGATAATCAACCGCTTCGGGAACCAGTTGAAGGTAAGATGTGCCGTGTCTTTGAAGCACAAGGTGAAGGCCATAAATGGCTGGAATATATTACCGATGATTCACAGGGCCAGACATACAGAATAAAAACACCATATTCTGAGACAAATAACACGCAATTTATTCCTGGCACGAATATGGCTAAACTTAGTGTTACGATATACGAAAACGGTTATAAAATAACAAGGACACTTCGAGTAGATGAAATAGGCGAACCTGTTATAAGCGATGATGGTTATTATATATTAGATGCAACAGACAGAACAAAGTCTTGGGAGGAATATGTAGATAGCGAAGGAACACTTATTTGTAAGAAAATAGATAATTATAGAGAAGAACCTCGTTATGGAGAACCTCGTTATAATGATAAAGGTATAAGAGTAGGCGGCGATACTTATCAAAATGGCGTAAAAGCCGCCACTGCAGGAGAGATAGGAAGAGCAGGAGACCTCACATTTGTAAGAGTCAAGACATTAGAAACCACGCCTGACTGGCTAAAGGGCGATACATGGGTTGATGTCATGCTCGGTGAAATGAAGGTCGCTGAAGTAAATGAAAAAGATATGCTTTATTCTGAAATTATTTATAAGAATGGAAAAGAAGCAGGCGCGCTTGTTTACAGGGCTCAAGCTGGGCCAAAATCTGGAACATATAAGCGTACAGGTGAAGCTGTTCTTGAAGTAGATAAACTAAATGAAACCCTTAGTAGAATAACTGTATTGGAGGGTATTAAGGGATTTTATAAAGGCGAAGAATGGATAGAAGAAAACAGCGGGAGAAAGACTATAGCTTGGATTAAGCAGGATAAATTGGGTCACTGGCACTATTATGAGGCAATGGATTTAGATGAAGACGAATATTATACTTCTTACGCATTTGATATTGTAAATTATACTAAAGGAGTAAAAGAAGGCGGCGCTAAGAAGTCATTTGAAACAAAAACAGATAACACAATACAAGATGCTATGGAGCTTTTTACTTGGGAAAATAGCCAGATGGTGTCTCTGGATAGCTATGAGGTGCAGAACGAAGTAGGCAGGGCAATTGGAAGGATAACAAAAGGATTAGATGCAACAGATAATATAGTAAATATATATGACAGAATAATAATCAATTTAGAAGGTGAAGAGATTGGTACGGATACATTTGTATTTGATATGGAAAACCAGGTAATTAAAGGATATGAACAGGAAGATATTATATTCCAGACAAGACCAAAAGGATGGCCCGAGGGAGAGCCTATTTATGAGAATGTTAAAGGAGAGCAGATACGAATTCTTGAAAAGAGAAGGTATGAAAAGAATACCGCTTGGACAAGGATGGAGATAGAGAAGACTTTTGGTGTAGATGGGTATGGCAGAGAAAGGATCGCATTGGATGGTAAATGTAAAACAGAACATGATTACGAAGCTAATAATACAGTGCCTTCTTCTGCGAGGTTTAAATATAATAATGAACTAGTATGGACGATAATATACGGTCAACAGATTGCTTTAGGTAAAGCTGTAGGTACTTTACCGCAGGAAGTCTTAGGTGAGTTGGCAAAGGTGGAAATAGAGCTAGGTAAAGTTGGCATAGATTCTAGTACTTTATTACAGCCTGCGACAGTAACTCGTGTAGATGGCTCTACTTGGACAGATTATTATCTGCCAAAGGATCCTCTGGGACGCAGGGTAATATTTGAAAGACATCTGGGCTTGGATAAGAGGATAGGTGTTGAATGGGAAGGGAGGGACCTTAAGAGGGCATATAGACTTACACAGGATAATCAGGTAACCGATGAATACGAAACAACTGGAAAGAAGCCAGCAAGAGAGCTATTATCCAAAGAGGATATTAAACATGCTAAAGTATTTGGAATAACAGAGGGTACTCTATTACCAGAGATTAAAGGCACATCAAGGCTAAGGACTATAGGTGCTAATGGTAAGAAACACTACAGAACAGAAAAAGATCAGGATAAAGATGGCATGCCTTTTGAAGGCGAACCTATTTATTTATATCTTATTCCTGAAGATCCGCTTGGCAGACATATTTTAGAATTGGCACCTAACCTCGATAGAATTACAAATGAATGGTGGTTGGAAGGCAATATCCTCTCTACGGGTAAGATGGCCCCCATAGGCGTATTACCAGCAGCACACCTTATACACAAAGACGGAAAAAGCGGTGAAAGAAAAGTGTTTGATGGAAAGGTAACAGTAAAGGGAGCTGTAGCTGGCAGTGAAAACAGAGATATAGAAGGATATAGGTACAAAATCAGTAATTCTAGAACAAAACGTGAAGAAGTATTTGCTATTTCCGATGGGCAGGTAGTAGTCAGAATATTTGACCGTGTAGTCTTAAGATTGGCAAATATTTATCCATTAGTCAAAGAGAGAGAGATAATATTCTATGACTTATTGGAAGCCAAGGAACGACCGGTTATAGGGTTATTAGAAGATAGAGGCCAACTACTTGAGAATGTTATTAAAGGCGATGAATACAGCCCTGTTAAGTACTGGGTATCAATAGGCTTTACTCCGGACAGAAAAGAGGTGCATACTGTTAGAGAAAATAGGCCGCTTGCGCCTAACAGGTGGGTAACTGCGGAATATATCTATGACTATAAAGGAGATTTAATAGAGAAGAAGGAAGATGCTATAGGAGATATGGCAAGGGATTTGAAAGATGAGGACATGGAACAGAGGGTAAATGTATTTGGAAGATCAATGCCAGTTTCTATATTGATAGGTTCATTAGGTATACTCGGTGCGTTAATGGGAATAGGAATTTTAAGATTATTAGGCAAACGAAAATTGAGAAAAGAGAAAGAAAAAGAAAAAAATGTTAAGCCAATCATGCGTTCTGGCGGTATTGATATACCCACTTATCCAAGCCCATCTGACATGGAATCTGATATAAAAATTATAATGGCAAAACTTGGCTTTACGCCTAGGGATTATAGTGCGGCTACAGACCGCATTAAACAGCTCATATCTGACAATAAAGGAGAGCATATATATCCTGAAGATATAAAAGCATTCGAAGAGTGGCGCGATAGAGTATGTAGTGAAAAAGGCATAGAGAATAATGGCGATTTAGACGATCCTTTAATGATGTTAGTTCTGATGGAAGCAATATTTGATGCGGTTCAGGAATTCAAAGGTGCAAATCCCGCACTTAGATATTATCTTTTGAATAAAGCTATCGGAATAGTTAAAGGCGAAGAAGTAAGTAAAGTTAGCGATGGAATAGAAGGTGAAGTTAAGATATTAAGGGAGTTCTTTAGTGCTCAGTATAAAGATAAAAAGACTGTGATAAAAAAGTATCGCAAAACTTTTGAAGATGCATTTGATATGTTCAATGATACAGCCTTTTTATCAGGGTATAGCAATAGAGAGGCATCCGAAGACAAAAAAGCCTTTTTAGAAAACATGGACAAACTTTATCCTGACAAGATAGGCATATGGGCATTTTTGCGAAGCTTAAGGCCAGTTCTTCTTATTTTAGGCATACCTGTTTTAACAGTTGCAGGAGTAGGCGGTTTCATTGGTTGGGGTGTAATCGGTTTGAAGGCAGGTGCTATTTTTGTAGGTATGAGCGGTTTACTTAGTTTATTGCTACCGAGATTCTTAGGGTTGCAGAAACTTAACTTGAAAGATGCGTCAAGAGACACCAAGGATATTATAAAAAGACAGATGAGGCGTTTTAAAATACTTGCTTTCACAGATATTACGATTTGGGCTTCTTTCAATCTTTTTGTTGCAGCCTGGATGGCTCAAATAGTGCATAACCTTTTCACTATAAGCACTTTGTCAGCAGGCTTATTAGGTATCCCTACGATTATCCTTAGTCTTGGTTTTATCGTGTTAAGTTTCTGGTCCATAACAAATTTGATAATGGTTTTATTTGGCTATTATCAGGGCAAGGTAGAAGGTGTTGGCCAGGTTAAATCTTGGGGTGATGTTAAAGGTAAATACAATGATGCAAAAGAACGATCTATAGAAATAATGGGCGGAGATGTATGGGATAGTATATGGAACGCATTTATAGAAGAAATGTATGATGATGACAAGATAGATGGAAAAGAAAGAGACAGATTACTACAATATAAGTTAGCTATAGAGCCCAAAGAGGAAGAGGCAAAAGAACGTATAAATCGCTTTATAGGTAGCTTCCTCATGGACATGCCCCATGCTTTAAGCTGGGATGAGCTTCCCACGCTTACAGCAATGATAACAGCGTTTGGCGAACAGATTGGAATAACCTTTGACGAATTGGATTCTCCTGATTCTGGAGGTGTAGAGACGAGGTTAAATCATCTTATAAAAGTTTATGATGATGAATGGATGAATTTTGTAGAAAGAATAAAGGGTAAATATCCGGAAGAGGAAGCCAATAAGTTAATTAGACACACAGCAGATGTTATCAGCGGGAATGCTCTTAGAACATTGCCAACTGATTTATCCAAAGAAATAAAATATGAAATCACGCGCTGGGTTAATTCGCGCATGCAACCCGTAACTAAAACAGTTAGAGAAGTTTCTAGAATAAGAGAAGCTTATAAAATTATGTTCCCAGATAAAACTTATGATGAGATAGATAAAAAACTCCAGATTTTTCTTAACTACGAGGGATATGGCTTTGATCAAAAAGATAAGGAACAATTAGAGATTTTACATAACTTAATGAAAGAACATCCTTTCTTGGAAGTCTGGTGGGGTGGTGAGCTGTATAGAGGGAATCCATTTGAGATAAGTTTTGAGGAATTAAATGTTTTAGATTCTGGTGGTGAAGAGACAGTATTAAACAACGCTATAAAGGCTTACTATGGTAAATGGGAGAACTTTGTTAAAGAGCTGAAAAAAGATAAAAAAGATACAGAAGAATCTTCGAAATTAGGTGAACATGGAGAGGGAGTTAACAAAGGAGAGGGCCTTAAAGCATTGCCAACTGATTTATCCGAAAATGTAAAGGAAAAGATAAGGCTCTGGGTTAATTTACGTAAGATCGTAATATCGCAAGCACCATCTGGAAAGCCAGTAACTGGTGGTAAGCCTACTGGACAAAATGCTGCCTTGTCATTTGTGCGTGGACAAAAGACCCTATTATTTGACGCTAATGCAGCAGTAAGAATAGAAGATGCGATAAAGATTCCTTGTGGCCTGGCAGAGTTCAATAAAGACCCTCAGCTAAAATTAGTTTTATTCAGCGAATATATCTACAATAAAAATTACAGCTGGGCATCCCAGGCAATAGGTTTCGGTGAAGAGACATGGGTTACGGTTACCCAGCGTGTCCTTAATATGTTTGGAGCATCAGGTTTTTATGGGCATAGCGCGATTATAGATACTGAAGCTATCAGGGTAGCTGGTGCATTGCCGCATGACTTTGTATCAGAAGATTTAATGCTTGCTACAATGTTATGGCAGAAAGGTTTTCGCACTACTCATAAAGAGTATCTATATTTTGGTAAAGGCAGAGAAACCAGTTTTCACGCAGCCTTAGTCCCATTTGCCAAGTGGACCCAGGGTTCGGCAGAAATAGTTCTCAGTAGATTGATTCCTAGAATACTTCGTAGCAATAGTATGCATATAGGACAGAAACTGATGCTATTATTTGCGTTGTCATTTTACTTCAAAAAACCTTTAATACCGATTATTAACTTTATTTACTTAGGCTGGATTGTATTCCTTGGGACAGGCGGATTTATGGCATTTCCATTACCTATTATATTTGGAGTAGTGGGATTATCTTTGAATCAGGCCATTAATGCTGAAGGAATGCTATATCTTATAGAACGTGTTGGTATTAGAAAGGCCGTAGGAAAATTTATAAGTTTATTCCCGAAACTCTACATGTTATTTACAGCAGTGCTACCTACTTATGCATTGTCACTCTTTACAGGCATATATGGTAAAGCTGCCTTTACAATAAGCGCCAAGGGATGGAATTTGAGACACATACCATTTAGCGAATTATGGGGTGAACGCACAATGTTTCTTAAAACGTCACTTATAACTACAATAGTATTACTTATATCGACAGCGGTATTGCCAAAAATATTACCTCTTGCATTATTATTGGGCCCGGTCATATTGCCATTTATGAGTATAATTGTTCCAGCAACGATTCTTGGTATAGGTATAATTATAGGTAGGCTTACAGGTAAAGCAAACTGGAGAGAAGAATTATGGCCTAAAGAAGGTATTAGTAAGGCCTCTGCTATAAAACTACAGGTAGTTTTCTTAGCTTTACCTATGCTTAGCTTTGTTTTTCTGGGTGCATATTTCTGGGGAGGGATATTTGGAAATCTTTGGTATTATTGGTTAGCTTTTACTGGAACTTCAATGCTCTATGGATTAGGAAGTATCAATATAAAAGCTTGGTGGGGTAAGTTATTATTAACTGTTGGTGTAATAGGATTGCCTGTAACAATAATTTTAAGCGCAATGACTATATCCCCGGCACTTATGATAGTGATATGGTCCTTATTCTATCTTGGCTTACCATTTACCTGGGCATTGGTGCCATTATTATCTCATGCGAGACCGTTTTCAATAACTAAAAAGAGAGAGTTACGGATGGCTATTGAGCCAATAATTTGTAATGTGCCAGAGAAATATAGAGAAAAAGCAACAGAAGCCTTATTTGAAAAAATGAAAGAATTAAAGTCTTATGCTGGCATACACGACTACTTGTTTAATGAAGACAATAATGAATCTCAAAGGAAAAATCTGGCAAAAACCATTTCTGATATTACAACAGATTCTACTATTCCTGATGATGATAAATTGGAGAAAACAAAAGAGGTTTGCTATATTTTTATTGAAGAACTTTCCGGGTTAGCTAAAAAGATAAACTTCCAAAAAGATATAAGACAGCTATTCATATTAATTAGAGACAAGTTCATAGATTGGCAGGATAATAATCCAGGCGTTACACTTAAAGAAAGAGAAGAATATTTTGATAACTTGTGGAATACTAATACCTTTGGTAGGAGAGCCCCTCCTAAAGATGCACTCTATGAAGTCGTCAAAGCATACTTATCTGGCAAACTAAATATACCTGATTCATCTAAGCACTTTAGACTTAATAAAAGAGTAACGCAAATAATATATGCAGCATTAAATCCAGTCCAAGAAAAAATACAGACCTATTGGATTAAAAAATTCCAATCTTCTACAATTTCTCCTGAGGAAAAACAGGAAGCTGCAGTTCTCCTTGCACAAATAGATACTGAAGATGCAATAGATGCACTGACTCAAGAATTAGGCCAGAATAGACGAGAGATATATGACGCATATGGTATCTGGATTATTGATTATCTGCCTGGGTTGCAATTTACGGATAGAGAGTTAGATGCAATAAAAGAGACACTTAAAGATATCCCCTCTCAACATCTAAAAGACAGAACAGTAAGGATAGCAACAAAGGTTAGAGCAGATGATGAAAATATAGAAGCGATAGAAGTTAAAAAAGATAAAAAAACAAAAGAAGAAATAATTATTAAACATCCAAATCGGCCGGTTGGGTATTATGATCTATTATTGCGCAAGATAGGTATTAGTGATGGGATTAGTAGTGAAGAGTTAAAGAAAACAATCTATCACGAAATAGGTCATGGCGTCTATTACTATCACTTATCTGATGCCCAAAGGGATAAATTTACTAAGCTTTATAAAAAATCTGTAACCAAGTCTCAACCACCTTCCAAAAATAATTATCTAGATTTTGCCTATCCTTATGGCACAACAAATGTCCATGAGGACTTTGCAACTATCTATGAGGTATATTTCTCAAGTCGACAGACGCTAGAAGGAAAATCCAAAGAATCAGATCTTATAAAAGAAAAACTGAATATTATTAGAAAGATAGATAAACAACCTTCCAAATTCTCGAAAGATATACAATTAATAGAAAAGTTAAATGAAAAGATAAATAGGATTTTAGGCACGCAGAATCGCGCTGAAATAGGCATATTAAGTGAAGCTGCTCTAGAGATTAAAGATAGAGAAATCCAGAAAATGGCAAGGGAAGCAGAGTTAATTGGAGACACGCCAGGCGATCCAATAGCTCAAGTTAAGATTACAGTAGGCGGAGAAGATGCCATGAGGCATCCCATAATAAAGAAAATGGTATTCCAGATTCATAAGTTATTCCTGGATAGATTAACTAAAATGAAAAAAGGTACTCCTCGTTATGAATTCTATAAGACTATCCTTAAGGGGTTATTAATAAAAGAAGGCGAACACTATAAGACTGCCCCAGGTTATGAACTGGTTAAATTGGCGTATCTTAAAAACCAGTATGAATATGCTCTTGAAAGAGGAGATTCTAAAGCTGCGGAGAAGATTGCAAGAGAATATGCTAGTATACAGCTTTATTATGAAGCCGAGAAATACCAGTTGCTATACGATTATTTAGTAGAACAAGGCGTTGACCCTGAAGAATTGGCAAAAAGGCTCGATAAAAATAACACTGAATATGAAAGAGATGAATTCTTGCGCGATCTGCTTACCGGACTAAAAGATTTTATGGAAGAATTTGAAGAGTCCGGAAATACATATATAGCAATAGCCAATGACCTTCAAAAAGGGACAGGATATATCGCAGAATCAATGAGGACTGCATTGAAAGACAAAGACTTCGAAGCTAAATTAAGGCGGCTCGAGGTAAAAGAAGAAGCGGAAAAGATACTCGAAAGCTTGGAGGTTCCGAAAGAATTCAAGGGTAAATTCAGAAGGCTCAAGGTAGAAGATGTCATCGTGGGTCCTTCTATAAGATTAGACCCATTAGATCCTTGGATTAAAGCCTTTAAGCTTCCAAAGAACGAGGCAGAGTATTTCAGGGCTATCTATGGAAAGTTCCTCAAAGGAGTCAAGTCTTATATTATAGACAAAAACTTCATCCCATCAGCAAGGATGGCTGATACAGAAAGAGATGGAAAATTAGGGGTTACGCACTACGGAGATCTTAAATCCCAAGACAACGCAGAACATTATTCTGACGAGACAGGGAATATATCTCTCACATATAATCCTTTAGATGGAGGCTTAGGTGCAAAAGTAAGAAGAACAGATTATCTCAAGGAAAGAGCTAAGAATGAACCAGATATTAAGGCAAGAATAGATAAATCAGGCGATATACCTCTTGGCGCGAAAGGAACAGACCTCGCGTATGATGTTGAAGGCTATGATGAGCCCATAAGCATAGCGGAGCTGAAGCTTTTAAGGATAATAAAAGAAGCAGAGAAAAACCCATATAAAAAGGCAACATATCAGCCTCTAATAAGTCCTGCCTCAAAACCATCTTATGAGAAATTACTAGAGAAGAAATGCCTCTTATATCCCAAAAAGACGTATGCAGAAGCCCTAAAAGAACATAACGTATATCTCGGCGACATGGAAAGGTTTAACACAAGACTTCTTCCAACAATAAATCCTGACACGAAAAAGCTGCAAGATGCCAAAGGAGCAACAGGAGGCCATGGCCAAATAGGTATGATGATGCTCTTGGAGGCCTTAGACTGGAAAGACCCTGGAGATGGGACAACTCATATAAGCACATTTTTTAATGGAGACGGTATAAACAATATGCCTAATAGAGTAATAACAGGGTGGATGAAGAAAAACAATATTCCTATAATCATGATAACCACATCAAAGACTGGCATTGACCGTAAAGGCGGCCAGATAGGTATAGAAAAAGAAGAAGGAAAAGAATATCCTCAGATACTTGAAAAGGCTCAAGTAAAAAAAGACCAAGAAGGACTCTTCTTTGAGACAGGCCTTAAAGGAGACGAAGAAGGAAAACAATACTTCAACACAAATATAGCCCTCATAAACTACACCTTATTATCGCAGATCATCCAAGACCTAAAAGATAAAGGCATAGATGTAGAAGAAATAAAACAAGCAATGACCCCCACTCTAATACCAAATACAAAGGAAGAAGAAAAATCCGGACTTAAATTTATACAGCTTGACAGTGCCCTTGGTTCAGCCTTACTGAATCTAAACGCATATTTTGAGAGAAAGGATATAGCTAAGGCTATTTTATCCGATAGGGGAGTCTTAAATAGAAGACTTCTGCATATAATTAACACAACTGAATCAGAAAGAACAGAGTTCTTTACACCCGTAAAGGAATCAACTGACTTCTGGTTCCAGGACTCCACTGACTTTTATGAAGTAAATCCTGATACATGGATGTTGGAACAAAAAGGTAAAACCCTCCCCATATTTGACCTAGAGGGCATTGATAAAGATGATAAATATTATGAAGATGTCCAGAAGCTGAAAGAGTCATTCGGAAAAGCCAGCACAAAAGACCTTAAATTTTTAAAGATAAAAGGAATAGTAAAGATAAAAGATGCTGTATTGAAAGGAGACGTAGAGATAATCAATGAGACAGGAGAGTCGATAGATCTCGGCAAAGACTCTTCTTTAGTTCGGGACGGAAGGCTTTATTTTGAAGATGTTAGAATAATAATAGATAAAGATGGATTAAAAGTGGAAAGCTTAAAGTCGCAACATCCACAAGGTTCCCCCGCAGAATGCCTATTAGACTTATTTAACAGCAGAGATACTTTAAAAGAAGAAGTTATTACAGTACAAGATACTATAGTTCCTCCAGATGGAAGAGCTGCCTGGAGAAGGACTAATATAACCAGAGGTTCGCCTTTTAGTGAAATCACAATAAGGGAAGAATTAAATAATCTTGTAGCAATAGGATTCTTAAGAAAAGACACCTCCCAGAAGCAACATAGATACTCTATTACGCCAAAGCTTCTAATTGCCACAGAAAAACAGATAGACGAGATTCGTAATCTTACTAGACTATCTCGTCCTTCCAAATTCCCGAAAGATATACAGTTATTAGAAAAGTTAAATGAAAAGATAGATAGGATTCTTAATATATCACAAGAATTAGACAGATGGGTCAAAGACTTCAATCTTCCAGAGAACGAGGCAGAGTATTTCATGTCCATCTATAGAAGATACCTTCAGGGTGCAAAAAGTTACACTATAGGAAAAAACTTCAAACCTTCAGCCATGCTGACAAAGGAGGAAAGGGGAGCGAAGTTAGATGTAGTTGATTATCGAAAACTTGAAGAGAGTGATAAAGAAGAAGGATATTCTTTACTAGCAAAAGAAGTAGATATCATAATGAATCCTTTAGATGGAGGCTTGGGTGAGAGAGTAGATAGGACTAAATATCTCAATGAAAGAGCTAAAGACCCGGAATTTGCCGAGACTAGAAAAAAGGATGAGAAGACAGGCAATATAAAGTTAGGTGCAAAAGGTACTGATTTAGCATTTGATATAACCTTAGGTGGTAAACCTCATAAAGTAAGCATAGCAGAGCTGAAACTTTTAAGACTAATAACTGAGCATGATTTATATGGGAAGATAACTTACCAGCCATTAATAAGCGATAAATCAAAGCCTTCTTATTTAGGTTTACTCGATAAGCTATATCTTTTAGATCCTACTAAGACATATAGAGATGTTTTGAAAGAAAGAAATATCACTATAGAAAGCATGGAAGTATTCAATACAAGGGCATTACCTACGGTAGATCCTGATACATATAAATTACAGGGACTTCCTTATGTATCTCCAGGCGGTCATGGTCAATTAGGCATGATGTTCCTATTAGAAGCGCTTAAAGAAGATGTGCCTCAGGATGGCTTGACTCACATGAGGGCATTCTTTAATGGGGACGGCACTAACAATATGCCTAATAGAGCCATAGTAGGCTGGATGCATAAAAAGAATGTCCCGATAACCATGATAACAACAACTAAATCTGGTATAGACCGTAAAGGCGGCCAGATAGGAATAGAGATCCAATCTAATGAAGAAGAGAATCCGCAGATATTAGAACTTGCCCAGGTTAAGAAAGAACAAGAAAACCTCTTTTTTGAGACAGGCCTTACCAAAGGCGAAGCTCACGCCCAATACTTCAATACAAACGTAGCCGTAGTAAATTACAGTGTACTCTCACCAATACTAAAGGAATTAGCTGAGATAATAGGAGAAGACAAGGTAAAGGAGATAATGACGCCGACATTAATACCTAATCCAAAGGGGGTTGAGGGAAAATCAGCTATTTGTTTTGACAGCGCACTTGGATCAGCCTTATTAAACTTGAATGCCTTCTTTGAGACTACAAAGGATATAAGAGTAAAAGATGTCTTATCCAAGAGGGGCATAACAAAGATTTTAGAGATAGTTAATGCGGATGAATCAAAGAGGACAGAATTTTTCACGCCAGTAAAAGAATCGTCTGACTTCTGGTTCCAAAATCATACAGATTACTATAAAAAAATTAATACTACGATTGAGAAAGTTAATACTACGACCTGGATGCTTGAGGATTCTGAAGATGACTTAGTACCGCCTATAATTGATATCGTCTCTTATAAGAGAGATTCAGAGGGTAATTTAATTCTTGATGAGAAAGGTAAACCTCAGGATGACAAATACTATAGGGACCTTTTGAATGTCATAAATTGCCTCGGTAGAGATGCAAAAGTAAGAAAACTTAGGTCTTTGAAACTAAGAGGAAAAGTAGCTATAAGAGATGCTACTCTAATAGGTGATGTAGAGGTAATAAACAATACAGGGGAGTTAATAGATCTTGGCACTGAAAAGAATAGGAAAAAATTACAAGAAAAAGACGCCTCTTTAGTTCAGGACGAAAGGCTTTATTTTAAAGATGTAAGAATAATAATAGATAAAGATGGATTAAATGTGGAAAGCTTAAAGCCGCAACATCCACAAGGTTCTTCTGTAAGCAAGTTAAAAGAAGACATAGACAGGATTTTAGCTTTACATGATAAGGTGGAGATAAAAATTTATGCTCACCGAGGTGTTCAAGATAGAGGTGCAAGAGAAAATACATTGAAAGCTTTTCAAGATGCTATAGATCTTGGTTGCTCTGGTATAGAATTAGATACACAAATTACCAAAGATGGAAGAATGGTTGTTTATAGATTAAGAGATTTGGAAGGTAAACGCATAAGTGAATATACCTTAGATGAAATAAAACAAGTAGATTCCGAAATTCCTTCTTTGGAAGAAGCATTAAAACTTATTAATGGTCAGGTTCAAGTAGATGTTCATCTTGTTTGGGCTGAGGGAGAAAATAAAGAGGCAACAAGAGAGCTTGTATCTGAAATCAAGAGCAATAATGCTACAGGATGGGTTAGTGTTGCTAGTATATTCATGAAAGATATTAACAATATTCTAATGGAATCAGAAAAAGAAGGGATAAATATAAAAACAAGGACAACAGAGGTAACATTTGGGATAGAAAAGGGCGACATTGGTGATAATCTAGATAGATTCATAGAAGAGTTAAAGCGCCTTGGAAATAATGAAGCATTCTTCTATAAGGAACTTTTAACTAAAGAAATGGTAACAAAACTTCATTCTCGGGGGATGATAGTTGTAGCTGTGGGCAAAGAGATAACCAGAGAAGAGATTATAAGATTAATCAACCTGGGCGTTGATGGGATAATGCTATTCAATCCCTCTATCGTGAAAAAAGTTTTAAAAGAGCTAGAGCATTTCGAATTAGATGAGACTATCCATAAAGAATGGGATAAGAGATGGAATCGTGGTATCTTTATGATCACGCCAGAACAGATGGAGCGCACGAAGACAGAGAGACAGATAGGGCCATTTACCGCCCGCCTTACGCCACATGAGAAAAAGCTTCGCAAGATGGTTTGGTCCGATGACCCAGTGGATCTTAATTATCCATTAGATCCTGATATGTTCCATTTTGGAAAAATTTCTCCAGAAGAAGTCTTGGTGGATAATCTAGATTTTGCAGGGAGGGCTTGGAGGATAGTTATTAATGCCTCACCACCTGAACAATATGCGTCGTTATTTGTTCCAAAACCAGAGTATACCACGAATCAGTTTCTTGATTCTAAGGATGTAGAAGCATTTATAGGTTTATTATCAATGACACAGGCAACAGTGATGTTTAATAGTTTGTGGGCAGGAGCCAGTGTCAACAGCAAGCATTTCCAAATTTATTATTCAACATTGCCAGAGTTCGATTTTATTGAAGAGGGAAAAGGGATTAAATGGGTTGAATTTAATAGAGTAAAAGTGGGAGATTTAGAGGAGTACCCTGGGAATTTCTTAGTAATACAAAGTAACGATTCCAGAAAATTGGCACGCGCTACTTGGTTGGCAGTTGAATATTTACAGAGTCGAAATATTCCTTATGACATTGCCGGGAAAGGAAACTTTGTAGTGGTAATGCCGACTGCATTAGAACGCCCTTCAGTTTTTCATGGCGAAGAGCATATTGCTTCTCCGGAGAAAATGGGGTTATTTAATATAATGAGCGCAGAATTGTTACCACAACTTACATATGAGAACTTAGTGAATGCTATAGAAGAGACTTCTTTATCAGATGATAAATATAGAAACTTTTTTAGAAATTATATAGACTTACTGGAAGGACATAAGCAGAAAGATTCTAATAATTTTGCTAGCAACCAGTCACTTGGTATAGGTATAGAATTAAACCTTGCCTTACAGGAAGACGTGGAGACGATGCAGAATTTAGCCCTTGCGGTGTCCAGTGAATATAAAGGTGAAGGGGATTTCAAAGAAGAGGGCGGGTATATATTTGGTAAAGAAGAGAAAGGAAAATATGCTGTTACAAGATTTGTTCCATTTGGAAGGTTTGGAAAGATAGAAGTTGCAGATGAAGCTTACACACAGCCAAGCGAAGAAGATATTAGAAAAGCTGTGCTTACCTATGCAAAAGACGGGGTTAAATTAATAGGCGTATATCACAATCATTCCTTTGTGCGCCTTACGCAGGGACAGAAGCCAGGGCCGAGCTGGGTAGATTTTGATTTCTTTAATCTTATAAGAGAAAAAGCAGTAGAAGCAGTAGGCTCCGAAAACCTTGCAAAAGAATTAATAGGTTTGGTAATTGAACCTAAACTGGACAGTGATAGATTTATGGAGTTAGCCAGGAGTCAGGCAGAGAAAGCCCTTAGCCTTTATAAAGTGGATATAGGCGAAATGATGATTTATCCGTATCTATTGCATGATGAAAAGCCAGTAATATTAGACCCTTTTGAATTCCAGAAGACAATCTTCAAGATAGACAGAGAGTTGCAGAGAGGAAGAATAACGCTCGAGTCAGTTAAATTAGAAGAAGATGGTTTACGAAGCTCCGAAGATCTTTTTTCTTCAGCTGATGAGAAAACGTTTTCAAAAGTTAAAACATTAGCCAAGCTTGCCAGGCAGAGCCCAATATCCCCACGAGATCAAGAAATACAAGAGGATAGATATGGTAAAGATAAAATATTAGTTGATATAGAAATGGAAGGCTTTAAAATTCGCGAGAAACATACATATACCGATCTAGATATTTTTGAGGAAGTTCTAAAAGAATTATTAGGACTATTAGAACAATTTTCTTTTCCAACACCTCCAAGATGGAAAGTAGTTATTACTACCGATCTTACATTAACAGAGGGAAATATAGCTGCAGTTAATCTGAAACAGAAAATATCTAAAGATTATCCTGAAAGTACAGTTTTTCTAAGCCCTGGTTTTTTTGAAGAGTATTCTTCGGACAGTTACTTAAGAGCTCCTAAACATATACTAATAGATATCTTCCTTCGTAATTTGATATCTTGTATAGGAAAAGATATAGATTATGTTGATGTTATAGAGGAAATTGTTTTAGGCGTTCGTGAATTAGAAAAAATATTTCATATTTCTCTTCCTTATGGGGTAGATAAAAGCCTTGACCCAGGAGATCCATTTATGAGATTTGAGTATCTGAAAGATGAGAGGATGAAACTGAGAGAAATCAAACTATCTATCATCTCAGCAATTTCAAATTTATCAATTACGGATCGTGATAAAACAATTGAGGTAATAAAGGCCATAGGCAGATTACGATCTTATTTAGTTGATGCATACTGTTTAGACAATAGTTTGATAGAAAAGTTACCGGAAATAGCTAGTGTTATGTCCTATCCTGATGTATTTATGGACGCATTGTTGATTGAACAAATGCTTATCAAAAACTTTTCATATAAAGGGGTATATTTTGAGTATGGATGGACTTGTCCTGATTACGGGATACCTGTAAAAACAGGCCATAGTGATGCTTGGATAATCTCTAAAACAGTATTTTCTATTTATAAGGAATTATTCACTAATCCAGATACACTAAAATCTTTTGTTCAGTCATTCGCCAGAATTCTAAGAGAAGATCCTTCATTAATAAATAAGCTGAGTAATGAAGAAAAACTTCATACTTATTTATCAGATCTTACTAAAAAAATGTCTCATGTTGAAGTTAAGATGGATAGAGATGCTGTAATGGAACTTATAAGACAAGAAATACAAAAATCATATCCCTTTGAAAAAAAATTGAGATCTGGAGATATTTTTAATATTGCTATAGCAATATTAAAAGTCTCCTCAAATGATGATGAAATAAAGATGTTAGTAGAAGCTGTTAGTGCGCTGATTGTTATTCTTTCTTCTCAAAGCCTATATACTCAATATAAAGATGAAACCCCCAAATATCCTCGATATAAGCGTTATCAGGTTAGAGATTATAATTTTGAAGGTTTAACTAGGTTTTTGCCGACATTAGCTGAAATTTGTGAAACACCATCAAGATTTAAGGTAGCATTATATATAGAAGCTGCTTTAGCGTATTTAGTTGTGGAAGAAATGATCGGTCGCAGATACCTGGTGGGCGGCTATCACGATACAAGTTGCCCAGATTATATAGCAGACCCAGATATGGACGTAACTGACTCAGAGAAGTCTTTTAATTCCGTATTCGAAAAATTATATTTACACATCAAGGAACCAGAAAAATTACAGAAATTTATTGATGCAATGGGAAGAAGCATGAATAACTATAGAAATATAACAAAAAGTATTCCGGTTTATCGATATCAATATATAAGCAAATTCGCCTCAGCTTTTCAATATAGATCTAAATCAGATATTTTACAAAATCTGGTTTCTTGGATTCAAAACACTCCAGAACAGCTATATACCGAAGATTTTATTTCTTTAGCTGTCAGCGGCACCAGGGAACAGTCACATTCTCTAAAAAAATGTTTAGTCCTAGATGCCGACGGTGTCTTGTGGAAAGGGATTATAGGCGAAGATGGCATAAATGGCATAGAAATTACCCCTCAACATATTGAGTTTCAAAAGGTAATAAAAGCATTAAAAGAAAGGGGCATAATTTTGGCAATCAATAGCAAGAATAATCCAGAAGATGTAGAGAAAGTTTTACAAGAACATCCTGACATGGTCTTAAGAAAGGATGATTTCGCTGTTATAAAAGCCAATTGGCAGGATAAAGCAACTAATTTAAGAGAAATAGCTCAGGGTTTAAATATAGGTCTTGATAGTCTATTGTTTTTAGATGATAGTGTACACGAGAGAGAATTAGTAAGGATGAATTGCCCTGAAGTTTTGACTCCAAATTTACCAGAGAATCCATCCCGATACGTTGAGTTTGTTCGTAGTTTAGGAATTTTAGAAGAAGGGACTCTTACAGATGAAGACATCAGAAGAACAGAACTTTACGCAGCAAAGGGAAAAAGAGAAAGGCTAAAAGTACAAGCTACATCTTTAGAAGATTTTTATCGTTCTTTAGAGATGAAAGTAATTGCAAAAGAAGGAGATGAAAATTTACCATATATACCACGCATTTCTCAATTAACTCAGAGAACAAATCAATTTAATTTGACAACAAGAAGATATACCGAATGGGATATAAAATCTTTATTAAATAATCCAAAAAATTATAGAATGGTTACCTTGGAATTGTCTGATAAATTTGGTAATGCTGGATTAGTGGGTTTGATAATTCTTCGCAGTCTTTTTGCTACTACCTGGGAAATAGATACATTCTGTCTAAGTTGTAGAGTTATTGGTCAAAGTGTCGAGCAAGGATTTATGGCCTATGTTATAGAGCGATTAAAAGAAGAAGACATTGGAGAATGTTTGAGAGGTATATATATTCCTACAGAAAGAAACAAGTTGGTTAAAAATCTGTATGGAAGATTAGGATTCAGAAAATTTGCCGAGCTACAGGATAAGACAATATGGGAATTTAGATTTGACAGAGATAAATTAGATATTCCTGAATGGTTACACATTTTAACAGAAAAGGATATGAAAGAGCGAAATAGAATCAAATCTTCTCCCTTTGGCATGGCAGATGGAGGGGCTATTGCATGGGTTGATGAAAAAGGCAGGATAAGATTTAGTAAGAAGATAGAAGATGAATCAGAAGAATTCCAGGCATGGAACCAGAGACATGAGGAATATCATCAGAAATTAGACAGGGATTATCCTCAGGCTTTAGATGCAGTAAAAGAGATAGTTGCCATTGTCTTGGCCTTTAAAGGTATGACTGATATAACAGATTCTCATATTAATGCAATACTCATAGCACTAAATTCTAATCCCAACAAGGCCCCACCTTCTCTGATTGATGGAACCTTCCTTAGAAATATCGCACAATTCATTTCTCAAACCAGTCCCGTCTTAAGAAGCCAAGTCTTAGATAGCCAAGGCGAAATAAAACCAGAAATTCTCTCCAAAATTAAAAATATATTATATAGATTTGAATTCAACGAAAGCGAAAAGCAGTTAAGGGAATGGGCAGATAGCGTAGGTATGAAAGATTTAAGTAATGAGAGCGATAAAATAGAGAAATTACGTTCTTTTTACGACAAACTCTTATCGAATCCTTTGATCAGCGAAGGCTTTAAGAATTCGATTAAAAGAAGACGTAGAATTGCTACAGCAATTATAGTCTATATTAAGATAATGGCTAAATATGGGCAAATAAATAAAGAAAACATCGGGGAGATTATCGAAGATAGTGATGTTAAAGGCATTGATAAAAGATATGAGTTAGAATTCTTCGAAGCATTGTCAGAGTCTGGAAAGAGGTTAAACCAGCCAGCCATAAGCACAATAGCGCATCTTAAAGGCACTGCCCATGCCACTTCTAATGTCCTGGTTTTTAAGAACGATGGCAAAACAGTATTATTACAGTTAAGAACGCCAGATAAAGCGTCTTTTCCAAGTCGATGGACGTTATCTTGGTGCGGGCATGCAAAATGGGATATTAAGGAAAATCGGCCTCAGGGTCCTATTGAGGCAGCAGAAGATGAGGCAGAAGAGGTAAATGTGGGGGGATTAAGTTCAGAAGAAAAGACAGAACTTGAGAAAGAATTAGAGCCTATCATTGAAAAGGGCATTGGTAAGATTAAAGAGAATAAAGGCAGTTATGGCTTCGAATTTATCCCGAACTTAACTAAACTTCAGCGTATAGGAGATGAATACCGACATAGCGGATTTTATTATATGGTTGAATTTGCATATATTAGCGATGAAGAAAGATCTGAATTATCAACAGCGATGAGCACTATTTCAGCTGCTCAGATGGATGGGATATTATCTTACATCAATGAAGAAGGAAACACGTTAGCTATATTTACATTTAACCCGTCTAAAATAGATGATGTAAAAAAAGTTGCAGAGACTATAGAAAAGCAGACGCAGATATCCCATGGCCTTTTTACGCATAATACGGAGAAGAAAACATTTTATATTTATATTTTGGATGAAGATGAGCAAAAAGCAGTTGATAAGATTGTTGAACTTTCAAGAAGTAAAGGTAAGTCTATGGGCGGAGGCGAAGTAAGTGGTTTTAATTGGATAAATCTCGATGAGGTCATAGATGATTTTAGGGGTAGTCTTGATAAATACACAGATGCTTTTATACCTTTCTTATCAGAAGATAAAATTATTGAAGAGATCAGAAAAGCTGTAACTAATCAACTATTCTTAAGAGGTATAGAGTATTACAAAACATATAGTTCCCTCAATCCAAATGCCTCTAAAGCAACTGTCCAGCAAGCAACAGTAGAATATTTGAAATCCAACCCCGAAATTTTCGAAGCAACCCTTGAGATATTAAATAGAAATAGGTTAAATCTAAACAGATCTGACAGAGAATGGCTCGAACTTTTAACTAAAGTATATAATAAAGAAGTTCAGAAGTTTATAAAGACAATTCCAGCAGAGGATGTTGAGGTATATATCTCAGTTGATGACGAGAAGAATGGAAGGACTAAGTTTGACCATGTTAGTAAACAGTTCTATGAAGATGGGAAGGCGTGTCAAGGATTCTATGTCTGGAAACATATAGATGAGCATATGAAATCGTTATTTACTCAATTAGAGGATAAAAATTATATTGTGATACCCCATGGCAATCTATTTGTCAACGATCATTTTGTATTATTTAAAGATGGCACAATCTACCATAGAGATGGCGAATTTGATAATGAAGGTAATGCTATAAATAGCAGGACTTATACTTGTTTTATAGTCTGGGAAGATGGCAGAAAAACTATTGAAAGGCTTATATTTAAGAAGGGATTGGATGGCAAGAAAGACAGAGCCTATCTTAAATCCCATCCCGATAAAGACATCTCTAGTAATATTAAATGCGCTATATATGGCCAGCAGATTGTTAGAAATAGCGAACCAATAGATGTGGCAAGCCTTGCTAAAGAGTTTGACGACATGAATCAGTTACTTAAATTTCCAGTCAAAGACAAAGACAGAGAACATACATTTAGCGAGATTCATTCAGATATCAATAGAGTCAAATTGGCAGATCTTTTAAGGCATGGCATAGGTGAAAGAGCAAGATACCCTCATAGTTTAATAGGCCTGACCAAAAAAGGCGAAATCATTGTAGCGGCTTTAGCTGGCGATAGAAAAGAAGGAATTGGTGTTACAATAGAAGAAGCTGCTAATTTCTTAATGGAAAATGGGGCTAAAGAGGCAATATTACTTTCCAACGGTGGTGATGTAAATTTACGATACAACGAGGACATTGTTACTGAATCACCCGCAGGAAAACAGAGCGTAAGAACGAATTATTCTGCAGCCCTGGTAATTGCTATTAATAAACTATCAAAACAAATTCGGGCATTATCGGTTCAGCAAAGACAGGTTGGCTTTGTCAATGTGGATTTAGTTAAAGATGTTGTTTATAAGAAAGTAGGCTTTTTTGAGGTAATATTTAATCCCAGCCGTGACCGTTCAAGGATGGAAAAAAGGATTAAAGTTAGTGAAGGTGCCTGCAGGCTCTGTCCTGAAAATATGCCCTCTATTGAAAAAGGTTATCCATGGAGAGATTATACTATTTATATGAACCCATCTCCTATATCAGAAGAAGACACCTTTGACCATTTTGTATTGGTGAGTAATGTTCATCTGCCTCAGCCAATGATAAATACCGCCTATAATGATATTGAGACAGGTGTTAATTTCGTTAGCGAAGACCCTAAAGTTAGGTTGTTTTTGAATACTCTTGCGACATCAGTAATAAAACATAAACATTTTCAAGGCTTTATTCGTTCTATGCCAATAGAGGAGGCTGCTAAGACCAAGAAGCAGATTCTGTTAGAAAATAATGTTGAAATAAGCGAATTGACAAACTGGCCAGCAACCTGTTTTATTGTTGAAGGCAAGGATAAAGAAGAAATTGCTAAAAAAGCATATGGAATAATTAATTTAATGAATAGCAGAAACATAGCTGTTGATTTATATTTTGCCCAGCGAGGAAATGATATTATACAGGTTTATCTCTTTCCGCGCTCGAAGGGGATAGCCGAGAGTTATTATAGTTTATTAGGTGTTCCACAGATGGGTGGTTTTGTAATGGTTGAGGATGCAAGAGATTTTGCAAAAATAGATCCAGGACAAGTAGGGAAAGAACAGGCAGCAAAAGAGATAGAGAAGATATTAAAAGAAGTTACACTTGATCGTAGTAAATTGCATTTTGTTTATGATTATCTTGTTGGATTGAAAAAAGAAAATCAGAGCAATGAACTTGCCAACAACCATTCATTAGGTATAAATATAGGATTAGATCTTGCCTCACAGGAAGACGTGGAGGCGATGCAGAATTTAGCCCTTGCGGTGTCCAGTGAATATAAAGGTGAAGGGGATTTCAAAGAAGAGGGCGGGTATATATTTGGTAAAGAAGAGAAAGGAAAATATGCTGTTACAAGATTTGTTCCATTTGGAAGGTTTGGAAAGATAGAAGTTGCAGATGAAGCTTACACACAGCCAAGCGAAGAAGATATTAGAAAAGCTGTGCTTACCTATGCAAAAGACGGGGTTAAATTAATAGGCGTATATCACAATCATTCCTTTGTGCGCCTTACGCAGGGACAGAAGCCAGGGCCGAGCTGGGTAGATTTTGATTTCTTTAATCTTATAAGAGAAAAAGCAGTAGAAGCAGTAGGCTCCGAAAACCTTGCAAAAGAATTAATAGGTTTGGTAATTGAACCTAAACTGGACAGTGATAGATTTATGGAGTTAGCCAGGAGTCAGGCAGAGAAAGCCCTTAGCCTTTATAAAGTGGATATAGGCGAAATGATGATTTATCCGTATCTATTGCATGATGAAAAGCCAGTAATATTAGACCCTTTTGAATTCCAGAAGACAATCTTCAAGATAGACAGAGAGTTGCAGAGAGGAAGAATAACGCTCGAGTCAGTTAAATTAGAAGAAGATGGTTCACGAAGTTCCGAAGATCTTTTTATTTTAGATGGCGAGAAAACGTTTTCAAAAGTTAAAGAGTACATAATTAGCCACAAGATAAAAGAGAAGTGGTGGGTTGATTATGTTCCTGAGAAGAATAAGGTTAATGCAAGTGTGGATTTTTATTATGGCGAAGAAATTATCGGCCATAGCAATTTTGAGCTTGATTCAAGAGCAGTTAGTATAAACACCTGTCACTTCAAATCTGAACTGCTTGGACAGAAGTTAGCTCAGGAATTTGCTGCAAGGACTTTTATTAGAGCACATGAGATTAGTAAAACATTAGGGCTTGGAACGATTTGGGCTAATGCCTATTTTAGCTTAAGCCGCAATGAGGAGATAGATCAGGAATACAGAGATGAAAAGGATTGGTATATCAACTCAGAGACATGCAGGAACTTATACGCTGTTTTTAAGCACCTTGGGTTTACACCAGTGGATATGATTGAAATGGTGCGTCAGGAAGATGCCAATGCGAAACTTCTGGATCTATTGCATGAGCCTTTATCAGAAGGGTCCAGTGTATCGCGTTATAATGACCATGCCATGCTGCTTGAAGATTGTATTGAAAGAACAAAGGAGAATTGGAAAGATTGGTTCTATGAAAATAGGATTAAGGCGGTTTATGATGATGCTACATGGAAAAAATTAAATGATGAAGTCGATTGGGAAGAGGTAGAAAGAGAAAAGAATCTTGAAAATCGCAGGGCCCAAGAGGATATATATAAGCAGTTGTTACTTAAATTACTTAAAGATTGGAGGAATTTTGAGATAAATAAGGATAGGATAAGAACCTTAGTTCTTGAATTGTTAGGCATTGCTGATATTTCTCAATTTAAGCCTAAAAGGCCTATAAGGGCAGCTATAGCCGCTGCTGGATTTGCGTCGAGAATGAAGGATAAAACTAAGCCAAAAGTTCTTTTAGACGTAGATGGTAAGCCAATATTATTTTATGTATTGGACATAGTTAAAAAGTTTGATAAAAAGCCTATAATTATTGTGCGGCCTGAGGAGTGGCATGAAAAAGACGGCACTCTTAAGCAAGGCGGCACATATAATCAAATAAAAGATGCTTTAGATAAGGGGGAATATTCTGTCGAGTATGCTTATCAATCAGTATTGAAAGGCGATGGACACGCCATATTACAGGCTAAGGATAATTTAAGAGAGTTTGATGGTGATGTTATAGTTATCTGGGGTGATATGGCAGTATTAAATCCGGATACACTTCTTTGGTTAACAGCAATGCACCAGGCTCTTGGTAATGCATCTTTATCAATAGCAACTACTATCAAAGAAGAACCGTATGCACCGATTATCGAAGATAATGAAGGCAATGTTATAGGGAGCAAAAAGGGGCTAAAGGTAGATTTTGGAAGGGATGATGTAGGTGTATTTATTGGTAAAGCAGATGAAGTATTTACTGCATTGGAGAATCTTCCTCAGGATAAAGATGGTAATTTTCTTAATCCTTACGACGGTTCTTTAAATAAAAAGGGTGAGATGAACTTTGTCCAGATAGCTTCTATTTTAAGTGGAGAGGGCAAAAGTGTTATTGCCCCGGCACTTTCAGATATAAGAGAGGCGCAGGGGGTTAATACCGAAGAGGAATTAGAGATTGCAAGTCAATATAGGAAAGGATTAGAACAGGACAGAGAACTGTCAAGATGGTTGCTGTCGCATTTACCTGATACTGTCAAGCTTGATTCTCAAATAGTCGAAGATACAAATGAAATGGTATTGTTGATAAAGCCGCCGGGAACTTTTAATCGCGGCGCGGTAGAAGAAGTTTTGGGGAGGGTGGAGAATTTTGGATATACAGTCGCAGGCATTACTGTTTATGATGGGGATTCAATAAGGAGAAACAATTTAATCGAAAAGCACTACCCTATAATATATCAAAATGCGTATTATGGAGATGAAAATCTGACGGCTGTAGAGAAGGTTGCTTTGAAACATTTTTATGATCGCGGGGAATTTGAAGATAATTTTGGGGTAAGGTTCGAAGAGGCTGATATTATTGCCGCAGGTAAACTTACAGCTGAATATGGCCTTTCCGAAGATGAAATATTAAAGCTCTGGAGAAAAGGATATAGTGACTTACTTTATAGAAAAGGCTCCCCCTTAGGGATAAACAGGATAGGCCTTAATAAATTTGCCATTCCGGTAAGGCATCCAAAAGTAAATAGCAACAGGCCGTTTATAATGATAAATGGTTATTACTTTGAGCTGACTCATCAGTTTGAAAATCCTAAAGACCCTACAATAGCTATTCTTATAAGAAAAAAACCTAATGGCACAGATTGGAATGCGATGAGGTTGAAATTTCTTGGTGTGCCTGATCCTGAGCTGGCTGAGCCTGGCAGTATTCGGCGGGATGCTTATGATGGGAAGATAAAAGTCGATGCAGAAGTTAATGTTACCAATAATGTCGCCCATTTAAGTAACGGATTTTTGGAGGGCATGCATGAGGCGATTGTCTGGTTTGGGCTTGACGTAGAAGATACTATTGGCGGAAGGATTCTTTTAAAGGAAGGATATACCAAGGAAGAGATTTTGATGCTTGTTTCTAACCCTGTTATTTCCGTAGAGAATGAAGAAATAATATCTCTATTTGAAAAGACCACCCATCTTGACAATAAAGAAGCCATAGCTTTAATTAAAGAGTTTTTCCCGCCATATTATGGCGACAGATTGGCTCTTCCTTCCATTGGATTTAATGAATATATGGGCATAAAAGTTAAATACGACAGGGGAGCGCTTAGTTTGGCTACAAATATTATTGATTCGGAAAGAATATCTGATCCATCTTTGGATGGCCTCTATGATGCTACGCTAGGCCAAGAAGATAGAGTTTCTGATAAGTTAATAGGTATGGAGAGGATAGGAGAAGGAAAGGTTTGCCAGATAGTTCCAAGCGGCGGGACGGGCGGCAGGCTTTTCGGATACGATATTCCTGAAGAAAAAA
The DNA here is from genome assembly GCA_964520705.1 of uncultured Planctomycetia bacterium. Taxonomy (GTDB): domain Bacteria; phylum Omnitrophota; class Gorgyraeia; order Velamenicoccales; family JABMQK01; genus CAZFPS01. The sequence continues at coordinate 23,978 of CAZFPS010000001.1, read as the reverse complement.
GAATAAGGATTATGGCGGAGGCAATAGAGCTTGGCGGTAAGAAGCGTAGTTTTGGCGAGCTTAAAGTGGCTCATAATCTCTGGGCAAGGGAAAAATACAAAGGAGATATTCCGATATGGGAAGTGACTAGTTATATGAGCGATAGAGCTATCAAAGATTATTTTGAAGCAAATCATTATTTTGGCGCTCCGGATGATTATATTCATTACTTAACCCAGGGTGGTATCCCGAGCTTTAATCCGACGAGAGGCGACCTTAGGTATAGATATCCTGAAGCTACTGAGGAACAAATAGACAGTTGGGTTATAGACAACGGCGGAGAAGGCGGCATATTTAGATTTGCGTCGGGTAAGATAAGGCTTAAACCAGTAGGCCATATAGATAGTATTTTACTGCTTGTTCTTACCAAAGAACTTCTAAAAATGAAAAACTTAGGCTTGGAATATATATATCTAGGAAACGAAACAGATCTTGGTCATATTATAGACCCAACCCTTATTGGTTATTTAGACAGGACCGCTAAAGATGCAATTTGTATATTGGTAAAAAAGAATAGTCTTTTTAAAGTAAAGAGCTCTGTACTTTCAAAAGAAGCGATTGTAGCAGTTAGAGATGGAAAGGTAGCAGAACATAACCTTCCTGATAATTTAGAGCCTGTAATTAGAGAGAATAAGGTGATTGGCATAAGAGACTTGAATACAAAAAAGATCATTGATTCTAATATAACCGAAGGCTTTGAAAGGGGCGGGACAATTGCAAAAGTAGATGGAGCCGATGAACTTGTTGAAGGTTTTAGGTTTCCTCCGGACTTTGACCAGAATAAAATCCCGTTCTTTAATACAAATCAATTTATTTTTAGAATAGATTCTATATTAGAAAATATGTTAGGAGTAAGCTTTGAAGACTATGAAAATATGGGCATAGAAGAGCTTTACGAGACCCTCTTAAGAAAGGTTTCTAATAAGGTTCCTACGTATATTGAAGTAAAGGATGTCCTGGACGAGTCAACAGGTAAGATGAGAAAGGTTGCTCAGGTAAGTAGGATTGCAGGTGATTTAACAAAGGTTATGGATACTTCATATGTGCTTATAGATAGAGACAACATACTAACAGAGGATGGCCATAATTGTCCAAAGACCAAAGAAGAGCTTAGCATGAAAGCAGAAAAAGTGAAAGAGGTGTTGGGTGATAAGGTATTATTTAGAGGCATGACAAATGAATCTTCGCCTTTGGAAAGCCCGTTAAGGAAAAAGACAAATTCTGTTCGGATAGATTCTACGGAAGATCAGGGATTTTTTGCCGTTGATGACCGCGAGGACAGAAAGATTCGCTTGGAAGAGTATGTTGTGCCAGGGGATGAAGCAAGCGGTGTTTTAAATAGTGTGCTTAAAGAAATGGCAAGCATTGGGATACCCATAGATCCAGAATTGGCAAGAGATATTGTGAGCAATACCTATCTGGTTCCGGATAAGATTTACCGCGATTATATCATGGAGGGAGATAATAAAGAAGGCCGGGCTATGGAGATGGACGGAAGGCAGGTAATCTTCATAAATGAGGCAGTTTATAAAGATGACCCGCGGAGATTTGTGTGCGTGTTTAGTCATGAGGTTATGCATGTATTGCAGAGGAAAAATATCATTGGTTTAGGCGTATGGGAGAACGAAAGATTAAGAGAAATTATTCCTCAGGCTGTCGGAAGCATTGCGGGGGTTTTGAATGCTCTCAAGTTTTCTGATGAGGAAAAGGATATAGGATTATTGTTTAACAGGATAACGGGTGATGATAGGCAATGGTTTAAGTTTGGCAGAGACCTGTATCATAAAAGCCATAGCCACGCTAAGAGGATAGAACTTTTGAAAGAGAAATTCTCAGAGTTTATCCAGAATATATATTATGCGGACGAGGATTATCGCTTGGATCCAGATAGAGATATTTCCGAGCATTCAGAGCTATGGCAGCGTTTATTAGGGACGGTTGTAGCTGGTATGTCGTATGAGATGTTCACGGAGACAGGCCAGGATGGGTATATCTGGCAGTATATAAATTTACTTTCTACTGATGTAATAGATAAAACATCTTCTCCTTTAATAAATAGATGTGTCTCAATAATAGAGGGGCAACAGTCTCAGCTGGCTAGCAAAGAGATGACTTATAGAGAGGGCTTAGGGACACAGATATTGCCGAGGGTGAGAAAGGCGTATGAAAGCAAAAAGAAGAAAAACCTACCAGCGGTCATAGGTATTACTGGCAGCGCCGCGAGCGGCAAGACCAGTATCGCGGAATATTACAGAAGAGAATTAGAAAAGGAATTTGGCTATGTAGGATTGATAGTTTTTGACGATTGGTTATTGCAGGCTTCAGATAGAGAAATAGACCCCCTGACTGGAAAAACAACAGAAGATGTATTCAAGAAATTCGAGGTCAGTAAATTTGTAAAGGCTGTAAAACTTTTTATCTCAGGGCATGATATGGTGAAACCTATATACGACCAGACTGCGAAAGGCAGGCTTAAGATAGGGATGGACGAAGATGGGAATGCCATAGTCTATAATGGCGTAAACCTAAGCGCAGCTATAGAGAGAAAAGATGGATACGACTATCCTATTTTTGTTGTGCGCAGGCCTAATGGTGAGGTAGCGGATGAAGGTAGAAGGGTAAAGATGGGGGAGATAGATATAAGCGTTATAGAGGATAAAAATAACGAGAGCGAATTAATAGTAAATGTCCTCAATACTAATCATTATATAGGGAGATATGAAAACGGAAAAAGAGAAGTAACTGTATTAGATTCATATAGAAATAAAGCGATTTCTATGAAAGATAACGAAAGTGGCGAGATTTTGGCCAGCGCAGGTGCGACGTTAGTCAATGGTGGCTATATAAGCGAGGAAGGAGAGTTTATTGCAAAGCCGTGGGATATGAAGGAATATATAAAGGCTAAACCAGGAGTATTTTTGGTAGAGGGGATTCTTTCTTTATACGATTATCCGAATATCCCTGAAAAAGAATCACTGCCTTCGTTGTATGATGAGTCTGTGTTTATAGATGCTGATTTTGATATAAGAATGGAACGCGGCGTAGAGAGATTAAAATCCAGGACATTAATTTCAAAAAGAAGAGAGCCGTTTTTCGAGGAGATAGATGACTATGTAGGTAAGTTTACCGCAAGAAAGCATTTTGAAGATGTGTGTATATATGAGACCAGAAAAGATGCCAGGGTTACATTTACATCTCAAAACTGCGCTGAGTCGATCTTTACGCTTTTTAAACATGGGAAACTTACTGCTGTGGAAAATCTGGCTGTTTTAAGGGAGATGAACATACACCCGTATAGGCTGGAAGACGAGCTGGAAGCCATAGGCACTGATTATATCAGAAGATACCTTCCTCAATACAAAGACGAAAACGGCATGTTAGTATACAGCCAGAGATTTCAAGGGGAAGCCTTTAATGTATTTTTCGTAGGAGGAGATCTGGTAGTTAAAGCCCCTATTGACGAAGACAAATTCAGTAAGGATATGGAGCCATTTTATAAGAAGGCATTGAAAGAAAAGGCCAGCGGAGTCCTTGCGCCTGGTGTAATTTTAGATATCTCGGGTTTAGCGATAGACATAGAATCCCATGGAGCGCTTAAAAAACTGAGAAAGGTTTTAGTTCAAAATAGGGCTGAGTCGTTAGGATATAGATTAAAGCTATTAGTTGATAATGGTGAGATCGAAGAGGCGAAGTTTATTATAGATAAGTTTTTTGAAAATCAGAAAAAGATGTGGCGGCTTGGTATGGTGGATACAGATCCTGATATCATGGGGGATTATGGGATTATTATTGACAACGGGAGAGAAACAGTTGTCACATTTGCCATTGATACTCTTACGCGAGAGCACGATCTTTATAACGCGGCTATTTATAAAGAGATAGCCAAAAAATTACCAAGAGGGTTACGCTCTTATTTTATAAAGAATATTATAAGCAAGGCCATGTTTAATAAAGAATACAGAAGGTATTTTTACGAACCCGAAGGTGAAAATAAATTGCCGGATGTAAGCCATAGTAATGTTAATAGAAAACAACTACAGCATATAACTAAACTTGTGTTGAATGCGAGAATCAGGCAGGTCAGGGAGATTTTTGGAGAAACACAGGTAACGCATATCCCATCTCATCTTGTCTGGTTGAAGCTCTACCTGGAGACCTTAGCTGTGGAAAATTCAGCTCTTTATCATGCCATAGAGGATTTATATAATCGGTTAATAGATTATCCCTTACTGCTTAAGGCCAATTCTAAGGATGTGATTATTGATGAATTAAAAGGGGGCCATCACGGCCTATCCAACGGCGAGATAGAACAGATGAAGCCTGTGATAGACGCGCTTTACGATGTCCAGTCTTATCCATTTGACATAAGAAAAACTTCTCCAGAGTCACTCCAAGCTGACGATGATGAGGGAGCAATTGAGAGAAAGATAAGAAAGCCAAGCCGCGCAATACTTAACTCTGCAAAATTAGAGATGAATTCTGTAAGGGGGATTTTTTCTTTATTACATAAGAAAGCGTTTTCAAAAGTTGCCAAAATATTTGGTAGGCTGATGAAGATATTTGGCATTGGCTTATTAGTTTTGCCTTTGGTGGGATTTAGGTTTAGTCAGGGCTTGGAGGCTGATTTGCCGCTTACAATAGCTAGTTTAGGTATCCTTGCTGGTGGGTTGTCTGTTTTTGCTGTCCTACAACCTGGAGATGGAAAGAAAGAACAAAAAGACGTAACAATAAAATTTGTTAATGAAGGCGAAGACCCTTCTAAATT
>CAZFPS010000001.1:0-19074 GCA_964520705.1 uncultured Planctomycetia bacterium | reverse complement strand
AACAAAAAGACGTAACAATAAAATTTGTTAATGAAGGCGAAGACCCTTCTAAATTTAAAGAAATTAGAAAAAAATTAGCGCGGCCTTCAATAGAGATGGATTCCGGTCTCCCTGTAAAAGAGTATCCAGAATTTTTAATATTACCGCTATTGAACGGAGACTCAAAAGAGTTGATTTTCTCATCGAATATCCCTGAGCCTGAAGAATTAGTGGGCTTTATTATAACAAAGTATCCTCATGCAGTGATAACAATAGGCACAAAAGGAAAAAGAACGCTTTGGTATGCAGAAGAAGAGCTCGCTCATGCAGTAAAAGAGGCTAAAAGCGTATCACTTGTCCCTGTCGATAAAGAATTATATAGGGTTCTCAGAAAAGAGGTTCTTGATCAGAAGACATTTACGCCTACCCTGAAAGATGATATTAATGGTAAGAGCATACAGATGGAATTAGATTTAGGAGTTAAGACTGTTAATAAAGCTGATTTTGTTTATGAGAATAAAGGTGGTAAGCCCACCTTGGTGGAAGTATTAGGCGAAGGCGAAACAAGAATAGAAAGCATCCTAAATGCAGTTTCAGTAAGAATAAATTCCCATCCGGAGACATATCCAGACTTCCTGGAAAAGATTTTAGAGCTAAAAAAGCAAAGAGGAAAGTCTTCAACGATACTCTTTTTGCTACCTATTGGCTCTAGTGATATTCCAGAGAAGATTTGGCGGAAGTTAACAGTCATTCTTAATAGCTATTCTAATGCAGGGATATTGACAGGGACATACGAACATGGAAATATGGAGATCAGGTGCATAAAAAGCGGCATATTTTCTAGAAAAGTATTAGATAAAATAAAAAGAAAAGTTGAGCTGATAAGACGAATCAGAGAAATCTCATATCAGGAAGATGAGCTTTTGACAGCTGATAAATTGGCCCAAAGGCTGAATGCAAGAGAAGGCGAAGTCAGAGAAGCTTTAGATGTGATCATTGAGGAGGAAATAGAGGAAAGAACCCCCGAGCAATTAAGGGCTTTTGTTTCGTCGCTTCCACTCGGTAGTATTTTATCTGAAGTAGTACATGCAGTCTTGCCTGATAAGGCTCGAAAAATGATCGAAGGGGCATCGAGAATGACTCTTGCCATTTCCGCCCTTTTAGTTTTCTCCCTAGCCTATATAGTAACTGCATATTTTTCGCCTGAGATGTCTGAGATTATGCTCGTAGGCGCAGTCCTTTCACCAAGGAAAAGAGAAGCAATTGTTAAAAGATTTAATTTATACGGCAAAAGCTCAGAAGAACGTCGTAGATTAATGACTCCAATTCTCAAAGATGCATTACTAGAAACGCAAGGGAGCCAAACTAAAGCGGCTAAATTGCTCGGTTTCGGAAGTAGGCAAGCCTTGAATCGTTTGGTAAAAAAATACGATTTAACTAATTATATCGACGGATTAAAGAAAAAAGCCCTAAGCGAAGAAAAAGAAATAATAACCAAGGCATTGGATGGGGGAGATGGGGTAACAATTAAGGCAGCAAGAAAAGATTTTTCGGGAGAAACACCTAATGCATTTTACAGGAAAGTCGCAAGACATAAATTGGGTTCTCAAAATTGGGAAAGGAGGCTAAAATCTTTTCTTATTATCCTTCAAAGAGCTAAAGGCAACAGAAAAGAAGCAGCTATAATGTTAGGTATAAAAAGGAATTTGGTAGATCAAAGGATAGGGTATTGGGGGATTCAAGATATAGTTAAAGAAATGAAAAAGCGGGACTGGGAAGACGAAGGCCTGGTTGATAAGATGATCGATAAAGTGAGAGGGAGAAGAGAAACGGCAGCTGGTGGTATAAAGAAAAGTTTAGTTTTGGGAGCCCTTTCCGTTTTTATCGCAGGCGCTCTTATTTACTTTTTCCGAGCAGATTTATTCATCATTGACGCTGATTTAACCATAGGTTTACAAAGCTTACCGGATGCTTTATTGGTAGCGATTGGCTCAGTTTGCTCTAAGTCTAAAAAGACAAAAACTCCTCCTGAAGAAGAATTCACAGGAGACAACTACCTATATAAGACTGAGGCAGGTAATAAATTTTACCTGGCAGGAGATGGAACAATTATTTATACCTATTCTTATTTTATGGATCTGATTAAAAATATTGTGGACACCATGAAGACAAAATCACCTAAGGACGATAAGCTGGCTAAGTTAGATAAATTAAATAATTTGGCTCTCAGAATTAAAGAAATAATAAAACTTTATGAAGATGGAGAGGTGAGCTTTGAGTTCTTTGAGCTAAGCGCGTATGACTCTAAATCGTTAGTAGGTAAAATGAAGGAGTTGCTTGATGAGAAATGTTGGGATAGCTATGAATGGATAAGATTGTCAAGAGAGTTGTATTATCAGAAAGCGCAGCATAAAAACAGAGATCTTATTATGAATGGAACGCTTGAATTTCTAGAAGCGTTACGCCAAAGACTCATGAAAGAACCATGGCGTTCCATTGGAGAGTTTATGGATTTACAACAAAAGGGTTTGTTAGAGGAAATTCCTCTTAAAGAAGCAATAAGAAGAGTTTTTATAGAACAGGGATTTACGCTTTTCTTGGATTCTCAAAAAAAGAGGATTTTGGGTTTTGTTGAGCGGGATAAGAAAAGGACTTTTAAGGAAAAACTGTTAGAGATAGCGCAGAAATATGATGAATTTGTAGTAGAGGGAGTTAAACTTTCGCAGGGTTCATTCTTGCCGAGCACTAAAAAAACAGGGTCTTTTCGATGCCCTATCTTCCTTGCTGAAGGGTTAGTAGAAGTAAGATATCTAAGTAAAAAAAATAAAATGCCTGCAGAGAGTGAAATATCCGTTTTACCCTGGCTTATTGAAGGATATGCAGAGAGAATAGTTAAAGCGATTGAGGGCGAGCCAGCTGGAAAGGACATTAGTAGTGATGTTGGGCCATTGTCAACGCTCAGAGGTCTTTTTAGTCAAGGACAAGAAATAGTGAAAGATGATAATGGAAACCTTAAAGGTGGTTGGAGGAGGTACGATGTTAATAAGAGTAAAAAAAATAAGGTAATCCCAAAGGAAATCCCAGCAAAAAAAATCAAAGATACCCTGATAAGACATCTTAGCTCACCCATTGCATTTAAAGAGATATATGATAATGAGTTGAATCTCGAGAAACCATTAAGTGCCGAGGAAAAGTCCAGACATCTCTTAGGTACATATTATGAGGTTTTTCCACCCGAATATTCGGAAGGCAGATATATAGTGGTGGGCATTGAGCTTAATTCGTATCAAAACCTTTGTTTTTTGAGCAAAGATATAAATATAACTTTAGAAGGCATATCTCCAGGGACAAAAATGGTTGTTGTCTGTAAAAATCGAATTCCTGTTGAGGCAAGAAGGATGGAAGATTTAGGGAATGAAGGGGCAGATATAGATAAGTTTAAGCAAATATATGACGAAGAAGGAGTGCTGAAAGGAGCGTTTGGTAAACAGTGGCCGCCAATAGAAGAGATAAGAACAATAGCTGGCGGTGGTGGATGGATAGAAGAAGTAAGGGTAGTAGATAAAGAAAGGCCACGCCTGCCTTATGCGGGGAGAGGGAAACATTATAGAGTGATTCGCGATACAGATTGGCCTGTGGGAACCAGGACTATTATATACTTTGATAAATATGGCCTTCCCACAAGGGTTAAGAATATGGAAACAGAAGAATTATTTGAGCTTGAATTGACTGATTGGGCGTGGAACATTGGTTTGGATAAAGAAGGAACTAAATTTTCACAGGTAATGTTAATAGAAATATTAGTGGATATAGCAGTGAGGGAAGCAATAAAGCGTAGAAAAGGAATAAATATAGAGAACCCTTCAATGGAAACAATTAGCTCAGTTTTAGGTGTTTCAGGGGAATTAGCAGCTGACATTTTATCAAGGGCTAAAAGAGAGCTTAAGAAGAAGGAGGATGCGGATTTCGAAGAATTTATTTTGTATTATGGGAAGAGAGAACGAATTCCTAAAATTACAGAGGTAATACTGCAGCAAAGAAGAAAGGAGGGGGCAAAATTAGATAGCGGGGACATATTATTAGTTTTTGGGGTAAACGAGGAAACTAGATTCTGGAATTTTAATGCGAATTTTTCTAAGAGAAGCATATATTGGGCCCCAAAGTATAAAAAAATCCAAGGAGAAGATATACAGATAAAATTAAAGCAGGATGATGATGGTAGATTAAGCTTGGGTATGGATATTCCAGAGCAGCAGGAGAGGTTTAGCGAAAATCTGGGACTGAATCAAGCAGAAGCAGAGATAATAAGAGGCGATTTGGATAATATCTTGAATATGAGGCTGGCGATGATTAAAGAATATTCAGCTCGGAGCAGCTTGCCTGACGAAGACATGACAGAGGATTTTATTAAAGAGCTAACCCTGTTTTTCGTTGATCGCTCTCCTAGTCCTGCAGGTAATCATACCGAAGATAATGAAGCCTTTCTTAATCGCCGATCCATAAAAGATTTTAAAGCCGGACTCAAAGAAAAATACAAACATAACCCTGAATTAGCCCAGCTATTTTTACGGATTTATATAGCATTAAGCCTTACGCACGAATTCGTCCACGAATCAGGTGTTTTAGAAAAGATATTGCCTTTAGAAGAAATAGAGCAATTTCTAAATAAGCAGGATATAAACTTTACCTACGAATTAATCAATAATTTCATAAAAGAGACAGGCTCAAAAGACGATCCTTTGAAGTTATTTGGAGAATTTAGGAATGTTTTAATCGAGCATGCAAGCCTTGATTCAAATTCACCCTTCTTGGAGTTTACAGAAGAGGTAAAGGAGCGCGTAATAGCCCTAATTCAGGCAGAAGAGTCCTCATCTGAGCCGGTTAGAATTCGACTTTTGAAAGAAAAAGTTATAGAAAAATCTGTTATTCATATTGTTGATGGCCTTTCAGAAGTGACAAGAGGGATCATAGAAGAAGAAGGCGTAATTCCAGATGAAGTAATGGCTGAGATTACGAAATTATCATCTGACCAGGAGTTTATAACAGAAGTAAAGGAGCACATAATAGCCCTGATTCAGGCAAGGGAGAAAAATAGATTCTACCCAGATTTAAAGAGTGAAGATTACAAGAATTTGTTTGATTTATGGTTAAAAGGCAGAGCATTTCAAGGCGAATTAATCTTCGAAGCGATTAAGCTTGGCTTTGCGGGGTTTGTTGTCAAGGGCGCGCGTGAAGTTTCATTTCCTGGAGTCAAAAGAGCACGAGGAAAAGGAATTGGATATAATCCGACTCACCCGCCATTAATTAGAGACAACCATGGGGGAGCCCCTTATCTCGATATAAACGACATTTACGACAACAGCATTTATCACAATTTCATTACACATGCCAATGGCCAAGGGCTTTATTTATGGCGAGAGACAGGTAAGGGATATGAATTCATTGCTTTGGATCATGGTTCTGGCGCGATTAATAATTGGGGTGATCCTCAACAGGAACTAGGTGAAATATTTAGTAAGCACTCATACAGGCAAGGTCTAGGTACAAAGGGGAGCGCAAGGTACTCCGGACTTGGACTTGGATTGATGTATACCGGCCTCGCATCTTATTTAACAAGAGCAATATCGATAAACGGAGGATATATCAGAGTTGTGGATAAGAATCCGGGTTTTGGTAATACAGATGTAGAACTGCTAGAGTATCGAGTATCAACTGTGCAAAAGAATTTTAAAATACTAGATACACAAATCTCCGGATTCATTGTGCATGGTTTTATTCCTATTCATAAGGGATTATACAAAGGAAAATTTTCTACGATTACAAGGGATAATGTTTTAGGTGAAATTCAAACAGAAAGATGTAAATCACAATATCGCGGTTCTTGGCAGCTCAAACCCGCGCAGGATTTAGAGCGTCTGCGACCAGGAGATGAAATAAAATTTATTTATTATTTAATTGGAGAAAAAGAAAGTCGGCATGAAAACTACTACGGAATGACTGAGTTTGAATGGGAGATTATAGATAGAAGGCGCAAACGAACAGGAATCATTCAGGAGGTTCCTTCAATTACGAATAAGGGAGTTTTTATATTCCAGGATGGATTTAAGATAGGATTGAACGAGATAAAAGAATATGAGCTTTTAACTAAAGTCTCAGTACAAGCGGCAAACGCTAAACCAGGGCAGGCCAGCTCGTCGGCAGAGAATAAGCCGCCTGATAAGACTGCCTCAAAAGCGTTTGTTTTGGCCGCTATCACTATGATTGGGATTGCTGCCGGCCTGATGGGGCTTGGAACTCTGCTTTCGTCTTTCTGGAACTTAATTGCTACCTCAGGGACGGCCTTTGCAGATGGTTCTGGCGCAGTAGAGGGTGCTGGTTTAGTTGAGACTGTCTTTGGATTTGCGCCATTCTTGATAGGAACAGCTTCAATAGCGGCAATAGGGAGTGTAATCCAAGGACAGGATGCTCAAAAAAGGTCGCTGTCCCCATTTCCAGAAGACATAGAGGAAGTTGCTAGCTATATCGTTACTCATTTATCAGAGTCGACCAGGCAATCTATAAGAGAAGAGAATGGAATCCCCCCTGAAGTAAGCGGAGAAGTCGCAGATTTAATTACCCAGAGACTCACCGATAGCGATATCAGGAGTCCTAGATTAAACATGGCATTTATGGCAGAGATAATAAAAGCTATCGTAGCCCGAATTCGGACAGAAAAATTCTCAGCTGAGCCGGCTAGAATTCAATCTTCAAGAGAACAAGCTATAAGAGCAGCTGTTATTTATATTGTTGATGGCCTTTCAGAAGTGACAAGGGAGGACATAAAAGAAAAAGGCTTAATTCCAGATCAAGTAAGGGCTGAGATTGCGAAAGGATTAACTGATCTGGCGTTTATAGAAGAAGTAGGGAGGCGTGTAATAGCCCATCTTCAGGCAGTTGAAAGAGGCAATCTTAAAGATGCTGCGCTTAAGGGATTGAATGAAGCGAAGAAGAGAGGATGGCCTTTGGGAATTATTGTATTGGATCTGGATGATTTTTCAAGATTTACTCCTGCGGATCCGTTAGAGGACGAATCTAATGTTTTAGGAATACTCGATAGGTTATTAAAAAAGGAACTTATCGGGATAGATTGTAAGATTGTCAGATTTTGGGATTCTTATTTGATTTTATTGCCAAAAGCATCTCAGATGCAGGCAATAGGCATAGCGGAACGTTTAAGAAAAGCAATTGAAGAAGGCTTTGATAAGGGACTTAAGATTACAGCAAGTTTTGGGGTTAGTTTATATGATGGCAAATCTTCAGAAATAGATGCCTATCAACGCGCATTAAATGTCTTGGAGCAGGCAAAAAAAGAGGGCAAAAATAGAATTGTCTCCAATCCCATTGTCCCTAATTCCATGGCAGACGTTAATGTGCCAGTTGAAAAAAGTGAGGTCTCATTCAAGAGATGTTCTTTGATGAGTAAAGAGGAAAGAGGGCAGTTTTTGAATTTACTCTTTGAAGAGTTAAAGACAGGAGATTTCTTGAAAAGGCTCATTAATCGCGGGGAGAGATGGAGAAGATCAATCTTCTGGTTGTTTTATGCTGATCTGGATTTGGACTGGGTATTAAGAAGTTCCCCAAAGGATAGCAAGGATAGAGAGATAATTGTAGCTTTTAAGGATGGGGAGCCCATAGGTTGGGTAGGTATTTATTTTAATGAGAGTCATGATTATTCGTATGCGACTATCCATCCTTTAAGTGTGAAAGAAGAAGAGAGAAGAAAAGGAGCAGGGACTTCTCTTTGGGAGGAAGCAAAAAAAACCTGCGAAGAAAAAGGAGTAGAAGCTATTGTGGGAGGTATAACTGATACTGAAGAGGCCAAAGGTTTTTGGAATGCTACTATTGCAGTAAGATATAGAAGTCCCAAGCTTTTTTCTATACCCCGTTCTTTTCGTTGGCCTTTTAATTTTTTCCCAATTTTATCTGTGAGTCAGGGGGGACATTTCTATTATCCTCTATCTGAAAAAAAGGCACAACAGAAGGAAACAGGCCTGGGTGCTGATATTTCTCCTTTAGATGTAGCCCAGGAGCAGTTAAGGAATGTAGCTGGATTAATAAATCTGGATGATAGGATTCTTCAGAAACTCCTTGAATTTAAAAACATAGCCGAAGCTGAAATTCCGGTTCCCATGGATGATGGCAGCGTGCAAAGGTTCAAGGCTTTTAGGGTTGTTCATAACAATGCCCGAGGCCCGGCTAAAGGCGGGTTTAGATATAGTGAAGATGTAGAGTTTGGTGAAGTGGGGGCATTGTCTATGTGGATGACTTGGAAGACCGCTCTTTTAAAGGTTCCTCTTGGCGGCGCGAAAGGAGGAGTTTGCATAAATCCAGAAGAATTTTCTCTTAGAGAGTTAGCATTTTTAACGCGCAGGTATGTAGATTGGTTAATGGGCTATTCACTTGATTCATTGCCAGAACTTGTAAAGACTGAGGAAGAGGTTATTGGCCCTGAGAGAGACATACCAGCTCCTGATATGGGCACCAGTATGGTAGGACGAGATTTTAGCACCAAAGGGTTAATTATGGGCTGGTTTGCTGATGAATATAGAAGAATAAAATTTTTGCAAGGAGGTATTAAGGACAAAAGGATACGCGCGGAGATGACAGCGAAGAAGGGCGAATTGGAAGGAGAGCATAATGACCCAGTAAATACCCCTTACTCTGATTTATATAGCGCTATTTCTGATGAAGATTTAACTATAGAAACTGTAGAATCAGGAGTGGTTACAGGAAAGCCTGTTAATAAAGGTGGTTCCTTGGGCAGAGAAAAGGCAACTGGCCAGGGCATATATTTTGCTGCCCGTGAAGTTGTAAAAAGAATTGGAAAAAAGATTGGGATAGGCGATAAACTGGAAGGTCTTGGGGTAGCTATTCAGGGGTATGGCAATGTAGGAGCTAATACCGCAAGGATATTTTATGATGCTGGCGTGAAGATTGCAGCTGTAAGTGATAAATACGGAGGGATATATAATCCCGAAGGAATTAATATTCATAAACTGGAGGAACACATTGAAAATGGCGGAACATTACAGGATTTTCCAGGGGTAACAGGCAAAACCAACGAAGAGCTCTTAGAATTAAAGGTAGATATTCTTATCCCGTCGGCACTGCAAAATCAGATAACAAAAGAGAATGCGGGAAGAATACAGGCCAAACTTATTGTTGAAGGCGCGAATGGCCCAACTACGCCAGAGGCAGATGAGATTCTTGCCAAGAGAGGCATTGAGGTTGTCCCTGACATATTAGCTAATGCAGGTGGAGTGGTTGTGTCTTATTTTGAAATGCGGCAGAATTTAGATCATGAAAAGTGGACACTTGTAGCAGTGGACGAGATGCTTGAAGATTGGATGGGGAAAGCAGCAGGGGAGGTTTTTGATATAGCCGATAATAATGGTTATAGCTTAAGGGATGTTGCTCTTGTTTCCGCAGTTGTAAAGGTTGTTAATGCGATGTTGGCCAGTGACGAAGAGTTAAGAGGATTATTCAGCGAAGAAAATCCTCCTTATAAGATAGCGATGGCAGCGCCAATCCCAGATACAATTGATGAAATTTCCCTAGCCATAGAAACAGATAGATTTGGTGAATTGATAAGTCAGTGCGAAGGTCAATATAGAGGAAAAATCCAGGATACAGTAGATGAAATTTCAGAAAGATTTAATTCCAAAGACCAAAGATATTTTGTATTAATAGGCGGGCCATCTACGGGAGGTAAAACAGCTGTTGCTTATGATATTACTATGGCTTTAAGGGGTAAGGGATGGGATGCAAAGATAATAGATCTTGATAATCTTGTAAAAGAGGATTTAGAAAAACTGATAAATGGCGAGGAAATAGAAGTTGTAGATCGTAGCAATCAGGCTATCTTTAGGTATCCTGTAAAGTTAAGTAAGGGCGAGATTCTTGTTGCTGAAGGCAGTTATGCTTTAAATGGCGAAATATTAAGCAAGATTCCAGAGAAAAATAGATTAAGCTTTTCTGAATTTGTCAGGCCAGCACCCAGCCTTAAGGTTACATCTGACCGTGAAAAAGCCGCGCCAAATCAATCTAAGGTTTCATCCAGCCGTGTCTTGGGCTCTTCTAATCTGCGACTTTTACGCGAGATTATAGATTTAAGGTATCGTGAGGGGCTTTCAGCCATTGAAGTCAGTAGGAGCTGGCCTGGAAAAAGAAAGGATAGGATTGAAAAGGTATATCCTTCCTGGGCCAATGCAGATAAGACGCTTAATACGTATCTTGCGTATGAATTACCAGTTCTTAAGGGTTGGTTAGGGACAAGCTTAGATGAGGCAATGGATATAGCTCAGAGGGAAGAAGATACAATAGCTATAAATATAATAAATAGATTACAAGAAACATTGGAAGATGTCCCAGTTGTCCATAGAGAAGCTATACCTGAGAGCACGATACTAAGCCAGTTAATAGGAAAAATTAGTATCCATTCAGCTGTCCCAAGTTTTAAGAACTTGACCGAAGCCCTTGCTTTACCTGTTATGGAAGAAGTAGATTTAAAGGATGTGGAATTTCAGGCTAAAGAAGGAGAAATTTGGGTTAAAAAAGAAGGCAGGGAGATTTCGTTTTCCGGAGATCTTTCACCGCCCGAGATGGCAGAAAGAGTTAGGAGATTTTTATTAGATGGTTTTGTTGATGGAATCGCTACCGCAGCACCCGCAGCCGAGTCATGGATTAGTCCTGAAGAGGCAAAAAATGTAGTTCGAAAAGTTTTTGAAGTCAAAGATGAAGATGGCCTTCATGAAAGGCCATGTCAATATTTAGTAAAGTTTGGTTCATATTTATCAGGATGTCGTATAGATTTAACTATAGAGTATAATGGCAAGGAAGCTAAAGGGAACAAAATACTCGATGTTATGCAACTTGCAGTACCAGCAGGAGAAAATATAAAAATTATTATAGATTCACAATATGCTTTAAGGCCAGAGTATCTTTCAGGAATTTATGAGCTTATTGGACTAATCCTTTCAGGTAACGGAGTGGATGAATCTGATTTCCAAGCTTTGAAATTGACTGAGGCAATCCCTCCCAAAGAACAAAGGGTAGCTACTGAGTCAACTACGCCTCTTTTACGGGGTCTTTTAAGAAATTGGGCAGTTATTTTAAGGGAATATTTCCTTAATAATAAAAAAGGGTTAAAATCACTTTTGGCATTTACGGCTAAGAAATCTTTTTCTCCAAGCCAAAGACAAAGCAGTATAATCAAATCTGTTTTTCTCGCCTTGAGCATTACTCTTACGATTATTATATCACCCCTTTATGCCTTAAATGAGGGGCTTAAGGGAACAGGTGGAAATAAATTTTCGATAGATTTTTTTCATAAAGATTATCGTGGCGCGAGAGTTGATTACAGCAGGGTACTTGGGGTGGAAGAGATCTATAGATTATTTGAGGAGAGGATGTATGTGCCTCAACAGCCATGGACAGAAGAGATTGGAAAGTCAGGAAACGAAGAAAAGGAAAATTCCGGCCTAAGCGATAAATCGACGCAGATTTTTCAAGAAAGCATGGTTCCTATTTTAGGCGAAAACCAAGCCTTAGATAACTGGGTAGAAGAAACTTTAATGAGGAGTGAAATTAGTTTATTCAGCAATGTGAAGTTGTATGGCGAATTGAAAAAGATAGTTAGTGCCCATAATGCCAGCGTAAAAGATATGAAGCTCGAGGAATTTAGAGATTGGGTCAAAGAAGAATTAGAGGGTTTGAAGCGTTCAGGTAATGCCGAGAAAAGGTCAAGGATTATTTATGCGGCAAGGGAATGGTTATTTGAATCACTAAAGACGGCGAGTCGTAAATGCCCGTCATGGAAGTGCCTTGAATGGACAAGGTTGTATGAAATTTTAGCGGTGAAGTTCGGACTAAACAACCATATGGTTATGGTGATGAAGGATTTTAATGGAAGGATAAGGATTCCTAATGCGCATGTATGCAATCTGATTGAGGGAAGAAATGGATGGGAATTTGATGATTTGAATTGGGGCGAGCAAGACATAGATCACAGGGAGATTTATCTTCAGGTAAGAGAGAATGGCATATGGAAAGAGAAAATTATAGATCAAAAACAACTATATGGAATAAATTTCGAAGATATCAAAGGAATAAGCGAAGAAACCAAGTCCGCGCTTAGATATATCCGTTTGGCGAATCTTTGCCTTAAAGATGGAAAGGCAATGGGAATTGCCCGGGCTGTTAAATATTATACCAAGGCAATGGAAGCGAATCCCGATTTTAGCTATCCTTATTACTCGCTGGGATACATTTATTCTAAATTAGGGGATTACGATCTGGCTATAAAATACCTTACCATGGCAATTGAGCCTGAATCGAGTATCCTTAAAGGGTTTGATCAAGCTTATCTTGAATTAGGCAGTGCCTATTTGGAAAAAGGAGAGTTTGAACTTGCCAGAAAGACGTATCAAGCTGCTTTGGAAATAGAACCTTATCTCAGAGAAGCGCATCGTAAGATAGAAGATATTGACAATATAGTTAAAAAGATAAAAGAGCAAGAAGGAGTGAAAGTTATCCCCAGTAGCGATAAGCCGGATCTACGGATTAAGACAGAAGAAAGCGAAGGAGTTGAACGGAAGATTGACAGTATGCTTGAGATAGATGACAAAGGCGTCATTCTCACGAAAGCGGGAATTCAAGATCCAGAAGAAATAACTTACCTGCGCAGCTTTATTACTATGGCAGATATTTTGAGGGCGATAGGTGATGTCTTTATTCGATTACCGAGCAACCGTTTAAACAAGATAGCCCAATGGATGATAGCGCATGCCGAGAAGATGCAACCAACTACTAGAAAGAGGTTAACTAAAGAAAAAGAAGGAAAAAAGCGCGGTTCTTTTTATCTTAAAAGTGGTATTCATCCTTTTATGTCAGAGAAAAAGTTCAATCGTTTATTAAAGGAAGACGGAGAGAAATGGAATAAATTCAAGGGTTATTATGATAGGGCAGATGAGGAAGATTTTAAAGGGATGCGCTTTGTGTTTGGGAGGGAAAAGAAGCATATAGACGAACTTTGGCCAGAGGAAGTCTTTTTAAAACTTAAGGAAGTTATCGAAGGAAATCTTAATGAAAATGATGGTAAGATACGCAAAGATGCGCAATTTGTAAAATGGGCCATAACCAGACTATTGAAGACACAGAAGTTAAGATTAAACTCTTTTGAAGATTTAGAGAGGGTAGTTGAAATAGCAAAGAATCCATTTTTAGAGAGTCAGACAAAATTCAGGGTCTTGGATGTGGGAAGTGGGAATGGCAATGGCGACTATGGCCCTAATGCCTCAATGGAAGACATTGAAAAGTTAGCCACAGAAGCGTTTGGCAATGATGTTGAAGTTTTGGGTATAGATTCTAATGTTAAAAGGGTGATACAAGCGCAGGAACAAGGCAGGAAGGTATTTTTAGGGGATAGCCGTAAGACTTATCTAAAGCCTGATTCAGTGGATTTGGTTACTTTTCATTCGCCATATATTAGACCTGGTAAACCATGTATCCAGTTGTTCGGTGAGACACTGCGGATTTTAAAACCAGGGGGAGAGGTTAGGATATATTCAAATCCCCATAATGCCGAGGATGATATCCGTATTTCTGAAATTATTTTCCCTGAGTTGGGATATGAAAGAGTCAGTTTTAGCAAAGAAGACAAAGTTCTTGTTGCTAAGAAGAAAGAGGATTCTCTGTATTCCTGCTTTTGCAGAAATGACAGAATAAATAGACGGGAAACTGCTTTTTTATCAAGTATTTTAATATATTTATTTTTCTTTCTCCCAATTTTACTATTATCTGGAAGAAGTCAGGCAGCTGATTTAAGTAATATCCAATTTGGATCACAAGATACAGTTTTTGTAGGTCAAAATTATCAGGAAGAAATAAGTAAGGGCCCTATATTTCTCAGGGATGGTCGAATCACTTTAGGTACAGGAAAAGAATTGGAAAAAAGTTTTATCTTTCTGCCGGAAAATGATATTTTCCGTATACCCAAGGAAGGCAATTGCAAATTAAATGTTATGCTCAAAAATGGAGCAACAGCAGAAATCATTGACAGGGGGCAGTTGTTACCTTTGATAGAGGTCAGAGGAGAAGCCACTATTATAAATGGAAAATTATCGATTAAGGTAAAAAAAGACGGAAGCATAGATGTGGAAGAGGAAAAATCAGGTTTTTACCGGGCTAATATACCTTTGATATTAAACGCAGGAGGCAGACGTCTTTTACTTCATTATGATAGATATGAATTTTTGGAGACAGATAATATAGCAATAAGAAAAGATGAAATTAAATGGGAGGAAAAATTCCCACAAGAGTTTTTAAATGTTGAAGCCATTGATAGCCATATTGAGCAACAAGCGCTTCCGTTTATGCTTAATGAAGGTGTAAAGCCGGTAGTGGTAGATAAATTCAATGAATTTTTGAAGATAAGTTCAGACAAAATTAAAGCTGAATATATGGATTCAAGAGATTATCCCGGAGGTTGCCACCGCATTTCAAGTATAGTTAAAGAACATATGAAAGATTTGGGGATTGACGGTCGGAGTGTTTACGGCACAGTTTTGATAAATGGAATAGAATTTCCCCATCTTATGGTTATGGTAAAAGTTGTTGATGAGGAAGGGAATCAAGCTGAATATATCGTTTGTTATACTACTTCCCAATTTAGCATTAATCGTATAGTCCCCCTTATTGGGAGAAGAGAAGATTTAAAAGATGTTATTAATGTTAAAAAAGTGGTATATGGAGTAAATGAGGAACAAAGGAGTAGTCCGATTAAAAAGATGGCGGTTTATTCCTCTCTTATCCTAGGCGCTGTTATTTCGAAATGGGCGTTGGCGCATTTCTTTGGAGTGGGCGGGGAGCCTATACCGGTATGGCAGGCCTTATCTTTAGCAGGGTCGTTTGGGATGATAGGTGTAATTCGCGGCAAATCAAAGGATGGCTTTTATGGTGAAGATGACTATTATATAGATCCGGAATATTCAGTTACATTCCTATGGCTAATATCAAAACTATGTCAAAGTTTAAAACGGTTTTCTAATTGGTTCAAGGACTATCTTGGGAAGCATTTGAAAAAGATTGCTGTAAAAGGAGCATTATCTGGATATGCGAATAGACTTTGGCATGGTGAATATTTAGTTTTGGTCATCGCTTTTATGGTATCAATAATTTCTTATTCTCCAGTGCTTTATCCATTGGCTGCACCTAAGACCAAGACGCCCGCAACTACTTTTGTTTCAGGACAAAGAGAATTTTTTAAAGTTAATCTTCTTTCCGGAGTAGCTGAAGAGACAGAGAGGATAGAAGTACAAAGACAAATAATAAATGAGAAAAAACAAATAGAACAGGTAGTTCAAAAATTTGAGCTAATTAAAAAGGAATTCGAGCAAATTGTAAAAGAATTTGAACGGATTGATAAAAAATTCGAACAGAACATAGAAAAATTTGAGCAAGTTAAGACATTGGCTAATAAAGTAAAGATTTTGTCATCTATGTTATTGGCGCCGATTTTGGCTTATATCCTTTACTGTATCTACAGACTAAAAGTAAAGACCCAGAAACTCGATGAGATTAATAATCCTTCAGGAAAGGTCAAAGATGGCATTCGTCTGATAAAAGAATTTAAGGCCAGAAGGAGAATTTTAAAGGATTTTGTTAAATCTCGAGAACATCTTTTACCTATTTACGAATATCTAATGGGGTGGGTTTTTGCGCGTTATGGCAGTATACCGATTCGGTGTATCCAGATGTTAGCTACAATTTATAGCCCAGGTGTTGCGTTACCTGTCAGGGAGGTTGTGGGGGATGAAGGATTATTTGAAAGATATGCCGTGGGAAGTTCTTTTGGTATCAGTAGAAATGTTTACGAAGACGATATAAGTTACGCAATAATACCTCCAGGGTTGTCGAGACAAGATATACGTGTTGTTATCGCATCCCCTGGTACAGCCAATTTAGGAGAGGGAAATACTGGATGGAAACCCCAGATGCTTACTCTGAATGGAAAGGTAGTATTAAATAGCTTTTTTGCCTCAGTTCCTACAGCAGCGGTTGGCCTTAAAGATTTGAGTGAGAAGAAAAAGAGGTATCAAGCAAACGGAGAAAGGCATGAAGATTTTGAAGCAATGGTTACAGAATCAGTGCAGCGTATAAAAAAGATGATGGAGGATTTTCCAAACGCAATATTAATGATGGAGGATTTTGCAGCAGGGGAGTGTTTCGAGATTTTAAGGAGAATGAATGAAGAAGGCGTGCCTACTTTTCATGATGACCAGATGGGGACGTTTGCCTCTGCTGCCCCAGTTATTATAAAGGCATTTGAGAATACAGGGAAGCCAAAGGATTCGCGGATTGTAATCGCTGGAGCAGGTGCGGCAGGGATGGCTGTTGCAAGAGGGCTTTATAGCTTGGGATTTAAGAATATAGTTATGGCAGATAGAAAAGTGATTAATTCAGAGCGTACAGATTTATCGCATGAAAAGAAAAAGATATTATTAGAGGAAAAAATTATTGTGGATTTTAAAGGAGATTTGCAGAGAGCGTTAGATGATGCGGCCGCATTTATTACGCTGGCGAGAAAGGATGCTTATAGCGGAGAGGATAATAGAGGATTAACAACTCGATTAATAAAGAATATGCAAAAACAGGCTGTTATTCTTACATTGGATAATCCATCACCTGCTTTAGGCCTTGAAGAAATCAAATCTCTCTGGGGCGAAGATAAAGAGAGATTCAGCGTTGTCGGTGTAGGGTATTTAGGCGCTGAAGACTGGCTATTATCAGTAAATAACTGCTATGTATTTCCTGGGCTCAGTAAGGCATTTAGCGATGCAGTGAAGGAAGGTGTTTTAAAGACAGGAGATCTAAACGCATTGTTTATGGAAAGTGGCAAGGCAGCAGTGGAAGCGTTGGTCAATTTAACAAAGCATAATGAACTGCTTCCGCCTTTATTCACTGAAGACGGGTATAATACTCAGATTGTCCAGGTGGTTTATGAAGCAGTGTATAAGGCAATTACTGGATCAGACAAAGCACCGGTCAAAGATCTTGCTGGTAAGATAAAAAAGGATCAACAGAGGCTTTTCGATGCTCTTAGTGTTGAGGAAAGAGAGCTCATAGAAGAGATTGCCGCGTTGAAGATAAATGGCGAATTAAGAGTGAAGGGATTAAGAGATAGGCAGGTTCAAACACTAACAAGTATATAAAAAAAGCGTAAAGAGTATATTTTGGCTTTTTACAGCGCTAGACCGAAATCGTTTTTATAGTTACTTTAATCTTAAATTTTACGAATACTCACTTGACTGGAAAACGTTTTCGTGGTATATTTATATTAGTTTATAAATACCCTTAAAAAGGGTAAAAACTAAGGGGGAACTACATGAATTCCGCATCAATCAAAAAAGCCATTTCTGTAATTACGCTCATAACATTTATCTTCACCAATACTTCCTACGCAGTCCCTAATTCCCGCTCTTTCTTCAAGAATAAAAAAGTAGATTACAAAAAACTCAGCACCCAATCTGAACAGCGCCTCCAGGAGAAAAGCTCCATATTCAATGAAGAAGACACCAAGGCAGAAAAGCATAAAAAAGAGGTAAAAAGAGTCCTTTCGCAGCACCTAAAAGACCTATCTCAGATACATATACCATCAGAACTTGGCAGAGTAATAGAAGTATATCAAGCCTCTTCAGGTGATCCACGACTCATAGTCCATATACAGGACCTTCACACAAATCCAGAGGCTCAGCTTAATTCAGCCAGCATATTAGAATTGCTTATAAAGGATTATGGATTAGGCCTGGTCTGTTCAGAAGGCGCGGAAGGAGAAGTAGATACATCCAGCGTATCAAGCTTTCCGGATTCTGAGGTAAGAGAAAAAACAGCGCGTCTTTTTATAGATTCAGGGGAATTAACAGGGGAAGAATATTTATCTATCACAAAGTATCCAGAACTACCTATCTGGGGAATAGAAGATAGGGACATATATTTCAAGAATATCATAGAATTTAATAAAATCATAAAGTTCAGCCCCTCTTCACAGGTATTTATCTCGCAAGCCCAAAAGGCATTGGAAGAATTAAAGCCTAAAGTCTATTCAAAGGAACTTTTAGAGATAGATACAAAGGAAAAAGAATACGAGGAAGAGAAGATAGAGACGAATGAATATCTCGAGTATCTTCTAGGCTTCGGCCTTGCTTCGGTTGACCTTCGCTCAAAGAACATTACCCTTCTCATGGAAACCCTCAAACTGGAAAAGACTGTAAATCAGCAAAAGATAATGCATGAATCCCAGAGCCTGCTTATTAATCTACAGGCGGAGTTTTTAAAAAAGAACCTTAAAAGCGACATAGACTCTTTGATGGTAAAGGCGCAACTTTTCAAAGGCCAAAAGATCTCTCCCTTTTCATTTTATAGCTACTTAAAGGATTTAGCGTTACGGCATATGCCGGATAAGGTCGCAAAATATTCAAATCTAAATGAATTTGTAGAATATCTTACAAAGGTAAATTCATTGGACTCCACAAAGCTTTTCAATGAGATGGATGATTTGGCATATGAAGTAAAAATTCATCTTGCGAAGGCAACTGAGCAAAAGACCTTCATAAAAGCCCTTCGAAACATAAAATTCTTAGAAGGGTTTTTTAATCTCAAGGTATCAAATGAAGAGCTGGATTATTACCTGGAGAATAAAGAATCTCATAAAATAAGCTTTTTTGAAACCTTCCTGAAACCAACCTTAAAGAAATATCAAATCTCAGCTTTTATAGACTTTAATCCTGATTTAATAGATGCTCATTTAGAGGGATTAGAGGATTTTTACAAGACAGTAAAGAAACGCGATACCGCGATGGTAAGAAATTCTATCTCAGAGATAGAGAAGTGCGATGCAAAGGTATCCGCGCTTATATCAGGAGGTTTTCACACTAAAGGCATAACCTGCATGTTAAAGGACAAAGGCTATTCCTATATAGTAGTCTCCCCATATTCATCAACAGATATAGATGAGGAGAATTATCATTTTCTATTGTCAGGGAAGAGGAAGCCGATAAC